>PBDC01000040.1 GCA_002717185.1 Rhodospirillaceae bacterium
TTCCCGGGTTTCTCGCGCGGTTTTATGGTCGGCGCCACTCAATCGTGTCAAGAGCGTACACGGCGTAAAGGGAATGCGCTATGCTTCCAAAGAGTTGGGAATGGCGTATATTATAACAACTGCATTGGCTAAGCCGGATTCGTCAGTGAGCGACAATTCGACTTGCGCGCGCATACCATCCGGCGTCAATTTTTGCAGGCGTGCCAGCGCCCCGCCACGCAGTTCTAAAGTCGGCTTGCCCGACCGTAGATGGATAACTTCCATGTCACGCCAATAAACACCCTTACGGAAACCAGTGCCGAGAGCCTTGGAACAGGCCTCCTTTGCGGCGAACATTTGTGCGTAACGACCGGCGCGATTGTGCGGACGGCGTTCCGCACGCTCCTGCTCCTGTTTCGTAAAAATTCGGTTTTCGAAGCGCTTTGGAAACTGTTTTAAAATATTTACAATACGTTTGATGTCGCGCAGATCCGTGCCAAGACCAATGATCATGCGCTCCGAATACCTTCCACTTCGGCACGCGCCTTATCCATTAGCGAGCGCATGCGTCGGACCGCGTTGTCTAGGCCACTGAAGACCGCTTCTCCTATCAGAAAATGCCCGATATTGAGTTCAACGACATTCGTGATCGAAGCGACCGGAGCTAAATTGTCGTAGGTCAAACCGTGGCCAGCATGACATTCAAGCCCAATCGCTTCAGCGTGCGCCGCGGCAGCCGCGATCCGCGCCAACTCGGTGCTTTTCGCATCTCCGTCGAGCTCTGCATATGTTCCCGTATGCAGCTCAACCACAGGCGCACCCAACGCCACGGCAGCATCCAATTGTGCGCGTTCGGGTTCGATGAACAGCGAGACACGGATGCCGGCGCGCGACATCTGACGAACGTAGGGAAGCAAATGATTATGCCCCCCTATCGCATCAAGGCCGCCTTCCGTCGTTTGCTCCTCGCGTTTCTCAGGCACTATACAAGTCGCGTGCGGTTTATACCGCAGTGCAATTTCGAGCATTTCTTCCGTCGCCGCCATTTCAAGATTTAGCGGCTTGTCGAGATCTTCGCTAATTCGACGGATATCATCGTCGCGAATATGGCGCCGGTCTTCGCGAAGATGCGCCGTAATACCGTCAGCGCCAGCTGCCAAAGCTAGCTTAGCTGCCCTAACAGGGTCCGGAAAAACACCAGAACGTGCATTACGGATTGTCGCCACATGATCGATATTGACACCAAGACGCAATTTACCTTTCATCGCCTAACAACCTCCCGCATTGAACTACGAGTCGCGAACTCCCTGTGGGCTGAGGAACGCGCCACATGAGGCTCAAAAACAGGCTTAAAGCAGTCAAATAGATGGATGAAGAGCCAGTTTACAAGAGAAAAGCGAAACCAATACCGCACTGGTCACTATCTCTGAGTCCGTTCAACTGAACCGACAGCCGAATCGGCTCGCAAGCCGGCGATGATATTAGTGAGGTGCTGGACATCACTCACTTCGATATCGATTTGCATTTCAAAGAAATCTTTCGAACGGTCGGTGATCTTCAAGTTCGAGATGTTACCCTTATATCGCCCTATCACGGCAGTCATAGCTGCGAGACAGCCGGGCCGATTAGCCAGGATCACATTAATACGGCTAACATGGATACTGGCATCTTCGGCGCCGACCTCCCATTGGACATCGACCCATTGCTCGGGCATCTCGATGAAATTCGAGAGAGTTTCGCAGTCACTAGTATGAACTGTAATGCCCTTACCCGTCGCAACAATGCCAACGATCTGGTCGCCAGGCAAGGGATGGCAGCAGACCGCCAGATGAACCGCCATGCCGGGGATCAAACCCCGGATCGGCACCGCATATTCACTAATTCCTTTGCCGTCTCCGCTAATTGGAGCAGCGCGCTGACGGTTCCTCCCCGTCCGTGGATAAGCCGCCGCAAATACGTCCTGCCCAGTATAACGCCCCTGGCCGACAGCGACCAATAGGTCGTCAACCGTACGACAGGATAGCTTCAACAGAACGCTCGTCATAGTCTTCTTAGTAACCTTGCGGCCTTCCCGACGGAAAGCCTTCTCAATGATCTCCTGACCGAGACGATTGTATTGCTCGCGTGTCTGCGAACGCACGAAACGACGAATGCAAGCGCGCGCTTTGCCCGTGACGACGAAGCTCTCCCAACTGGGCGACGGCGACTGATCCAACCCTGTCAAAATCTCAATTTGGTCGCCATTCTTCAATTCAGTGCGCAACGGAGCTTCCTGGCCGTTAATTTTCGCGCCTACACAAGTGTCTCCGATTTCCGTATGCACCGCATAGGCAAAATCAACCGGTGAGGCGCCTTGCGGTAACTCCATCAAATCGCCCTTCGGCGAGAAGCAAAAGACCTGATCGGAGAACATCTCCAATTTGGTGTGTTCAAGAAACTCCTCTGGCGCTTCCGCATGCTCCAGAATTTCTAGCAACTCACGGAGCCATCGAAATTGCCGCCCGTCCGTCATAACATTCTGCTTGAACTGCCAGTGAGCCGCAACGCCAAGTTCCGCCACCTGATGCATTTCGTGCGTGCGGATCTGGATTTCGATGCGCTGGTTTTCTGGACCGTACACGCTCGTATGCAGGGAGCGATAATCGTTCGGCTTAGGGATTGAGACGTAGTCCTTGAAGCGCCCTGGTATGACCCGGTAATGCCCGTGAATTGCACCTAACGCCTGGTAGCAATCCTGAATTTGGCTTACGACGACACGAAAAGCCATGATATCGGAGAGTTGCTCAAAGCCAATATTCTTGCGCCGCATCTTGCGCCAGATAGAATAAGGCGACTTTTCACGACCGGTCACTTCAGCCTTAACGCCGCAGTCAGCAAGGGTCTGGGTTAGTTCCAAAGTGACCCGCCCTATCAAATCACCACCCTTTTCACGCAGATACTGAAGGCGTTTCACAATGGACATGCGGGCATCGGCATTCAATTCAGCAAAGGCCCGATCCTCTAACTCCTCCTTCCAGTCGAGAATGCCGATCCGTTCGGCCAACGGCGCGTAGATATCCATCGTCTCTCGCGCAATCAGCGCACGTTTATCTTCACTGCGGATAAATTCCAACGTCCGCATATTGTGCAGCCGGTCCGCCTGCTTGACCAGCAGGACACGGATATCCTCGGACATTGCCAGCAAGAGCTTGCGGAAGTTTTCGGCTTGCTTGGCCCTGTCGGACAGTGTCTCAATCTGGCTTAGTTTGGTAACGCCGTCGACCAACCGCGCAACATCTTCGCCGAACAGCCCTTGGATATCCTCCATGGTCGCGACCGTATCCTCGACTGTGTCATGCAGCAAACCGGTGATAATAGAATCACAATCAAGCTTCTTATCCGATAGGATGCCGGCCACTTCGACAGGATGGGAAAAATAGGGGTCGCCGGAGGCACGCTTCTGCGCTCCGTGGGCTTCCATAGAAAAAATATAGGCACGATTGAGGGCATTTACATCCGCGCCGGGATCGTAACTCTTCACACGCTTTATAAGCTCATGTTGCCGCAGCATGCGGCCTTACTCCATCACGCGCGCATCGCTAATGCTTTTCTTGCAGCGCCTCGGTTGCCTGCGGTGCTTTGACCGTTGAAGCGACATCATCGTTGATCCCATCTGTTTCACCCACCATGGCAGCACCAGCCATAAACTCGATTGGATCTTCATCTTCCGGTTCGTCGATTTCGACATGCTTCTGCATGCCGCGGATGACGTTATCCTCAAGTTCTTCGAGTTCGATGGTTTCGTCAGCAATTTCGCGTAGTGCGACCACCGGGTTCTTGTCGTTGTCTCTATCAATCGACAAAGGCGCGCCAGCAGAAATTGTCCGACTGCGCTGCGCCGCGAGAACGACCAGTTCAAATCGGTTTGGGACCTTCATTACGCAATCTTCTACAGTAACTCGAGCCATATTCTTAATCTCCACTTCCGTCCGGGCGACGCGAGCCGAAAAATATAGCCAAAATGCTGCATTAATTCAAGAAAATTGCCGGTTTTTGGGACAAATTTCTACTCTCTACCGGATTAAAAATCCGTAATAAAATGCAAAAGATTTGACCCCTATTGCCCAGCTAGTACTTGTGCCATAAATATTTTACCATCGTTGTACGAACTCGCTTTTGTCCAAACATATAAAAAATCTAGCGGCGATATTTAATACTTGTTTTCTCAAAGGTAATAAAAAATGACTTTTAGCTTCTACAAAGATGAAAAAATCGCACTGTTTATTGATGGCGCTAATCTTTACGCGGCGGCAAAGGCGCTCGGTTTTGATATAGACTACAAGCGCCTCTTGAGCATTTTTGGTGAGAACGCGAGGTTCATCCGGGCCTTTTATTATACAGCGCTGATCGAAGACCAAGAGTATTCGCCAATCAGGCCCCTCGTCGACTGGCTTGATTACAACGGCTATACGATGGTCACCAAGCCGACAAAGGAGTTCACTGACAATCACGGACGGCGAAAGATCAAAGGAAATATGGACATTGAACTCGCCGTCGACGTCATGGAAATGGCGAGTATCATCGACCATGTCGTCCTGTTTTCTGGCGATGGCGATTTCCGTCGACTAGTCGAGGCGGTCCAGCGTAAAGGAGTTCGGGTCACGGTTGTTAGCACAGTGAAGTCGTCACCGCCGATGATCGCTGACGAACTACGGCGCCAAGCGGACAATTTCGTCGAATTGATGGATCTGTCGGAGGAAATCGCCCGCAAACACGGGCGACCAGACAGCGACGGGGATGAGATGAATGTGGTGCAACCGGGTGATTTGATGAGCGACGAAGACGATCTGATGAGCGACGAAGACGATCTGATGAGCGACGAAGACGAGTACGACGACGGTCCAATCGTCACGACCGTCTGAAGCGCAGACTTATGACGGACACGTTCCCGGGCCGGGATTGTTCCCTCTGCCCCCGACTCGTCGGCTTTAGAGAAGACAATCGAGCCAGTTGGCCTGATTGGCACAACGCGCCGGTCGATAGCTTTGGCTCTCTCGACGCAACACTTCTCATTGTCGGGTTAGCACCCGGTCTTCGCGGTGCCAACCGCACTAGTCGCCCGTTCACGGGCGATTATGCTGGTCAACTCTTGTATCCAACCCTTCTGCATTTCGGGCTCGCCATCGGCGACTACGCCGAAGACCCCGAAGACAGCCTATTACTGGTAAACTGTCGCATCACAAACGCTGTCCGCTGCGTGCCACCACAGAACAAGCCGATTGGCGCCGAAATCAACACCTGCCGTGACTATTTGACAACGGAAATCACCAGCATGCCAAATCTAAGCGTCATACTGGCACTCGGTACTGTATCGCACGCCTCAATCCTGCGCAGCGAGGGATTACGACAAAAGGATTGGAAGTTCGGGCACGGCGCGTTTCACGAACTCCCGAGCGGGGTAACCCTTGCCAACAGCTACCACTGCTCGCGCTACAACACGAACACTGGCCGATTGACAAAAACGATGTTTCACGACGTCTTCGTGGGAATAGTCAACCGCGTTCGCGCATAACCCGCGCCTTCTGACGTTGCCAATCCCGGTCCTTGGTGGTCTGCCGCTTATCGACCTGACGCTTGCCACGAGCCAACCCCAGCATCACTTTGGCGATTCCGCGCTTGTTGAAATAGATCGACATCGGCACGATCGTCACACCTTGCCGGTTCGCAGCCCCGATCAAACGGTGCATTTCACGTTTGTGCAGCAACAGCTTACGGGGACGGCGCGCCTCGTGATTACTGAACCGCGCGCTATTATTATATTCAGGAATAAAGCAATTGTTTAACCACAACTCGCCTTCGCTCGGCCCCGCCCAACACTCCGACAGGCTCGCCTGCCCCTGCCGAAGTGACTTTACCTCGGTTCCCTGAAGGATGATGCCAGCTTCGATCTGTTCGTCGATGAAATAATCAAAGCGTGCGCGCCGGTTCTGCGCGACGGGGCCACTTCCCGACGATTTCCCGGGCATGGCGTCAGTTGAGCAATCCAACCGAGACCATTGCGTCACGGACGGCCGTCCTGCTGCTCTCTGCAATGGGCACAATCGGCGGCCGGCAAAAATCGTTGCATTTGCCCAGCAGACTTGCTGCGTATTTTACTGGGCCAGGGCTCGTCTCACAGAACAGGGCATCGTGCAAAGGCATCAACTGATCGCGCACTTCTGAGAACGTGTCCATATCGCGTCCCTGCCAAGATCTATGCAGCGTCGAGCATAGATGCGGCGCCACATTCGCAGTAACCGAAATGCAGCCGTAACCGCCTTGGCCAAGAAAGGCCCCAATCGTAGCGTCCTCGCCGGAAAGCTGACAGAACTCTTCTTCAATCGCGACACGCGATTGAAGCGGCCGCGCCAGATCGCAGGTCGCATCTTTTACGCCAACGATGTTCGGTAGCTTCGCCAAACGCGCCATCGTCTCTACCGACATGTCGACGACCGAGCGACCCGGAATGTTGTATATGACAACCGGCAAATCGACTTCATCAACGATCATCTTATAGTGTTGGTAAAGCCCTTCCTGGGTTGGTTTGTTGTAGTAAGGGGTCACAACTAACGCCGCGTCCGCGCCCGCAATTTTGGCGTGCTTGGTCAGTTCGATAGCTTCTTCGGTCGAATTCGACCCAGTTCCAGCAATGACCGGAACCTTACCTTTTGCCGTTTCAATGCAAAGTTCAACGACGCGTTTGTGCTCTTCATGGTTTAGCGTCGGCGATTCCCCCGTTGTACCAGTCGGAATCAGACCGTTAGTGCCCTCGCTGATCTGCCATTCCACAAAAGATTGGAAGCCGTTTTCATCGATCGAACCGTTCTGGAACGGCGTAATCAAGGCCACGAGTGATCCACTAAACATTTTTTCTCTCCCTCTCGCCCCCAACGAACTCGACGCAAAATTAACGTTACCCAATAAAATCAGCAACCGATATACGGAATTCCAAATTGCGCGTTATTGGCCAACACTCCGGAAGCTCTTAGCATGCCAAACAGGTCATGCAGCAAAAAACTCTAGAATACAAGGCTTTACTGGTTCCCTTGAAGTCGGGCAAATGAAAATAGCGGGTCGTCATGCTGCACGCGAGAGCCTTCGTTTGACCGCAAAATTCTTTAGCGCCTGCGGCAATCGACGCAGAACAGCGAATTAAAGCTTCCAGATCAACTGGATCGGTCGGGAAAATGAGCGGTTATCCAGCGAACCGAACACGGGGATTAGTCACAAATGCCTCTACCCCTGCTAGCTCGCGACTGATAGCCTTCTTTAGATGGCCGGTTACTATGAACGTCGCTACAAAACACAGGATGGTCTAACCCTCTACTACCGCGACTACGGTGATCCGGATGGCTCGACGACTCCCCTTCTTTGCCTGCCAGGTTTAACGCGCAACTCCAAGGACTTTCACAGAGAAGCGTCACGACTTTCAAAAAAGCGGCGCGTTATCTGTCCCGATTATCGTGGACGTGGTGAGTCAGAATACGATCCAACAGCAAAATCCTACTTACCGACTATCTATCTCAATGATATTCGGCACCTTTTGGCCGTCACAGGTATAGGCCGCGTCATCGTGATTGGTACTTCACTCGGGGGATTACTCGCGATGGGCATGGGGGCCGCGATGCCAACAACTCTCGTCGGGGTTGTGCTGAACGATATTGGACCGGAAATTCCAAATGGCGGGTTGGATAAAATCATAGATTTCATTAGCACCGACCGGCCTCATGGAAACTGGGATAGCGCTGTCAAAGACCTTAGGCAAAATTTTCCTCACCTGAAATTTGATACGGAACAGGGTTGGCGAGACGCCGCGCAAGCTACCTGGCGTGAAGGCAATAATGGTAAACTTCATTTCGATTGGGATATTCGCTTGGCCGCCATTTTGAGCGAAGGCCCGCCAATTCCGAACCTCTGGCCATTGTTTAACGCCCTTGGTGAGGTGCCGACGTTGGCAATCCGTGGCGCCCTATCCGATATGCTGTCCGCGGAGACTTTCGAGAAAATGGCGATGATCCGACCAAACCTACAACAGTTGACAGTGCCCGATGCCGGTCATGTACCAACCTTGAGCGAGTTGGTCGTTCAGACCAAAATTGATAGGTTTCTTGCTACCCTGCCAAAAAATTAATACCCGACGGAGTTCGCAATGCCTCTGGGTGCCTTTCTACCAACTCGCGCCTTCGCCCAGGACCCCTCAGCGATACGGGATTGGGCACAAGCCGTGGAAGAGATCGGCTACGACTATATCGATGTGCCGGACCACGTCCTCGGTGTCGACCGAAACTCCCGACCAGATTTCGTGGGACCCTACGATATCGGCGATGCATTCCACGAAACTTTCGTAACCTTGGGCTATTTAGCAGCGATCACAGTGCGGGTAAGGCTGCGTAGCGCCGTACTTATACTGCCACAGCGGCAGACAGCCCTAGTGGCAAAACAGGCCGCAGAGGTGGACTTTCTTTCTGGCGGCCGGTTGGATCTCGGCGTCGGTGTCGGTTGGAATGCGGCAGAGTACGAGGCCCTAAACGAAGAATGGAAAACTCGTGGTTCGCGCCAGACCGAACAATTGGAAGTTTTGAACCATCTGTGGACCGAAGCTGTCGTCGACTTCGATGGGGAGTATCACACGCTTAACGGGGTCGGCCTAAACCCGCGCCCAATTCAACGCCCCATTCCCCTGTGGTTCGGCGGATCAGCAGAAGCCATGTTACAACGTGCAGCGAAATTCGGTGCGGGCTGGATTCCACTCGGCAAGCCTGACGAGGCCGTGAAAACGCGGCTCGATAAATTGCGTGGCTATCTCGACACTGAAGGCCGCGATATCGCCGGTTTCGGTGTCGAGTGCTGGATCCGCACAACGCAACGTGACCCGGATTCTTGGGCCCGCGCCGCGCAAGCATGGCGCAGTATTGGCGCGACTGATGTCACTCTCTACACGTCTAGCACAGATATTGTGTCGGTCGCCGACCAGATCGACGCATTAAAAGCCTTCAAAGGTCNCTTGAGCAGCTAGGTAGTCCCCAGAGATCGACTGCNTTGTGANCCTCGCCCAACAATACGGAACTCAGCCGTGCCCTTGCGATGCNGCCAGCGGAATGACCGTCCACTAGGCGTNCCAAAGGAAAAAAGCCACCAANAATCAGGCGACCCATTTCCTTGAATGCTNGGTCAGTATTAGAAGTAGAAAGTGCGNNTGNAGCCCAACGGCAACTGGTGTTCGCGGAAAATTTCAAACCTCATGAAACACAAATCTCTATCAATATTGCTTAGGTTCTCAAAAGTGTTGTGAGCGCTCTTTGCAGTTCTTTCCCGCAGGAGGACAAAATCAAAAACGCTCCCGATCCAGAGCGTGAAATTGTCGATTGCATAAATGAAAAACAGATCAAGGTCAGCAGTACTTATGGAATTGGGGTATTCCGTCGTTATCGAACCGGGTTCTCGGGACCCCGGCCACGATAGGCATTAATAAAGGCAGCAGCAGCCTCAATCTCAAAGCGCTCGAGGCGCAACATTCGCCGCCACGCGGTGAGAATTAGTTTCTATCCGAGACCCACTTTACGAACCATGACGATCCCGCTCCAAGGACCCGTAAACAGGCTGGTCCAGCTTTTGAGCGTCTCCAACGCTTCATCTGCTGGTCGATCATAGTAGATTACGATCATGCCGTGTTCGAGCGAATGAACTAGATTACTCCATCCCTTCAAAGTCTCGTAAAAACCCGGGTTGATCCATTGAAGATAGTGCGGGCCCGATGTGGGAGGATGCGTCCCATAGCTTATTTCACTTCCCACCGCGAGGTGTGTGCGACCCTCACTCGGAAATTCCTCGACACGCTCCAACTCTCCCTTTCCAGCCGCCGCCAGCGCGTCGAACGCGCCCTCTACCTGCTGACTGGTAAAAAAACCGTAACCCGCACCAATTAACGCGAGGACAGCCACGCCATATACTACATAACGCACTGGAAATACTTTCTTTTTGACTGCCTTTGGCGGTAATGCGGATGACGAATTTTTGCGTTTCCTGCTCGATTTAGCCATATCGGAGCGCCGACCTTCACTCATTTTTGTCTATCGTTTAGTGTTATGCCTAATCGATAATGTCCTTCGGCCGCAACATATGTCTTCTGACGTACGCTTAAATTGCTGTGCGGCTAAAAACCTTAGACCATTTCAGCATAGCGTCGCTCGGGGAAGCCATTTGCATCTCGCATTCATATCGCTCATCGGAAATTTCACAAACCAGCGACGACAAGTCTATTCCCAAAAGGTAGACGCTTTGATTCTCGAGATGAATTATGCAGGCGGACAATAACGAGCCGTAGCAGTTCGTATCGAGGTATTGCATGGAATCCGCGGCCACAATTAATCACCGTACAGTTTCACTAAAAGTATCCAAGACCGCGCCGAGAAAATGGAATTCGTATTCTGTTTAGACCGTAACCCATCGCCTTAATGTCGTTGCAAGCAACAAGCATATTCCAAAGATTCGGGGCAATTTCTTGCGGGCGACGTCAATACGAATAGCGAACAACCGAAAGGGGCCTACTTCCCCCGTTTGGAGATACGTAGCATGACGACCCTAATCACCCCGCGCTTCACAGCCCGCAAAGCTAAGGCCGGTAATAGTATGATACGGCGCACTGGGTCAGAGATATCGATGGTCCGTCGCCCCAAGGCGGCCAAGCCGCGCCGTGCGACGACCTCCGGGTCCATGATGTGCGGAAAAATAGTGTCGCTCAGGCCAGCGCGGCGAAAAAACTCCGTCCTGGTAGCACCTGGGCACACGGCGAGTACATCGATCGATTTCCCATTCAACTCACCGGCAAGCGCTTCGGCGAACAGCAAATCAAAAGCCTTGGTCGCCGCATAGGTCGCGAAAAACGGCATGGGCTGAAAGGCAACTACGCTGGATACGACGATAACCCCCGCCCGGCGTCCCGTCTCATTCGCTCGCGCTATCATGTCTGGCAACAACGCACGGGTCAGTACCACCGGTGCGACGACATTCACTTCGGTCATCTCGCGCTCGGCCTCCGGTGGATTGTCAACAACGGCACCGAACTGCCCAAGCCCTGCATTGTTGATCAGAAGTTCAATCTCTGCGGTTTGCGCTGCTGCAATGACACGTTCACGGCCCGTTTCCGTGGCCAAATCGGCCACGACGGTCTCCACTTGCCGACCATCTCGGGACAAAAAATCGCCCAAAGTTTTCAATCTCGCCTCATTTCGGCCCGTCAGGACCAGATTGGTCGCCTCCGGCAGAGCCTCGGCAAAAGCTTTTCCAATCCCGGAGGTCGCGCCGGTAATGAGAGCGTTGCGATACACCATGATCTTGCTCCTTCACGGAGGCACTATAGCGTGTATCTATTATGCTGGAGAGAAGGAGCAACAGATGCGGGCCTGGCAACGAATGCTGAGCGGGCGACGGCTTAATTTATTGGAGCCATCGCCGTTAGACATCGAGATTGAGGATATCGCGCACGGCCTGTCCCGGGTCGCTCGCTGGAACGGCCAAACATCCGGCGACTGGGCGTTCAGCGTCGCGCAGCATTCTGTGCTGGTGGAAGAAATCTTAGCCCGATCCCGACAGAACGCGCCGGTATCGTGGCGGCTTGCCGCGCTGGTTCACGATGCCGCGGAATACGTCATGGGCGACCTGATTTCCCCCTTCAAGGCAGCCGTCGGGCTAGACTACAAATCGTTCGAAGGGAGCCTGCAAAGCGCCATCCACATCCGGTTCGGGCTCCCAGCAACAATGCCGAAAAGCGCTCAGGTCCTCGTTAAGCGAGCCGATCGCGCCTCCGCCTACCTGGAGGCGACGCAACTCGCCGGGTTCGCCCCACCGGAAGCAAAGAAGTTCTTCGGCAATCCGCGCGGGCTCGAAGACATAGCGCTAACTCCACTATCTCCGGACACGGCGAAATTGGCTTTCCTCTCGCGCTTCGAAACGCTGTCCGCCAAGTTGTAGTGCGACTATGATGCGCGTATCTATCAAACTGCCAGCAAACGATACAGATTGTACGACGCCGATGCCAGAAACGACCGCTATACAAACCCATGTTATCAGCCGCTTAAAGGCGATCGTCGGCCCGCAAGGTTGGATCGAGGATAAAAGCGACAAGGCCGCCTATCTTGTCGATTTCCGCAATCTTTACCAAGGCGCGGCTCCGATCGTCCTGAGACCGGCCATCACGGAAGAAGTCTCCGCCATTGTCAAACTTTGTTCGGAAGCCGGCATCGGCATCGTGCCGCAGGGTGGAAACACAGGCTATTGCGGCGGTGCCACCCCAAACGAGACGGGGAATGAGATCGTCGTCGCCCTGACCCGGATGAACCAAATTCGTCAAATCGATCCACTCGACGACACAATCACTGTTGAGGCAGGGTGCGTACTTAAGGACGTTCAGGCTGCGGCAGAATCGGTAAACCGCCTGTTCCCCTTAAGCCTAGCCGCGGAAGGCAGTTGTCAGATTGGCGGAAACTTATCAACCAATGCGGGGGGCACAGCGGTTCTGCGCTACGGCAATACCCGCAGCTTAGCCCTCGGTCTCGAGGTTGTACTGCCGGATGGAGAGATCTGGAATGGGCTGCGACTGCTGCGAAAAGACAACACTGGTTATGATTTGAAACAGCTCTTCATCAGCGCGGAGGGCACGCTCGGAATTATCACGGCCGCGACCTTAAAACTCTATCCACGGCCAGTGGAAACCTGCACTGCTTTTGTAGCACTCGCCGACAGCGCTGCGGCGGTGAGGCTGCTGGCACGCACTAAAGATGCCAGCGGCGATGGTACAACGACCTTCGAATATATCGACGGCACCTGCCTCGATCTGGTCTTCGCTATGCATGCTAATCTGGCAGACCCCTTCACCGAGCGGCACTCGCATTACGCGTTGATTGAGATGTCCGCTAATCAAAGTGTCGCGGAAGCAGTCCTCGGCGATGCGTTCGAGGCGGACGAGATCCTTGATGCTGTGATCGCCGCCAGCGGCGTCCAGGCAGCCAATCTATGGAAGCTGCGAGAATCGATTCCGGAAGCACAAAACCTTGCCGGCGGGGGGATCCGTCACGACGTGTCGGTACCAGTGTCCCGTGTACCGGAATTCCTGGCACGTGCGCGAATTGCGGCGGAAGAGACAATCGCCGGTGTCCGGATCGCGCCCTTTGGCCATATAGGCGATGGCAATATCCACTTTAATCTGGTCCAGCCCAAAGGCGCAAACCGCGCGGTGTTCCTCAAACGGACGCATGATATCGAGGTCAAAGTACACGATATCGCGACCGATCTGCATGGCAGCTTCAGCGCCGAACACGGTATCGGCCAGCTTAAACGGGACGAACTCATTCGATACAAGCAACCGGTCGAACGCGAGATGATGCTGCGCATCAAGGAGGCGTTGGACCCCAACGGCCTAATGAACCCGGGAAAGGTCTTGTAAGCGATGCAGATTGACGGCATGACCGCCATCGTTACCGGAGCAGCGTCCGGCCTGGGCGCCACAACCACCGGTATGTTGACGGCATGCGGCGCAAAAGTCGCCGGGTTGGATACTGCGTACACAGAAGTCAAAGCCGTCGATACCATCCTGCAACATCCCTGCGACGTTACCGAAGAGAAAAGCGTGCAGACTGCCCTAGCTGCGGCCACCAAAGCCTTCGGTGCTGCCCGCATCCTGGTCAATTGTGCCGGCATCGTAGAGAACCGCCGTGTTCTCGGTCGTGATGGCGTTATGCCGCTAGAGCATTTTCGACTGTTAATCGACGTCCACCTAGTAGGCACTTTCAACGTCACTCGTTTGTTTGCCGACGCGACCCGGCATTTGGCGCCGGTATCTGAAGATGGCCATCGGGGCATTGTCGTGAACACCTCTTCAGTCGCAGGGTTGGATGGCATCGTCGGTGCGGTATCCTACTCAAGCGCGAAGGCCGGGGTCGCCGGTATGACCCTGCCACTCGCTCGGGAGTTCGCAAGCGCGGGTATCCGCGTAGTGGCTATTGCGCCAGGGTTCTTTCAGACACCAATGGCGGAAAGCGTAAACAACAGCGCAATTGACCAATTCGTTAGTGTCGTCCCCTTCCCGAAGCGCATGGGACAACCGGACGAATACGCCGCACTTGTCCGCCATATCTGTGAAAATGATATGCTAAACGGAGAGGTAATCCGCCTGGATGCGGCGATCCGAGTGCCCTAAACGCAGGAGAGTGAACGATGGGTAATGTTTATGTCATCGGCGTTTCGATGACACCATTCGGCCGATTCTTCGACAAATCCGTAAAACAGCTGACGCATGAAGCGGTGACCGCCGCGCTAAGCGACGCGTCGCTAGAGAAGGGTGCGGTCGGCGCAGCCTACTTTTCCAACACCACACAAGGGTTGCTGGAAGGACAACATTTAGTACCAGGTGAGATGGCACTGCGCGACATGGGCTTTGAAGGCATCCCAATGATGAATGTGGAAAATGCCTGTGCTAGCGCTTCGAGTGCCTTCCACAGCGCCTACCTGGCAGTGAAGGCAGAGATGTCGGAGGTCGCACTCGCCGTCGGCGCCGACAAGATGTACGACGAGGACAAAGCGAAATCGTTCAAAATATTCGACGGAGCGCTCGACGTGCACCGCGTCGACGACACCTTCGCAGAACTAGAAGCGTTAGGCAAAGGTGTCGAAGCGCCAGAAGGCACGACTATCCCAAATGGGCAGCGCAGCCCCTTCATGGACGTCTATGCCAGTTTCGCGAAGTTCCATATGAAGAAATTTGGGAGTACACAACGCCAGTTCGCGGCAGTCGCCGCCAAGAATCATCAGCATTCTGCTTTGAATCCATTATCACAATATCGCGATGCCTATTCCATTGAAGATGTGCTTGATGCGCGGCTGATTTCCTGGCCGCTGACACTACCGATGTGCTCGCCCATCAGCGATGGCGCCGCTGCGGCGATCCTATGCAACGAAGACTATCTCGACCGTTTGGATGAGAGGGGGCGCCAAAGGGCAATCCGGATCAATGCCTGCGAAATTGGGACGGGCGTTACCCGTTCAGCCGATGAAGTTGAAAAACACATCACGCATCTGACCGCCAACCGCGCCTATGACCGCGCGGGGGTCGGACCGGCCGATATTTCCGTTGCCGAGGTACACGACGCCACCGCCTTCGGAGAAGTGACGCAGACTGAAAATCTCGGCTTCTGCGATTTTGGTCAGGGCGCCTGGCTTGCCGAGCAGGGCGAGACAGCTCTAGGAGGTCGCATTCCAATAAACCCGTCTGGCGGTTTAGAGTCGAAAGGACACCCCATTGGAGCGACAGGACTGGGCCAGATCTATGAACTCGCCACACACCTGCGTGGAGAAGCCGGAAAACGCCAGGTGCCAGACGCCCGATTTGCCATTGCGGAAAATGGCGGTGGCATCTACGGGATAGAGGAATCAGTCTGCTGCATCACGATCTTGGCTCGCGAGCAATGATCACTCACGCTTCGGTCTATCACGAGTTCCGCGGCAACGCTCTATGGATCACGTTGAACCGTCCGAATGCGATGAACGCGATCAACGATGCAGTCGCCGACGGGCTTGACGCCGGACTGGATGCAGCGGCTGCTGACGACGCCCTGCGCTGCATTGTCATTCGAGCTGAAGGGAAAGCCTTCTGCGCGGGCGCCGATTTAAAATCAGTGCAGGAGCAAACTGACGCGGGGAGGATGGACGCGTTTGTCTCCCGTCTCTTTACCGTCTTCAACCGAATCGAGGCGTTTCCCCGACCTGTGATCGCCGCCGTGAACGGCCTAGCGCTAGCTGGTGGGCTCGAGCTCGTGCTCTGCTGCGACCTAGTCATCGCTGCCGAAAGCGCCAAGATCGGCGATGCGCACGCTAATTACGGGCTGATTCCCGGCGGTGGCGGATCCGTCCGATTACCGCGCAAGATCGGCTCAACCCGCGCAAAATACCTTATGTACACAGGAGATTTTATGAACGCAGCAGAGATGGAACGTATGGGCTTGGTCAATCAAGTCGTTCCGGACGAGGACTTGGAAGAAACGGTCGCTGCGCTCGTCGCGCGGCTAGATGAGAAATCGCCGTTGGGCTTGAAATTAATGAAGCAGCTCACCGAAGACGGACTAAATCAACCAAAGGAAACCGCATTGCGCAATGAACTCGTGGCGATTTCGGTTCATAGCCAGTCCCAAGATTGGGCAGAGGGGTTGGCCGCCTTCGTGGAGAAACGCAAACCGAACTTCACGGGCCGTTAACCGCATCAGAGTTGAACGCGCGTTACTTCGTTACCCCCATTTGTACTTACGCCACATTAAATTCTCAGCGCCCCCATTCCCACCTAATCGGAAAATTTAGCGCCACTTCGGAAATATAATCTCGAAGAAATTGACCAGAAAAAGATAAATGTTTTGAGGTGCCTGGTTGCAACTATAAAAGGCTTCAAAAAGCTTGCGTCAATCGTGAGATCAACGCTTGCCGACGGCAACACGTACCATCGCTGTGTGTCGGCCAAGAACACGCTGAAATCGGCGTTTGGCAATTACCGCCCGGCTGTACCGCTCCAGCAGTCAAGGCCACCCCGATTGATTGTGCCAAGGTTGTCGCTTGCGCTAGATCGTCCTGCTACTACAGGAAGGTCCGTAGGGCATATCACACCGTATCTTGCGCAAATAGCGGGCCATGCATGCAACCGCCAATGACCAGAAGCTTGAAGTCTGCCCTCAAAGAGGATTTCTGCCGAGCCGATCGACGATCAATATTGCGTTGCTATTACAAATTCCAGCGCAACCGCGACGATGGGGCGCAGCCAGGCATCTTGATCAACGCCCGGTTTGAAACCAACTCAACAAGATATTCGTATCAGCCGGCGATTTTTCGCCACAGCAACTACGGAGAATGAGGATGAAGAAAGCGTTTCTATTAACCGCCGGACTGGCATTGGCGCTCGGAAGCACCAACGCTACCGCCGCGGATGTCGAGGCGGGCAAAAAGGTCTTTAAAAAGTGTAAGGCTTGTCACTCGCTGAAGCCCGGTAAGAAGAAAGTCGGTCCGTCCCTGCACGACGTGGTCGGCAATAAAGCCGGGCAATTTAAGGGCTTCAAGTATTCAAAAGCGATGAAGAAAGCCGATATTACTTGGGACTATGCGTCGCTGGACGCTTATCTAAAGAAGCCGCGGAAGTTTTTGAAGGGCACCAAAATGTCCTTCGTGGGTCTAAAAAAGAAGAAAGACCGAGACAATGTC
Organism: Rhodospirillaceae bacterium; assembly: GCA_002717185.1. The sequence goes on from PBDC01000040.1 coordinate 17,230, forward strand.
ATCGCCTATATCAAAGCAAACAGCAAATAGTTCGACACATTTCGGTTCGTGTGTCGCAAACTGGAGCGACACGCTCCACCTGATGTCCACTACGGTGGATGTTGAAGCCTAGTCTCTCCGGCCTGACCTTGCCCGTCGTGACGAACAAGCCGAACGGGGATACGCTGTCCCTAATCTATCAGTTCGATCAGGCGCAATGGTGGCCGGAAGAGCGACTATTGGCGCACCAACTCGACCAGATCGCGCGATGCTTCGCCATTTCCAGGAAACGTCGCCCTACTTTGGCAACAAGCTGAAGACGATCGGAAAAAACTTTCAACCAACCGCTCGATCTAGAGACATTCCGGTCGATCCCCCATTGACCCGTAACGAAAGCCAAGAGGCGGACAAAGCGCTTCTTAACACTGCCATTCCGAAAGACCACGGTCTTCTGCTTACAGCGTCCTCCTCCGAGTCCACAGGCCGGCCTGTAACAGCCAGAAAGACTGACGTTAATCAGTCCTTTCACCGCGCGTTCAATCTCCGCAACCATCTATGGCACAAGTGCGACCTGACAGCCAAATTCGCCACGATTCGGGCTACGCCATGGCGCCAGATGGGCGACACAGTCAGCCCTGGACATCTGTATATAAGACCGGTCCCTCAATCCAGCTGAACTCCGCACATTGCACGTTGGGTGGATAAATCCACTGGATCACCAAGGAGCGACCACCCTATATCCTGCCTTATCCAACCAACCTCCACGCGTTGGCGCTACGCTGCTGGGAAATAGGCTTGAGGATGCCCTGGCTAAATCAATAATTACATTCAGTGAAGCACTGTCACCCGGCCAACGTAAAATTATAGAGACGACCTTCGGTGTGCTGGTGGAAGACGTGTACAGTGCGGCGGAGGTATCCATAATTGCCGTACAGTGCCCGAAGCTCCGGAAAATTATCCCGTCTAGTCAGAAAACGTGCTGCTGGAGGTCGTCGACGACGGCGCGCCGTGTGCGATCGGCGAGACCGGTCGTATTCTGGTCACCGATCTGCACAACTTCGCAATGCCCTTTATCCGTTACGAGATCGGCGACCTTGCCGTCTTTGGCAAGCCTTGCAATTGTGGCCGGGGCTTGCCAGTCGTCAGCCCCATCTTGGGGAGGATGCGAAACATTCTGCGTTTGGAATCCGGCAAGCAGGTTTTTCCCGATATCGCCGCCTTGCATCTCAACTAAATCGTCCCGTTGCGCCAATACCAGGTGGTCCATACGGACTACGAGGATATCGAGATAAAACTGAAATTGGGCCGGCCTTTCGAATGCGGCGAGGAGGCGGATATGCGCAAGATGATCCTCAACGCGTTGGGCTGGCCCTTCAATCTGCACCTCATCCATGTCGATGACATACCCCGCCACCTAGCGGGAAGTTTGAGGATTTCATCTCCCTGGTACCAGCTTAAACCGGATCAGCGCAGCGCTGTGCCATTGGTCACAAATTTACCCCTCTGCTGGATTAGCTTGGTATTCATGTGAGTGACTATGGCGCCCGCAGCCGCCCATATTGCTTAGCCCTTGGGTCGACAAGCAACACATGCGCACCAAAGTACTCAACCCGATCCCACTGGCTAAACCCCATCTCAGCGATAGTCTTTGCCTTAAATCCATAGCGGTTCATAGGTTGCATTTACCCTTGTCCGGCGGGCAAACTGATCACCTGCCAGTTGCCTGTGAAACTGGCATTATTTTTCTCGCAAGATACGAGGTTCTGGCATGATTCTGGTAGGCGGTTTTGGCTCTCCCTTCACCCGGCGTGTTGCTATCACGATGCGTCTACTCGGTCTCGATTACAAGCATAAGCCACTCAGATCGAACATACCGGAACAGCGTGCGGAACTGCAGAAAATTAACCCACTTGTCCGCGTACCGGCCCTAATTACCGACGATGCGGGCCCCCTCGTCGACAGTGCCACGATACTCGACTATCTCGACCACAAGGTGGGCGCAGAAAGGGCAATGACACCGCTGAGCGGGCCCGACCGCACCCGGGTTATGGCGCTTATGGGGCTGGCCGTCGGCGCGGTCGAAAAGTCAATCGCTGAATATTATGAGCGGGGCAAGCGGCCCGAGGAAAAGTACCACCGCCCCTGGATGGATCAATTACTGGAACAATCAAAAGACGGGTTCGCCGCCCTTAACCAGGAAGCGCAAGAGCCATGGATGACCGGCGACAGTATCACCCAAGCGGACATCAGCACCGTTGCTTTCTGGGATTTCGCCAAACACAACCGGCCAGACGATGCCCCGGCGCTTGATTGTCCCAAGCTGGCGGCATTATCGAAACAGGCGAACGCAATGCCGCAATTTTCCGAAACGCGCCCACCAGACTACTAGGACCTGGTCGTCTTTAATCAGGTGGAACGTGCGTTACGGGTTAAAGACATTGGGGTTGGGATTGATACCGCACAAAGCCTAGTTGATGATTTTGATCATATCGAACTTCGCACTCCAATAATCAGCCACGTCGCATGAGGCCCAGATCATAAAATTGGCCGAATTGTCGATCAGATCAGTAAACTCAACCCTCCGTTCCGGTTCACCGTACGGCCGGTTTTGAACCACAATAACGCCTCTGGTTTAACTCATAAGCGGTGATTGGCACCGTGATCTGCTCGACAATCGCCAGCACAACCTAATCCATTATTCGACCCCTGACGTTCACAAGTCGGAACAGCTCATCCATCGCCTTGGGGTCATCTCATAATTAAGCGCTAACCAATTTTCGACTGCAAAGGATTGTATCGCCGATTACAGCCCCCATCAGCGCAAATATTTCTAATCTGGGGCCTTAATCATTCCCCAGAATAAAAGGCGCACCACAGCTTTCCGCAACCGCCCGCACCTCCTTGTAAAGCGTGTCTGTCATCGGGATGCCCTCAACCAATCGTCTCGCCCTTTCCCGATGTTCAGGATCACCAGCTACCAAGACAGGTTGCGCAGGATCGACTGGATCGGTGGCGTGCAACATGTCGATCAGATCATCAAGATTATCTTCGAATTCGCCCTCTTCACTAAACCCGGCGGGATTGAGTGCTAAACAGAAGTGGCCAACATTGATGTATTGCTCACGTTTGTCACTCTTCAAATTATAGCCGCCAATGAAGGAGCCGGAGAGCACACTCGACAGGATTTCAACCATCATAGCTAGCCCGTAGCCCTTATGCGATCCGAGATCGCGTGAGCCGCCAAGCGGCGACAAGCGTTTCGGTGTCGCCGCTAACGCCGCCTCCGGATCACTAGTCGGATGGCCCTCCGCGTCGTGTGCCCATCCTAGCGGCAGTTCCTTGCCTGCACGCCGTGCAATCTGCAATTTGCCTACAGCTACGGTGCTGGTCGCCATGTCGAGCGAAAACGGCTCATTTCTCTTAGCAGGTGCTGCGAAGGCAATCGGATTAGTGCTGTAGCGCGGCTCCTTGCCAAAGGTCGGCAGGACCGAACGCTGGGTAGTCCCCGTTGTGCACAGCCCGATCAAACCGCGCTCCACTGCCATGGTCGAATAGACGCCGGCAGCACCGAAATGATTTGACCCACGCGCTGTCACTGCGCCGACGCCAAACTGTTCCGCTTTATCGCAGGCCATCTGCATCGCCATCGTGCCGGCCACATGACCCAACCCGTGATCCGCATCGATTAGTGCCACCGCACCGAAATCACGGACCACCCTCACATCAGGTGTCATGTTCAGCGCGTCGTCCTTACGCTGTCCGTCATAGCGTGGCAGCATTCCAACGCCATGCGAGTCTATCCCGCGCAGGTCGGATTCAACCATGTTTTCAACGATGACGGCGATATTGTCGTCCGGCATGCCCCAGGCACGGAAGACTTCTGTAAGCTGCCGGCGCAGTGCGTTCGACGAAATCGTATACATATTTTTTCCCTTGTGTCGATGCCACGTATCCCCGCGGGGACAAGACCGGCAAAAGATGCGTTATCGCACCGTTCGCACGCAAATATTCACCCGTCAAGCTCCGGATAATGACGGAACACACCATGTTCGTTGAAGGGAATACGTCGCTCGGACAGCAAATAGGCGGCGACATTCGGCAATTCCGCGACCGCATCATGTAGCGCTATGAGATTTGGAACTTGCGGCTCGATTCGAACCATTGCCCTGGGGAAGGAATAGCGCAACCCGGCAAGGCATTGGAACAGTGACAAGTCCGGATAGGTCACACCATCTCCGACCAGCATACCGGATGCTGAACGATTCCGCGCCACCACTCGCTCAAAATAGCCGAGATATTTTGGTACCCGAAGCTTGAGGAAGTTGGCCGTGCGCCGCTTCGCTTCTTCGATCTGCTCCTCGTAGTAAAGGGCTGTCGAGACCGGATGGTGCGTGTCATGACACTCCTGGACCAAGTCGGCGACTGTCAATTGTAATTGATGCGCCCAGATACGGCCCGCCTCGTCTGCCGGCGTGAGCCCCTCTCTCGCACCCAGGTAATCCAAAATATTCGCCACCTGCGCAACAATCAGATCGCCATGCTTGAGGAAGGGCGGTGCAAAGGGGAGTACCCCCGCCTCCTTGCCGGCAAGGTAAGCCTGCATTTTTTCCATGCCGCCTTCTTCACGCGCGACATCTGTATATTTGGCGCCCGCTTGCTCAAGTACCAACCGGACAAATTCGCCGCGTCCTTGGATAACGGGCCAATAGTAGAAATCGTAGGACATGGCTGCCTACTACCCTCCTTTTCTTATCCGACATGAAGTGAAATCTCTAAAGTCGAAACGCCTTCGAGCTTCCAACCCGCACCTCGCAGACAATTTGGCATCGCAGCGGACATCAATTCTCCCGCTTGCGCGCCATGACCTGCAAAGTTGGCGCGCTTTTTTTATAGAAACGCTTCAGGATTTCGAAGCCGTAGGCGTCTAACAAACGTGTTAGCGTTGACTCGGAGAAGAACTGTACATGGCGAGGTGGCGAAAACATGTCCCAATCAGTGACGTCTTTCGGGACCATGGGGTGAAGGATGTCCGGGGTCGTGAGGAACAACTTCGCTCCAGGCCGGGCGATGCCCGCAAGAAATGACATGTAGGATTTTACGTCGCCTATATGCTCTATAACCTCCGAAGAGTGAATGAAATCATAGGTTTCACCGCGCGACAAAAAGGTATCGAAAGTCTCCTTGAAGAACCGCACTTTGGGAAAAGCGTCGCTCGCATAGGCAATCGAGCCTGCGCTGATATCAAGCCCCGCTGTCCTCGCTCCGAAGCGGCGCATAGCCTCCGCCAAGAAACCGCCGCCGCATCCTATATCGATCGCATCCTTCGCCACGAAATGTGGCCACAGACGAAGAGCGCGCATCATGGCGCGCCGCATACGAGATTTTGCTTTTGGATATCGGCCGACATCGAATGCCGAATCGTCATAGACAGCTGCCAGCGAAGACGCATCTGGCATAGGAAACAAGAACACGAAGCCGCAACTCCGGCAGGCAACGAAATTGTATTCGTCCTGGCGCGCGTAAAAGACGGCCTGTACGCCGTCGCATATTGGGCAAGCATCCATTGCCGACTGTCTATCGCGGAGAAAGAGAAGAGGCTATGGAAAAATTGCTTTGTAGGCGCTGGCGCGTCACTCGGCCGCTTGCTCCTCTTCGGCCAGGTCCGCGTCGAATTGAAGCGCGGCGAGCCGGGCGTAGAGTCGATTAGATCGTAGTAATTCGTGGTGCTTGCCACTCGCCACGACACGACCTTGATCCATCACGACAATTCGATCAGCGTTGACCACAGTCGACAACCGGTGTGCGATGACTAGCGTCGTGCGGCCGGCCTTCAGCTTTTCTAGCGCCTGTTGCACCAACCGCTCGTTTTCCGCATCGAGGGCACTAGTCGCCTCATCGAGCAGCAGTACAGCAGGGTCCCGGAGTATGGCGCGAGCAAGTGAGATGCGTTGCCGTTGGCCACCAGACAGGCGAACTCCTTTCTCGCCCAAAAAGGTCGCGAAACCGTCCGGTAATTGATCGATAAATTCCGCCGCCGCGGCGGTCTGAGCAGCGGACCTCACCGCAGTTTCATCCGCACCTGGCCGGCCATAGCGAATATTCTCCAGGGCATCATCACCAAAGATAACCGGGTCTTGCGGCACCAACGCATAGCGGGACCGCACCGCCTGCGGGTCCGCCACGCAAATATCGACATCGTCCAGAAATATTCGCCCCAGCACTGGGTCGTAAAAGCGCAACAGAAGCTGAAAAACAGTCGATTTTCCCGCCCCAGAGGGACCGACCAATGCCACCGTATCGCCGGACTGCACGTCCAATGAAAAGTCGCTTAGCGCCGGGAAGTCGGGCCGAGATGGGTAGTAGAAAGTGACGTGATCGAAGCGGACACGGCCTTCCGATGGGTTCGGAAGCGGCTGTGGGCTGGCGGGCGCTACGATCTCAGGCTGCACCTCCAGTAATTCAATCAAACGTTCGGTGGCACCAGCTGCCCTCTGCAATTCTCCATAGACCTCGCTTATAACCCCAACTGAGAAGGCAACCATAGTGGCGTAGAAAATGAACGCAGTCAGTTCGCCGCCGGTGATCTCGCCCGCTTGCAGGTCGCGCCCGCCAATCCACAGGATGAAGCCAATAGACGCAAACACCAGCAGGATGACGATCGATGTCATGAACCCTCGTGTCAGAATGCGCGATACCGCGACCCTAAAGGTGTTTTCAACCTCATCAGCGAAGCGTCGTCGGTCCACACCCTCATGAGTGAAGGCTTGGACGGTGCGTATGGCGTTAATGGATTCCTCGGCGAAGGCGCCAACATCAGCGACCCGGTCCTGACTGGCGCGAGACAGGCGTCTTACCCGGCGACCGAAGATCATAATCGGGGCTACAACCAGCGGCACAACCAGCAACACTACCGCTGCCAGCTTAGGATCGGTGACGAACAACATGATTAGCCCTCCGACCAAATTTAGCGCGTTGCGCAGGGCGACGGACGCCGAGGACCCGATTACCGTCTGCAACAAGGTCGTATCAGTTGTCAGACGAGACAGTACCTCGCCCGTACGCGTAAATTCGAAGAAGCCCGTATGCAACGCAAGGATGCGGTTGAAAACCGCCTGGCGCAGATCAGCCACCACGCGCTCACCGACCCAGGAGACTAAATAAAAGCGCGCATATGTGCCGGTCGCCATTAAGAGGGCAAGCGACAGCAGGAATAGCAGCGCCTTATCGAGCGCCGCAGCATTGCCCGTCGCGAAACCACTGTCGATCAGCACCTTTAGCCCCTGCCCGATCGCGAGCCCCGTGCACACAGTTACCAGTAACGCGCCAGCTGCCATCGCCACGCGTCCCTTATAGGGCCTCAAAAATCCTGCAGTGCGACGGAGATAACGCAGATCGCGGCCCTTGGGCCGGTCGAAGGACGCAGTGTTGGGCGGCACGAGCCTATCCTAAGCAATTGGGTCGTATACATGTTACAGGCTTCACCAAATGACAAGGGTGTTGGACAAAGAACCTCCCTCTTGTCGCGTCTGATATCACACCCTAGGATCGGCGGCCTTTTCTCAACGATCCAGCGAGACCTGAGCCGTGAGCGAGCAAATACCAGAATACCCGTCCCTGCATGACATCGTGCAACGCGCCTACAACAACTTGTCTGACGGGGCTTGGGGCTATCTGGCCGGGGGCGCCGAAAGCGAGACAACCTTGCGGCGTAACCGGATGGCGCTCGACACGCTGGCGTTTCGGCCTCGGGTCTGCCGCAACGTGCATGAGCTCGATACCAGCGGTACCTTGCTAGGGCAGCAGATGCGCATTCCGGTGCTGCTAGCGCCCATAGGGTCGTTGGAGACATTCGACCCGAGCCGGCGAGGGGGCCCTAGCTCGGCTGAAGCGGCAGATGAGTTTGATATTGTACACATGCTGAGCTCACGCTGCGCGCCGGGGCTGGAGGAAACAGCTGCGGCAGCCGACAACGCACGAATCTTTCAGCTCTATGTCCGCGGCGACGACGATTTCGAAGATGATTATGTTAAGCGCGCGGTCGACAATGGCTACTATGCCTTCGCGATAACCGTTGACACTGCGCATTACAGCCGTCGCGAACGCGATTTCGACAACCGGTTCGTCAAAACTTGGCGCGTCGGTGCCGGTGGCATGGAATATCAAGCGCTTTATACCTGGGACAACGTCAAACGCTTCAAAGACAAGCACGATGTTCCGCTGATCTTGAAGGGAATCGCCACAGCAGAAGATGCGGCTATGTGCGTGGAACTGGGCGTTGACGGCGTCTACGTCTCCAACCATGGCGGCCGCCAGCTCGACCACGGGCGCGGCTCCATCGACGTTTTACCGGAGGTAGTCGAGGCGGTCGGCGGAAAGGCAGCGGTGATCGTCGACGGTGCGATAAACCGGGGCACCGATATCGTAAAAGCGATAGCGCTCGGTGCCGACGCGGTCGGCATTGGCCGCATGCAAGGCTATGGATTGGCGGCAAACGGTAAGGAAGGTTTAGTCCGCGTGCTAGAGCTTCTAGAAGAGGAGATCCAGATTGCCTTCGGGCTGCTCGGCGTGACGAGCTTCGCGGAGCTCAATTCTAGCCATTTGGCACAGGCTCCAGCGGTGAACCCACCACACGTCACCAGCGCCTTCCCACTCATCGACCTACCACACCGCTATTAGAGCGCTTTTACGTCTCGGTTGCTGACAATGCGGCGATCAGTTCGCCGACAACAACACCTGGGTTCGCCGCCCGCATGACAGACCCCATAACTGCAACACCGGCTGCGCCCGCCTCAATACAGCTGGCTGCGTTAGCCGCCGTGACACCGCCCAATGCGAGAACCGGTATGCGCACCGCTTCAACGATCTGCGCTAACCCTTTTGGTTTTAGAGCGGGACCGTAGCCAGGTTTGCTGTCAGTCTCGAAGACTGGACTCGCGGTTAAGTAGCTCGCGCCCTCCGCCGCAGCCATTTGCGCTTCAGTAACAGAATGTGCGGACACGCCGATTAGCGTATCCGGCCCCATGACTCGGCGAATTGTGGCAATTGGCTGGCCCTGCGGCAGATGAACCGCCTTGACTTGGCAGATCGCCGCTGCGTTGAAATCGTTGTTCACCGAAACCATGGCCCCGAAACTTTTGGCCACCGTCTTGGCCTCCTTGACAATCGGACTCAATTCCGCTGTCGCTAGATCCTTCTCTCGGATCATAATCCATCGGCACCCAGCCTGTAGAGCCTGTGCGAGGACTTCAGAAAGCGGTAAGTCCGTATTTTTGCGATCGGTGATTAGAAGCAGCGATGGAGCCGCCATATAGCGTTGTCCCTATACCGCCTGTAACGGCTGCATCTTACCCGATTTCGCACTCGGGCGGAATCGGATGTATCAAAAACCTGTAAGCGCGCACGTTGATCCATGTTAATCCACGGATCGTTTGCCCCGTTAATTTCTGCGCATTTGCAAGGAAGTATGTTTTGGATCTACCTTGTACTCTGAGCGTAGATCGGAACGTATTGCCCTCACGCCCCAATCGTTTGTAATACCAGTGCTACTATTGTATCTGCCAACTGCCATCCGGCTGGCGGCATGCTGTACCGAAAGCCTCTTCGGTGCGGCCGCCTACAGTGACGGACTGCTGATATTCACGGCAATAGGCACCCGTTTTAGACTGCCGCCCCTCGCGGATTGGCGTCACACTACCCTGGTTACCGGTGTCAGGGTTTCTCCAGATCACAGGCTGGCCGATCGGCACACTGTGTGCGCTTTCCGCCGCTTGAGCCACCTGCAGCCTGTCTGCACGGTCAAGCGACTTACCTACGGAATTTCCAAGCAATGCGCCGCCCAGCGTACCGATAGCTACTGCCGCAAGCTTACCGCTGCCAGAGCCGACTTGCGAACCGGCCAACGCACCAAGACCAGCCCCAATCAGAGTGCCGCCAGTTTGTTTCTGGCCCCCCGTAGTAGTGCAGGCCGACAACGCAACCGCAACAAACACGACCGAAATAATTCGCCCCATCTTCTTCGCCGTCATCTTGTGCTCCTCCAACAAATCGCGGTGTCGAGTCCTATATGAATGGATCAGACACCCTTTTGGCGCCCGAATATCTTATAACTTTTACCATATTATTTATATGTACTTTTAATGTCAAATTAATACATTAAATGGTGTAACGATCGAATACATGCGAAATTATTTATTAACTTACAATACCTTAAATATATCAATTTTTAATATCTTCCCAGCCTACCGCTTGCGCATATTCCAAATCGCGTGTAGTTACGGAAAACTTATAGGTAAATTTAGTAAATTTTTGATCATGGAGCTGCATAAATACGAGGTACGGATGGCGCAGAAATACAACAACGCGCAACATAAACAGTACTTGGAGATGATCGATGGTGTGGGCCGTCGCTGGATTGAAGTTTTCGAAGGGAATACGGAATTTTATTCCGCTGCATATTGGGACCTACTGACCGGCATCTGGCGAGCCGATGGTCCTGTACGCAAGACCGATGCGCTGCGCTACATGACAGCGATCAAGAGCGCCCACACCGCCAGCAAATATGTCGACCACTCGATCATGAAAGGTATTCTGATCGAATCCGACAACCCTGATGACGCGCGCTCAAAACTGCTGGTGCTGTCGGATAACATGAGGGAACAGCTTAACATTTTTTTCGATGCCGCCGTCGGTAGTGTGCGACGTGCTAACCGTGCAATCGACGAGAAAGGCCCCTCACCCGAAGACCCATGATTGCTGGCGGTTGCCTCGCGGAGACCAGGTCACATACCGAAACCCACTAGGACAAAAAATGACGGAAATTTTGAAGGGACTTAGACTTGTCGAAGTCTCAGCCTTTATCGCCGCACCTTATGCTGGCCTAAACCTGGCGCAGATGGGCGCTGACGTGATCCGCATCGACCCTGTGGGTGGCGGTTTAGATTACCGGCGCTGGCCTGTCACTCAAGAGAACAGGAGCCTTTACTGGGCCGGGCTAAACAAGGGCAAGCGATCAATTATGTTGAATGTCCGCGAGGCCAAAGGTCGCGAGTTGGCACACGCGCTAATGACCAAGGAGGGACCAAACAGCGGCATCGTGCTGACCAATCTACCGGCGCGCGGTTGGCTAGATTACGAAGGTCTGAAGGCGAAACGCAACGACCTAATCATGCTTGGCATAACCGGTAATCGGGATGGTTCCATCGCACTTGACTACACTGTCAACGCCGCCGCGGGTTTTCCTCAGGTGACGGGTCCGGAAGGGCACGAAGGCCCAGTTAACCATGTCATGCCCATGTGGGACGTGGTTGCGGGCCTGTCCGCCGTAAACGGCATCCTGGCCGCCGAACGTCGCCGCCGCGAGACCGGCGTAGGCCAATTCATCAGTCTCGCCTTGGCGGATACGGCATTCTCAACCCTGAGTCATCTCGGCTATATCGGCGAGGTGCAGATCAATGGTGACGACCGACCGGGCACAGGGAACCAAGTTTACGGCACATTTGGCTGTGATTTTTCAACCAGCGACGAGCGGCGGGTCATGATCACCGCCTTTACGCCGCGCCACTGGCAAGCCTTGCAAAAAGCGACGGGGACCGAAGATCAGATCGCGACATTGGCCAATGAGCTTGATCTCGATCTCACCAAGGAGGAAGCTCGTTGGGCCGCCCGCGACAGAATTATCGATGTCCTCGAACCTTGGTTTTCCGATCATACATTGGACGAGGCGCGCATTGCGCTTGACGGAGCCGGAGCCTGTTGGGGACCCTATCAGTCTTTCACGCAGGCGGTACAGGAGGACAGGCGCATCTCCATCGAAAACCCAATGTTCGAAGAGGTCAATCAGCCCGGGATCGGTCGTTATCTTGCATCAGGTCCGATACTCGAATTCGACAAAGACCCACGAACACCAGTTACCCCGGCCCCCCTATTGGGCGGCAACACGGATGAGATCCTTGCGTGCGAACTGGGCCTCGGTGAAGGCGAAATCGGCAGACTGCATGACGACGGCATTGTCGCCGGGGTTATGGCTTGAGCAACATTACCATATTTCATCTAACTGCCAGCTTTCAGTGCGTCCCAGTACCTCTTATTCACGCCATCGATTAATTCGTCATGCATAACGCCAAGGCAGGCACGATAGCTGTAGCGAGAATCATAACGCTTGATGATGGTGTGATCGGTAACGCTGCGGCAGGCGTAAAACGCATCCTTAACGTGGGCCACTGCATCAGCCGGCGCGGGTTGCCGCATCGCCCCCTCGCGCGCCGCCAAGCGCTCAGTTTTGCTGGATGCCCGATCGCGTGGTAGCACATTCATCGCGTATCGCACTAAGCGTGCGCCGGTAATTTCATCACTATGGTTAGACAAAACTCTCTCAGCTGTGCCGCGCTGCGTGGTCTTAGCGATCTTCAGGTCGGACGGCGTTTGCGGGTTAGGGTCGCCTTGATTCGCATCCGGAAACAACAGGACGTTACCCGTCACCCGGACCGCCAACGATGTCAAACCATGCTGGTATATCACAGCTTCGTCAACGCTCAAGGTCACGGCATAGTGCTCGCGTTCTGCGCTGATATTTAGCAGCTTCGCGGCGGGCAAAATCTTTTCCTGGCCGGCGGCTGTTCGGCCCATCAATATCATCGTGTCCTCAACACGAGTACTTCGCGCGCCTCGGATATTCGCATCTCTTGCGCGCAAACGATAACTCTTGCCGCGCTGTGGGTTGCTGCGATCGGGCTGCAAGCAGATTGCTGCTACTTCTGTCGAGCAGGAGCCGTTCTCGCAGGTGAGTGGAATTTCATCGGAGGGTGTAACAACCATAAGCACTTGTGGGGCAGCGGCAGCGGCGGCGATGAATCCTAAAATTCCAAGAATAGATGTAATAGCAAAGGCTCTTGCAGGCATTACGGCAGCCCCTCCATTTATTCGTCTCCAATTTATTATAGTCGAATTCCCTTAAGGAGAAAAAACAGTCCGGGGATTCATACGCATTTATAAAAGCAAAAATTGCGATTAAGCGCGCGGCAAATTCTTTGTAAGGTCTGGCAAAAGACGGGAAGGAATACGCAATGCCAGCAAAGAAACGTCAATGGGTCGCCGTGACCGCGACGGATGACTTTCCAGTCAAAATGAAACCGGTCCGCGAAGCGTTGCGAGGTATTGCCCCCGTACGCACAGTTCCGTTGCCATTCAGCCCTATCAGTGCGGCAGAAGAAAAGAAGTTCGCCAAACAGTTCCAGGGTGCCACTAGTATCCTGCTGCGGCCGGGGTACGTAACCCCGACCTTGCTCCACCAACTGCCGGATTTAAAGATCGTGGCTGTGCATGGCGCTGGTGTCGATCAAGTCGATGTCGAAGCATGCACGGAATACGGTGTTCTGGTGACAAACGCTCCGGGCGCTAATGCGGATTCGGTCGCGGAACTGACCCTGGGCCTAATGATCAGTCTCGCCCGTCAGATTCCCAGAAGTGCCTGGCAGGTCCACTATGAAAAGGCGTGGGGTGAAGCACGTCATACCGGCAGTGAATTGCGGGGCAAGACGTTGGGCCTAGTTGCGGTTGGCCAAATTGGCCGGCGGGTTGCCGGACTCTGCAAGGCGTTTGGTATGAAGGTCTGCGGGTTCGATCCTGGGCTTACCACAAAGGAGATGCGCTCTTTAGGCGTACGTCCGATGCAGCTAGACGCGTTGTTGGCAGCGTCCGACTATCTTTCTCTGCATGCACCCCACACACCGGCGACTTATCACCTGATTGATCGCAAAGCGATTGCAAAGATGAAAAGGGGCGCTTTCCTGATTAACGCGGCACGGGGACCATTGGTTGACGAGTTGGCGATGGCCCAGGCACTTAAGAGCGGCAGGCTAGGTGGGGCAGCGCTTGATGTACTAGAAGGTGAACCGCCGGACCCGAAGAGCCCGATCTTCGACGCTCCCAATATACTGCTGACCCCGCATATGGGCGGCTCGACCGGCGAGTGCCTCGACCGGATCGCAAGTACCGCAGCCAGCGATATTGCACGAATGCTGCAAGGGAAACAGCCGAAATACCGCATCAACCGGCCCCGCCGATCTTAATGCGTCGCCAAATACCAACGTGCGGAGCTTGCAACACAAATTGACAAAACGTCTACCAAATTTGACTAATTGCACGCGATAGGCCTCTAAAAATATCCGAGGCAGCACAGCGGATTAGACCTTTCAAATGATCTCGCCACCGATAAACTAGGCGCTCAATGAGCGCCACCAAAACACTGGAAAGCAATGTCAGATCAGACAAGTAACACGCCCAAGGTCGACGCGGATGAGATCCTTGAGGGCATCCGCACGTGGGTCGAAATAGAATCACCTTCAAATGACGGCGAAGCGGTTAATCGGATGGTGGATAAAGTTGAAACCGACATGCAAGCGATCGGGGCCGAAATCAACCGGACACCAGGACGTGACGGCTTCGGCGATATTCTGACCACCCGTACTCCGTGGGGTGGCGATGAGCCAGGGATCCTGGTCCTCAGTCATAGCGACACAGTGCACCCGATTGGCATGCTGGACGACGTGCTTCGCTGGCGCCGCGAAGGCGACAGCGTATTCGGGCCAGGCATCTATGACATGAAATCCGGCGCCTACATGGCCTATTACGCCTATCGGCACCTGGTACGACAGGGCAAGCAGACGCCTCTGCCCATCACCTTCATGTTCGTTCCAGAGGAAGAAGTCGGCAGTCCGACCTCGCAGGCCGCGATCGAAGCGGCCGCGCGCGCCAACAAGTATGTATTAGTTACAGAACCGGCAAGGGAGGGCGGTAAAATCGTCACCGGACGCCGTGGCTCAGCCAGATTTAAGATCACTGTATCTGGCGTGCCGGCCCATTCCGGTTTGCGCCATCAAGATGGACGCAGTGCGATCAAGGAAATGGCACAGCATATCCTCTGGATTGAGGGCCTCACCGATTACGAACGCAACGTGACCACCAATGTCGGGCTAATTTCTGGCGGAACCGGAACCAATGTCGTGCCTAGTGAATGTACGGTCGAAGTCGACATGCGCCTGCCGGACATGGAAGCGGTCGATGAATTCGTAGAACCTGTCCTTAATCTGAAAAATATTGACCCCGACTGCACCGTCACTGTGAAGGGTGGTTTGAACCGCCCCCCTTACCATAAAGACGAAGGCATTACGGCACTGTACGAGCACGCCAAAGGGCTTGCCGAGGATATCGGTTTCAATCTGGAAGACATGTACACTGGCGGCGGTAGCGACGGTAACTTCACCGCTGCCCTTGGCGTGCCCACCTTGGATGGACTCGGGGCAGATGGCCGCGGCGCACATGCCCATGACGAGCAAATTTATTTTTCGTCTCTGGAGCCTCGAACCGCACTGTGGATTAGGCTATTCGAGACACTCGAATAGGGTTTTCAACAACCCAATTGATCGGCGAGGTGCTCGAAATCGTTCGCTATGTAGTCAAAATCGTGCTCGGCCTGGACATCCTTTGTCTGATTTTCTCCGTATTCTGTGGGACGTGACACGAAAGCTGTGCCCAACCCGCAACCGCGGGCTGCCAAAAGGTCGCCATTATGGGCAGCTGTCATCAACACCTGCTCTGGCGGCAAGCCGAGGCGATCACATGCTTCGGTGTAGGCTGCAGGAACCGGCTTGTAGTGTCCAACAACCTCGGCTCCGAGGATAGCATCCCACGGAAGTCCAGCTCGTTTCGCCATATTAACCATTAAAGCGATATTACCATTAGACTGAGTCGCGATGATAAATTTCGATTTGAGGCGCGTTAGGCCGGCAACAGTATCCGGCCATGGGTCGAGACGGTGCCAGGCGAAATTAAAGTCGTCGATTTCTCCCTCGTCTAGACTATTGATCCCAGTCTGATTAAGCATTTCGAGCAGGTTTTCCCGATGCAGAACATCCAGCTTGACAAAATTCCGATCACCGTCACGAATTCGGGCCATAGCCGGATCGTAGAGGGATCGCCAACCATCCGCGAAGGCCGGCCAGTCGACATCCAATCCTTTGTGAGCAGCCAACGCTTCACCTTCCTTGATGATACTGCTGCGCCAATCGACGACCGTGCCGAAGACGTCAAATATCAAAGCCTTAATTTGATTGTCCGGCATACCCGCTCCCATTAAAGAAATTCCCAACGAAACACTATATACAACCTAATAACTTGCAACGCGCATTATAACTATGCCGATAAAAACGGAAATTTTGGAAATCCCGGAACATGAATGCCCGAACGCATTTCATAACTGTCTATTGAAACTATAAAAATATAATTAGTTCAGGGAGTTTAGCAGCAAAGTTCCGAAGGGAGAGAAAGCCACACTGGCGAAAACTACTATAGCCTTGAGTGTCGCGGCGTTTGTCGCATCGAGTATTAGACTGCTCGTGTCTGCAGTGAGCGTAAACACCCCAGTGCAGTCGGTTGGTTGCAACCCTTGCCAATCTAATAAGGGCGTCTATTCGTGATGATGTACAGAACGTCCGTTGGAGGCGGATAAGATACTGCTGGAATTTCATTGAAATTTTTTAATTATTTAGCCTTAACCGTACTGTAACTTAGGCAATCTACTAAATTTTCAGCCAGATCAATCAAAGTGCCGAAATAGGCATCGGGGCCAGGGCGCTGCGCTATCCCAAGCGGATCCAATTCACCGATTCTAACTGCAACGGCCTCTTTAACGACGGAGAGGATGGCTGATTTGAACTGCGGCTCCTTAAACAAGCACTTTGCCCGGTTGTGCCTCACTTCGTGACGAATATTAGCTAAGTGCCGGGCACCGGGGCGACGCTCCGGATCGAGCGTCATCGTTCCTACCGACGCTAGCCTGTAACGCGTTTCCAGATACTGATAGGCATCGTGAAAGACCAAATAAGGAATCTGTCGCACTGGCGCCAGTTTCTGCTCCAGATGCCGGTGTAGACGTTCCAAACGTTGTTCCAGCAGACCCGAATTAGCTCGATAAAGGATCGCATGATCCGGATCCATTTTAGACAGAGCCCGAGCGATGACCGGCACGGTCTTGCGCATCAACACAGGGTCCAGCCAGAAGTGCGGGTCACGCGATCCCTGGTCATAATGATCCGCGTTTCGATACCCTCCTTTTTTATGACCAACATCATCATGTCCCTTATAAACGTCTGACTTCCGCCAAAGACCGTGCTTGCGATAAGACAACAACGGAACCACCTGACCCAACGCAATGATCTCCGCCTGGCGAGCCAGCGTGTTTATTGATTTTTTCAAAAATTGCTCAAGTTCCGGCCCTACCCAGAATACCAAGGCAGCGTTCTGAAGCTCCCGTGCCTGAGAAGGTCTTAGAGAGAAACCATGCGGTGTCTCGGAACCAGATATAAGCAATACTGGATCGCCTACCCCCTGCATGACGCCAGCGACGATAGAATGCAATGGCTTGACACTTACAACTACCTTAGGCGGTGCCTGTCCAGCATGCGTCACATGACCGCCGGCAAATGAGAACAACAACAAAAGCACGCTAATCCAGCATTGCCCGCGTTGCAGTGCGCCTGGGAACATGCACATAGTTTCACAAGTTTAAATTGTTATGATGTAGCATAAGTCTCTTGCCGGAGGACGCTGTCAACTGGTTGATCCAGGAATTGCGACGAAATTGGGGATTGGCAACAAAATGAATTTGCAATCGTCGCTCATTGACGCCCGTGGTGTAGTGCTTGAATTTGGCCCTCGCCGGGTGTTGGACCATGTCGATTTGTCCATCATGCGGCAAGAAATTGTTACCTTGATTGGCCCGAACGGATCGGGCAAAACCAGCCTGGCACGTGTGCTACTCGGCCTTTTACCAATACAGGCGGGCCATATCAGCCGAACACATGGCCTCACCACGGGATATCTACCGCAGCGCCTGGAAGTCAATCCCAACCTGCCCCTTAAGGTAAGCAGGTTTCTCGCCCTCGCCGGCCGGACCAGGCGACAAGACGTTGAGGACGCGCTGGATGCCGTAGCGGGGCGGCACCTTGCCGAACTCGACGTGTCAAAACTGTCCGGCGGCGAATTGCAACGGACGTTACTGGCACGCGCGCTGTTGCGAAATCCTGACCTTTTGATTCTGGACGAACCAACACAAGGCGTCGACGTGACGGGACAAATCGAGTTCTACGAACTTATAGGCCGGCTGCGCGACCGGCTCGACTGCGGTATATTGATGATCTCGCACGATTTGCATTTTGTCATGGCGGCAACTGACCGGGTGATATGTCTCAACCATCATGTGTGCTGTTCCGGTCCGCCAGAAACGGTGCAGAACCACCCGGATTATGTCGCCCTATTCGGACCCAAAACGGCTGGGCGACTTGCGGTCTATACCCACCATCATGACCACAACCATGATCTGGCGGGCGACGTCGTGCCCCCCCACCAGGACAATCAGCAGCACTGATGCTGGACGACTTCCTCTGGCGCGCCGCACTCGGCGGATTTGGTGTCGCACTTGCTGCCGGTCCACTTGGCTGCTTCGTCGTTTGGCAGAGGATGGCCTATTTCGGCGCGTCCGTCGCGCACACTGCCCTACTAGGGGTAGCGCTGGGACTTTTCCTGGCCATCGATTTGATAGTCGGGATCGCCGTCACCTGCGTCGCGTTCGCGCTGGCCATCATACTATTGCAACAAATGACAGACTTATCTTCGGATACTTTACTAGGCATTTTGGCCCACGCAGCGTTGGCCCTTGGCATTGTCACGCTCGCCTTTATGGATGGCGTGCGTCTCGACCTGCTTGGCTACTTGTTCGGCGATATACTGGCTGTGTCACGGGCTGATTTAATTTGGATCTATGTCGGCGGCCTGCTGTGCATTAGCACTCTAGTTGCGATCTGGAGGCCTCTACTCGCGATAACGGTACATGCAGAACTGGCACAGGCGGAGGCACTGCCGGTCCTAGCGGTTCAGCTTGTATTCACCTTGCTGCTAGCCATTGTAATCGCTGTGTCCTTAAAAATCGTGGGCGCTCTGCTGATTGTTTCCATGTTGATCATCCCCGCCGCCACAGCGCGCCCCTTCACACGCTCACCGGAAGCTATGGCGGTAATGGCAGCTGCGATCGGCATCGTATCAGTATCGGGTGGTCTTTATGCGTCCATCTCATGGGACACGCCATCTGGGCCGTCGATCGTCGTGGCATCATCAGTTTTGTTTCTCGTTAGTCTGGTCGCCCGACGATCAAAATAGGGCTAGCTATACCGCGACCCTCCGCCAGAAACCGCGACACGCCCACCAGACTTCACTTCCGCCACCGTGTCGGCCATATCCGAAAGGTAGTCATCGACGGCATCCGCATGGCCAGGCGACAGCATCAAATGCATTCCCTTTGGGTGCTGCAGATTGGCCGACATCCACCCTCTGTCGCGCATCCCTTCAGCCACCGCGAAGATATCGAATTCATCNGATCCAAAAGCTAGCAANCCCAACTGATGCCGTCCCCAAAATCGAAACCCACCGATCACTTCCANGCCGCGTTCGTAGATCTCACGCGTTTCGATCACNATACGAACCTTCTCGCGATAACCNGNACAACCCAAATAGCGCATAACCGCCCAAGCCGCCGCGATCGCCCCACCCGGGCGTGTNCCCGCGATCGTCGGCGTGGCCATCTCACCAGTCGGCCAATCGCCAAAACGAAACAATTGGTGCTCCCGCAGTTCAGTCGATCGATAGAACACAGTTGAGGCGCCCTTGGCCGCGTACCCATATTTATGCAAATCCGCCGACATCGACCGAACGCCCGCCAGCGCAAAATCGAAAGGTGGTAAATTGACACCATTCATGCGCGCAAAAGGTG
The DNA here is from genome assembly GCA_002717185.1 of Rhodospirillaceae bacterium. The sequence continues at coordinate 37,028 of PBDC01000040.1, forward strand.
CGAAATACCCACCGACACAGGCATCGACATGCAGCCATATATCGCGCGCTTCTACCAAGACCGAGAGAGCTTCAATGTCGTCGACTACGCCGAACGGAAAACACGGCGCCGACCCGACAATCATCATCGTCCGTTCGTTGACCGCGGCCGCGATACCGACCACATCCGCCGTGAAATCTTCTGCAACTGGCACCCGGGTTACTTAGAGGCCGAGATAATCCGCCGCCTTGTTAAATGCAGGATGCGCTGATTGCGGCACAACGATTTCCGTCTTGTCCGTCGCACCCATCGAACGCCAATAATCCCTGCAGGTCTTGACCGAAAGCAAGATGCTCTCGGTCCCGCCCGATGTCATGTCGCCGCACCCTGATTCCGGTGCATTAAGCAGAGAAAGCCCGAAGCCAACGACCTCATCCTCCATACGGCGTAAACTGGGAAAGGCCGCCGGACCAAGCCCGTTCTCCGACATGAACATGCCGTAAGCGTTTTTCGCCACCGAGCGGACATCTTCACCCGGCTCAAAAACGTATACGCCAAGCCGGCCCGCCCGCCAGTCAAAGTCGTTTTCCGCAACCGACTTCAATTCGGATTTAATTTCGGACCAGGCGGTGCCTTGTTCCGGCAACGCTACGCGTTCGGTGGGCATCTCTCCCTCCATGTATGTTGGGGTATTATGGCTGCAGGTTTAGTGCGACATAATCACTGGAATTTCAGTGTAGGCTAGGATGTGGCTGGTCGCACCACCGAAGATCATCTGCCGCAGCCGGCTGTTCGTGTAGGCGCCCTTAACGACCAAATCTACACCCTGCTTCGCCGACTCGTCGAGCATAGCCTCGCCAAGTGACCGTTTGCCTGCGGCACTGTAGCTAGCGCTCGCGTCAATCCCCCTTCGGCCCAGATGCCGCGCCACATCGGCACCTGTAGGTCCCGGCACCATGGCTTCTTCGATCGTAATAACCACGACTTTCTTCGCCTGTTGCAGAAACGGCATGGCAAAAGCGATCGTCCGCGCTGTCTCGGTACTACCATTCCAGGCGATGGCGATCGTATCGCCCAGCGTCGCAGGTATTGTCGGCGGTGCGATCAGGATCGGTCGGCCCGTTTCAAACAGCGCAGCCTCGAGCGTGTGCATCGTTGGCGTTGTGGCACCATGGATTGGGCGCCCGACTACGGTCAGGTCGAACAACCGCCCCCGATGGCCGACATAATCATCGCTCGCTCCAATATTTTGCCATACTGCGGAGGGTGCATCTGACGGCCCCTGCTGCGCGCCTACCGCAATACCACGCGCCTGCATGAAGTCGTTGAAATAGCCTTCAGCTTGACTGATACGTGCCCTATCCTCTTGCTCGTATTTTTCTACGAATGCTGGCGTAACGACGCCAAACCCGTCAGCGCTCGCGATCGCTGGCAGCGCCGGCTGCACATAGACGCCTTCGACATAGCTACCAAAGCGCTGGGCCGACAGATATGCCATACCCAGCACCGAATCGACGACATCACTTTCTTCAAATGGTACTAGAATCGTCTTCATGTCATTCCCTCCATTCGTGGATCGAAATGCCCAAACCTGACGAGCGGATTAGTGCACTATCATCGCTCAGAAATCTTTTAGTTCAAAGTGCAAGTTTTTTGCCTATGCAAAAACTCTCATCAATTATTTTTATTGTTATAGGCAAAGCACGGTTCACCACTAAACCAAAATATGGCGATTTGCTGATTTCACCGTCTTATCTGTACCATTCCACCCCATCTCTGGTGGTCAAAAGGACTGCATCGTGATTGCCTCCTATTCGAGTTCTAATACGACACTTAAGGACAGATGACATGACCAACGGGCAGGACGTCCAAATCCATGTTCTGGACAGCATTACAAAGTTGACCGACGCACATCGAGGCCAGGTTATTGTGGCCGCATCCCATGGCGCGGAATACGCCGCCTATCTGGCTGCAAAGGGGCGCGCCAGAGCGGTCATCCTGAACGATGCCAGTGTTGGTAAGGACAATGCCGGTATTTCCGGATTGCCATATCTTGATGCGTTAGGTATTGCCGCAGCAACGGTAGGCTATCTTAGCGCTCGGATTGGTGATGGTAACGACATGGAGGAGCGTGGCACAATCAGCTACGCTAACACCACCGCTACAACCCTTGGCTGCGCCGTGGGGCAAAGCTGCGTTGACTGTGCCGGTTTTATGTTGGGCGCAACTGCGATTTCGGTCTACCCAGCGCCACAAACGGAAAACCGCATGCTACTGCGTGAAACACCGGATGAACCACCGGTCTGGGGTCTAGATTCTGCATCTCTGGCCACACCGGAGGATGCCAATCACATCGTGATCTGCGGATCGCACGGAGAAGCGCTCGGTGGCATGCCGGAGACAGCATTCCGATACGACGCCGTTGCCCTGGTGTTCAACGATGCGGGTATTGGAATTGACAGCGCTGGAACTAGTCGGCTGCCCGCGCTAGACGGCCGAGACATCCCGGCCGCTACGGTCTCCGCGGCGAGCGCGCGGATCGGTGACGCCAAATCGATTTATGAAGATGGCGAGATCTCGCGGGTAAATGAAAGCGCCGCCGCGCGAGGATGCCAGCCTGGGCAGTCCACTGCCACGTTCGTCGATGCGATCATCACATCCCTTAAATAGTACTCGCGCTTAGACCGGACGGTCGCCCTTCTCAACCTTCAGCACCCGGCTATCGACGGCCGGCAGCATCTTCCCGGGATCGCGCGTCACGACAACATCGATGACAGTAGGGCGATCTGTCTCCGCAATGCCAGCCTGCATCGCGCCGGCCAATTCTTCCGGATCTTCCACGCGGATACCATGACAGCCAAAGGCTTCAGCGACCTGGGCATAGTTCATTTCCACCAGGTCACTAGACTGATACTTGCCGTCATAGACGGCATGCTGGAGCGCCTTCACATAACCGGATGCAGCATTGTTCACAACCAGGATGGTCACGCCTACCTTCATACGCAAAGCCGTCTCCAACTCACCGATCACCATATTGAAGCCGCCGTCGCCTGTCATCGCCACAACCGGCATATCAGGTGCACCGATCTGCGCACCGATTGCACCTGGCAACCCATAGCCAATCGAAGCAAGCCCTCGATCGGCGATATAGGTCCGGCCTGACCGCTTGGTGTCGTAGAGCAAGCCAGTCCAATGGCCCGAAAAACCGCCATCCGCGACAAGCACTGAGTCTGCAGGCATCACGTTGTTCAATTCGTTGATCATCCGCGCAACATTGATTGGCCGTTCTGTCGAATGCAGCCGCTCCGCCGCTTCATCGAGCCATTTCTTCATACGCACCGGGACTTCCGCGACGTAGTCCACGCGCTTCGCCTTCACATGCTCGGCACTATCGGACAACTCCTCACCCAAAGCGCGCAAACCTTCACCGGCATCACCACAAAGACCCGCATGGACCCGCGTTGTCCGGCCGATCTCTTCCGGCAGCACATCCAGTTGAATAAGTGGCGTATCCTGGGGCATTAGCTGGAAGCGCTTTGTCGCAATCTCACCTAGTTTGCAACCAACCGCCATCAAGCAGTCAGCGGACTCGATCAAATCGTTCGCAATCCGCGTGTAACGGCCAAACAGCCCCGCTGACAGCGGGTGAGAGCAAGCGATGGCACCCTTGCCGCTCATCGTATGTGCGACCGGGATATTGTGTGCCTCTGCGAACTCAAGCAGCGCACCATAACCCTCCGACAGGTGGATACCGCCACCGACTAGCATCAGAGGCCGCTCCGCCTTCGCCAGCAAACCCGCCGCTCGCACTACATCGTCAGCGCCCGGGCGGATGCGACGCGCCGGGATAGATTTATTTTCCTCCTCGATCCAGAAATCGTCCGCTCTGAATTCATGCGTCTCGTGGCAAATATCCTCTGGTACATCGAGGATCACCGGACCCGGGCGCCCGCTGGTTGCCACGGCAAAAGCGCGACGAACAAGTTCGGGAATGCGTTTGCCGTTTTCGATTCGGATCAGTTCCTTAACCGCTGGCGTCAAAATATCGACCTGGCGACACTCCTGCGTCATGTTTTTCCATGCATGCTCACGATTAGCGTCACCTGCTAGCACGACCAGAGGCACGCCCGCGTTCAGCGATTCAACCAGTCCGGTAACCAGGTTCGTCACACCCGGGCCGAGGGTCGCATCACAAACGCCCGGTTTCCCCGTCACCCGCGCATAGGCATCGGCGATAAAGGCACCGCAGCGTTCATCGTTGATCAGATTGTGATTGAGGCCGAGCGACCGAACCGCTTCATAGAAGGGCAGCAACTGAAATCCACCCATGCCTAGCATGAGATCAACATCATGGGCCTGTAGCATTTCGGCGAGCGCTTCACCGCCATTCATACTTCGCGTTATATTGTCCTGGTTCGGCGTACTCATATGCCCATCTCCTCAACTGTGTTCATCACATCGGCAACCCGCACGCGGCACAAATCCTCAAGCGGCGGGGCATAGGGAATTGGAATTCTTGGCGCGCCCAAGCGACTCACGGGCGCGACTAGTCGATCGCCAAGGGTTTCTGAAACTGTCGCAGCCACTTCTGCCCCGAAGCCACACACCTTGACTGCTTCGTGTAGAACCACCAATCGCCGCGTCTTTTCAACCGATGCAAACACGGCCTCCTTATCCCAGGGCCACAAGCTTCGTAGGTCAACGACTTCGATCGAAACACCTTTCTCTGTCGCCGCATCGGCTGCCTCCTGAGCGACTTGCACGGCGCCTGACCAGGTTACAACGGTCAGGTCGTTGCCTGACCGGGCGACCCGCGCTCGACCAATTGGAACAGTTTCTTCACTGGCATAGGGAACCTCACCTTCCAAATCCCAACTGTCCTTGTGCTCCATAAAAATTACCGGGTCGTCACACCGAATTGCCGACTTCAGTAGCCCGCGATTGTCAGCTGGCGTACTCGGTGCAAGCACCACGAATCCCGGCATATGAACGTACCAGGCTTCAAGCGATTGGGAGTGCTGTGCCGCCGATGACCGCCACATCCCTACTGGTTGACGGATCACCACCGGAACGCGAGTCTGGCCTCCAAACATATACCGGGCCTTCGCCGCCTGATTCACCATTTCGTCCATCGCACAAAGTGCAAAATCAGCGAACCGAAGTTCGACGACCGGGCGCGTACCCACCATTGCCGCACCAACCGCTGCACCCATGATCGTCGCCTCGGAGATAGGGGTGCTAACGATCCTTTGTGGGCCAAATTCGTCGCGCAGTCCCACATATTGCCCAAATACGCCGCCGTCTGCGACATCCTCGCCCAAGGCCCAGACAGTAGGATCGCGGCGCATCTCTTCTGCCAACGCCAGACACGATGCTTCCTTGTAGGTAATCACCCCCATGCCGGCCCTCCAATGTCCTGTACGTCCGTCACAGCCAAGCTGTCCTCCGGCCAGGGTGCCGCAGCGGCAATATCATAGGCATCAGCCATTTCCTGCTGAGCCTCCAAAGCAATCGCGTCGAGCTCCGCCGGAGCAACACCGCTATCAATCAAGAATTGCCGTGCAATGGTCATCGGATCATGCTCGAGGAAATTGGCGATCTCGTCCGCTGGCCGCCAGGTCCCGGGATCGGCGACAGTATGGCCGCGCTGCCTATAGGTCTTCGCATGAATGAATTGCGGACCGCCGCCAGCGCGCATCACTTCCACCAAGTGACCGGCTAGCCCATCAACCGCCATCACATCGTTGCCGTCAACGGGATGGGCTGGCACACCAAGACTTTCTGCCCGCGCCACTGGGCCGGAACCGCCTGTCATATCGCCGGAGCGAGTGCGTGCCGCATAGCGATTGTCTTCACATACGAAGAGCACCGGCAGATTGTAGATACGCGCCCAATTAAGGCCTTCTAGGAAGGGACCCCGATTAACCGCACCGTCGCCAAAAAAACAGGCGACCACCGCATCCTCTCCCAGCAAGCGTTTGGCCTGAGCCGCCCCAGCGGCAATCGGAATCCCCGCAGCGACAATGCCATTCGCTCCTAACATGCCGACGGAAAAATCGGCGATGTGCATTGATCCTCCCTTACCGTCGCTGGTACCTCCGGCGCGACCGAACAGTTCGCGCATCATGGCCTCGGCGCTCGCGCCCTTCGCGATCGTGTGGCCGTGTCCGCGATGGGTACTGGTGATCAGATCCGTCAGACGAAGATTGCCGCAGATACCAGCCGCGACAGCTTCTTGGCCAATGGAAAGGTGGGCTGCGCCGGTTATCAATCCCTCACGGGCGGCACGCTCCGCTGCTTCCTCGAAGGCCCGAATCCGGCTCATAGTCGCAAAAAGCGCTCTGACCCGCTGGGCCGAAATTTTAGGGGCTCCAGAAACCGAAGACGAGGGTGTCGACATGACTTACCGTATGTTTGAGTTGGACCGTACGTGGTGGGAAGCTGCACTACCGCATTCCTACATGACCGCGCCAATTTGCCAAGGCACGAATTCATCGTCCCCGAATCCAAAAATTTCGGACTTTGTCGGTTCGCCTGAAGCTACTTCTAGAAGGCGTTGGAAAATATCAGCCCCGACATCACCGATCGCTTTGCCGGAGTCGACTACGGCACCACAATTGATGTCCATGTCCTCATCCATGCGTTCGAACATTGCCGTATTGGTTGCCAGTTTTAGGCTCGGCGCCGGCTTGCAGCCATAGACTGAGCCACGGCCAGTAGTAAAGCATACAATATTGGCACCGCTCGCCACTTGCCCGGTGATCGAGCAAGGATCGTAACCGGGCGAATCCATGAAGACGAAGCCCTTATCTCGGATTGGCTCGGCGTAATTGTAAACACCACACAAATTCGTCGTACCGCCCTTTGCCGCAGCACCAAGCGACTTTTCTAAGATGGTCGTCAACCCGCCGGCTTTGTTACCCGGCGACGGATTGTTATTCATCTCGCCACCATTGCGTTCTGTATAGGCCTCCCACCAGCGGATGCGCTCTATTAGCTTCTCGCCGACCTCGCGGCTGACCGCACGGCGGGTTAAGAGATGTTCGGCACCATAAATTTCAGGCGTTTCACTTAAGATTGCAGTGCCGCCATTCCGCACCAGCAGATCAACCGCCGCTCCCAATGACGGGTTGGCGGAAATGCCGGAATAGGCATCCGATCCGCCACATTGCAGCGCTAGGGTTAGATGCTCGGCCGAGACCATCTCTCGGCGTGCCTTATTCGCTTCCGGCAGCATCTCGCGCACCAAGGCAGATCCATGTTCCACTGAGCGCCGCGTGCCGCCAGAGTCTTGGATCGTCATCGTCTGGAACAACGGCCCACGTTCAATCCCATAGGCCTCCAGTAAAAAATCTATCTGATTAACTTCACAGCCAAGTCCGACCATTAAGATCCCGGCAAAGTTCGGGTGCCGAGCATACCCCCACAGTGTTCGCTGAAGATTGGCATAACCCTCGCCCGTATCCGCCATCCCGCAGCCGCTGCCATGCACCAACGCCACCACACCATCTACGTTCTCGTAGCCGTCTAAATCTTCCCCACGGATGGCATCGGCGATGTAACGCGCCACCGTCGCCGAACAATTAACGCTGGTCAAGATCCCGATATAGTTACGTGTCCCTACGCTACCATTCCTGCGAACATAACCCTGGAAGGTCCCACGATCGCTAACGTAGGCAGTCTGCCGTGTCTCTTCGCAATATGCGTAATCGCGCTCAAAGTCTCGCATTGCCACGTTCTGCACATGAACATGCGCGCCAGGCTTTATGTCATCGATGGCAAAGCCGATGATCTGATTGTACTTGCGGATAGCCGATCCGGCGGCAATTGATTCCATGGCGACCTTATGGCCAGCAGGGATGGTCTCAATACAGGTAACCTTCTCCACATCGATCCCTGGAAGCAGGTCAACACGGGCAACAACAACATTGTCGGTAGCATTAAGGCGAATTGTCAGTGGTTTGGCGTTCGTCATGAGCAAGGCCTTTCGCGATAAAGGTCACTCAATTTAACCTCTGAATTGGGTCAATGCGACCGGCTTTTAGGAGGTGGTTAGCTTTGGGGCCGATTAGAAAAAAATACATTTCGCAATAGACGCTGACGCCTCTCGTTTAGTCCGTTGACGACGGCATAGAATTTCACCGCACCGTAACTACCAGTCTCGACGATGTCCTGCTTGACCTCCCAAATATCGCTGACCTAAGTCCATAAGCGTCTTAGGGTTAAAGCCCACATTGTTGTTGAAATTCAAACCAGCGATCATGTTCTTGCTCGCACCACACATCTCCGCATTCCATTTTTTTCACGTTCCGATGGCTAGCACAGGCGCCCTCCCGCGCGCTAAGGTGTCGCGCAATTTACGGTCATCGCAGGGAGGGGTCCGATGGACTTCGAATTTTCCGAACGGACAAAAGAACTTCAGCTTCGCGTTCAGGCGTTCATGGACGAAAACGTCTATCCGAACGAGGCAACCTATGCCGAACAACTCGCCGGCGGCGAGACGCGCTGGGAGCCGATCCCTATTCTCGAAGAGTTGAAGGGTAAGGCAAAGGAGGACGGCCTTTGGAACTTGTATCTGCCCGAAAGCGATCACGGCGCTGGCCTGACCAACATGGAATACGCGCCACTGTGCGAGATCATGGGCCGCGTCGGTTGGGCACCGGAAGTGTTCAACTGCTCCGCACCGGATACCGGCAATATGGAGACCCTTGTTCGTTACGCTTCGGAAGAGAACCAGCGCAAATGGCTTGATCCTCTGCTCGAAGGCGAAATTCGTTCCGCTTTCGCGATGACCGAACCGCGCGTTGCATCGTCCGACGCCACAAATATCGAAACCCGGATCGAACGCGATGGCGACGAATACGTGATCAACGGACGCAAATGGTGGACATCGGGTATTGGCGACCCTCGCTGCAAGATCCTGATCGTTATGGGCAAAACGGACCCAGACGCACCAACCTACAATCAACAATCCATGATCTTGGTTCCGCGCGACACACCAGGCATCAAAGTCCACCGCATGCTCAACGTCATGGGCTTTGACGACGCACCGCACGGTCATGGCGAGGTGGAGTTCGAAAATGTCCGCGTTCCGGCCTCGAACATATTGTTGGGCGAAGGACGCGGCTTCGAGATCGCACAAGGGCGTCTCGGCCCGGGTCGTATCCATCACTGCATGCGCATCGTCGGCGTTGCTGAACGCGCGCTCGATTTAATGTGTAAGCGGGCGATGGAACGCGTCACCTGGGGCGTCACCCTGGCTGACCGCGGCGTTACGCAGGAACGGATCGCAAACGCCCGGATCGAGATCGAGATGTGCCGACTGCTCACCTTGAAGGCGGCCTACATGATGGACACCGTAGGCAACAAGGAAGCGCGGCAGGAGATTGCCATGATCAAGGTCGCCGCCCCTAACATGGCGCTGAAGATCATCGACGACGCAATGCAAGCGCATGGCGGTGGCGCCATGAGCCAAGAATTTCCGCTCGCGTACATGTGGTCTCGGATGCGCGCCTTGCGCTTCGCGGACGGCCCAGACGAAGTACATCGGCAGCAGATCGCGCGCCTCGAACTTCGCCGGCACAACTACAAATCAAAGGCCGCTCGCATCGCGGGCTAGGAGCAAATAGACCGCCAGCCGTTTGCTGCAAACAAATAAACATAGGGTGGCATGTTCGTCCCAGCTGCCTGAGGTATAAGCGATATACGCGTGACCGCCGTAGTTTACGGGTATTGCGCGTAAACCTAGCCACGCCTTACGTAAATTGAGTGTGTTGCGGCTCACAAGGCGCCAACCCTCATCATGGTTGGCGACCATGAAGATCGCGGGCAGGTCTGCATCGATCGGCTGTCAGCGCAATATCGTACCGCTTTGATGAGAAACGCGACCTTATTTTCGTCGCGGACAATTACCTCATGAGCGAGAGGATTATTGGTGCTACGCACCCATTCTGGTTTGGGCTCCTCCCATCCGTAGCTGTGTTAATCAGTCACTCCCTCTTCACTGAAATAAAGAGCACAAGGAGGGACCAACGTTGATTTGATGCAACGACAAATGGATCGAATCGCAGATTTTTTCATTTTCAGTGACCAACTGGTGTCAATCGCCTGCTGCAGCCTACTCCGGGCTTGCTGCCCTTTTTTCCTCCTAACCCCCATTAGTGGCGCCCGCTAAATTAAAGGAACACGAATTCCTTATATCCGCCCTCTGCGACCTGCCGTCCCCGTTTTCGATAGCGGAACACACCACCGTTGTACCCCAAAACCCGAGGTTTATCGCGTCCGGGAACATTTTGGTTAACCCCGGTCTGCCATGACCCGATCTTACTCGACAACAGAATCTTGGACATTTTCTCCACCGCCACGCCCCATTCCTCGACCGCTTCAGGGTGCGGTTCCACACGACTGTAGCCTTGCGCGCGCATGAACTTGACCATGTCAGTGATCCAGTCGACGATCTCTTCAATATTACGCGGGATGTTGCCTCTTGCGGTGTGCGGGCCCAGCACCATAAACATGTTGGGAAAGCCCTCCGCCTGCACACCCAGCATGGTGCGCGGCGAATTGACCCAGTCATCCTTCAGACTACGTCCACCGGAGCCACGAATGTCGATCCGATCATAGGGGCCCGTCACTCCGTCAAAGCCGGTCGCGTAGATCATGAAATCGAACTCAAAATCCCGAACGTCAGTGCGGATGCCCTTTCTCGTGATGCGTTCGATCGGCGTCTCACTGATATCGATCAACTCGACATTATCCTGGTTGTAGACCTCGAAATAACCGCTCTCGAGTGGCACCCTGCGCATACCAAACCCATGATCCTTTGGTATCAGCTTGTCAGCGACCTTCGGGTCCTTAACCCGCTGGCGAATTTTCTTAGCGACGAACTCGCTAGCAAGCCGATTTGCCTCCTCGTCGATAACCATGTCTCGGAAATTACCCATCCAAATCCCAAAGCCCGGCTCGGAGTACAGCTTCTCCCAGAAATCCTCACGCTCTTTCGCCGGCGTCTCCAGGGTGTAGCGTGGATCGGGATTATGGATAAAGCAGGCTACTGTGTTTCGGCAGCGTTCAAAGATATCAGGATAGCTCGCCTTAATTTTCTTTTGCTCCTCCGGCGTAACCTTACTGTTGTGCAGTGGTGCCGCCCAGTTAGGCTTGCGCTGGAAAATAGTCAACGATCCTACTTCCTTCGCGATGGTCTGGATTGCCTGAATACCGCAGGCCCCAGTGCCAATGATGCCAACCCGTTTTCCGCACAGATCGACCGGTTCATGCGGCCATCGCGCGGTGTGATAGGCTGGCCCCTCATAATCTTCGCGTCCGGGAATATTTGGCAGAGTATGGGCCGACAATGGACCCACCCCCATGATCAGCAAGGGCGCTGTCTCCTGTTCTCCCGTTTCTGTTGTCACTGTCCACATATTCGTGTCGTCGTCGAAATGGGCAGCCGTAACTTTACTGTTAAACCGCATCTCGCGGCGCAAATCGAATTTGTCGGCGACGTAGTTGAGATAGCGTAAAGTATCCGGCTGAGCGGAAAAATGTTCCGGCCATTCCCATTCCTGCAGCAATTCCTTGGAAAAGGAGAAGCCGTAAGACCAGCTTTCGGAATCAAAGCGCGCGCCAGGATAGCGGTTCCAGTACCAGGTCCCACCTACATCACTGCCGGATTCGAAGACACGCACTTTCATTCCTTGCTCGCGCAGCCGGTACAACTGGTACATACCGGAAATACCAGCACCGACGATGATGGCGTCGAAACTCATTGTGCATTCCATTTTAAGAGAAAAGTCCTGACATCGCTGAGTTTAGCGCCTCACATCTCACCCGCAAAACCCGTGACTTCCATCGTAATCGGGCGAAGGGTAGGCTTGAAGCTGCTTGAAGGGAGGAACACCCATGTACGACCACAATTCGAGCCCCAAACACCGTGTCGCCTGGCCCTCCAACGGCATTAGCGAGGTGCCGTTCCGGACATATACTGACCAGGCGAGCTACGACAACGAGCAAGAGCGCATCTTCAAGGGCCCAACATGGCATTATCTTTGCCTAGAAGTGGAACTAGCCGAAACCGGCAACTTTATCGCCACCACCGTCGGCGAAGTATCTATCTTGGTAACGCGTGATACCAACCAAAACATCAACGCTTTCGTTAACCGCTGCATTCATCGTGGCAATTTGCTTTGCATGGGTCGACAGGGCAACACGAAGAAGTTTAGTTGCATGTATCACGGCTGGACCTACGACTTAACTGGGCAGTTAACCGGTGTAGCGTTCGAAAAAGGCGTCCAGGGCAAGGGCGGCATGGCTCCGGAATTCCGTAAGGAAGAGCATCGGCTGCAACAGTTACGCATCGCGGTGCTGGGCGGTATCGTCTTCGGCACCTTTAGCGACACCGTCTCCAGCCTCGAGGACTGGCTCGGCCCGGACGTAGCGCGCGGGCTAACCCGTGTCATGAACCGCAAGCCACAGTTGCTGGGGCGCAACACGCAAATCCTGCCGAACAACTGGAAGCTGTATATCGAAAACGTGAAGGACACCTATCACGCCTCGATACTTCACCTCTTCCTAACGACATTCAAGATCAATAAGCTGAATATGCCCGGCGGCATATTCATAAACTCAGACGGCGGCAACCATTACAGCTTTGCCAAGCTTGACTACGAAGCCGAGACCGCATCCTATCAGGAACAGGGTATACGAGCGGAAAGCGATTTCCGTTTGCAGGACCGTTCAGTCGTCGAATCCGTTGACGAATATGGTGACGGTGTCTCTGTACAGATCCTAACTGTCTTTCCCGGCATGGTGCTACAACAGGTTCGCAACACGATCGCAGTACGCGTCATCCGACCGCGCGGGGTGGACCGGACAGAGTTGGAGTGGATCCATATCGGCTTCGAGGACGACGACGAAGAAATGACCGAACGACGTCTGCGGCAAGGCAATCTGATCGGCCCAGCAGGCTATGTGGCGATGGAGGACGGTTTCATCGGCGGCTTTGTGCAGCGCGCCCTGCGATATAACGACGAGGGCGCCGGCATTGTTATGATGGGTGGACACGAAGCAGAATCGCAAACCTTCAAAGCCAGCGAGTCCGCAATCCGCGGCTTCTGGAAACACTATCGTACGCTGATAGGGGATTAGCGATGGACGAACGGGCCGTCCGCCTCGGCGTGCAGGAACTGATCGGCCTATACGCCGAGATCATAGACGAGGACCGACTGGAAGAGTGGCCGGACCTGTTCGCCGATCCCTGCCGCTATCAAATTATCAGCCGCTCCAACCATGAGGCTGGGCTGCGCCAGGGCGTGATGTATGCCGCAACGCGCGGCATGCTGCTTGACCGTGTCTTCACCCTACGCCAGGCCAATCTCTACGAGCCGCACCGGTATCGCCATGTGGTTGGCCCCTACCGATTTAAGTCGATAGACGGCAATACCGCCATCGTCCACACCCACTTCATTACCGCACGCATCATGCACAGCGGAGAAACGAGCCTGTTCGCAACAGGGCGCTATCTCGACGAGATTGATATCTCCGGGTCGGACTATAAATTCTGCGAGCGCATTGTCGTCATCGACAGCGACCAGATTGATACCTTGCTTGCGATACCATTGTAATTGGGGATTACAGTGCGCTTAACCTTAGCCCTAGGCATCCAACGAAGCCTGCAACTGAATATGCGCTAGGACTATGCAGAATTCTTCCCGGCATTCCATGACACACTTATACCCACCGCTGGCGTCAGGTTCGACCTAAGCAACGTGGCCCGCCACGCATTGGTGGCAGACATTGTGGGCGAACTCTAATAAGCAGCCTAGAACCTTATAAAATCGCGGAACGATAGAACAAGCGAGATCAGAGCGACAGCCGCCAACACGCAAAGCACAGCGTTGCGGTAATGGCGGCCGCCACCCCTCTCGAATAACCGAGCACCAACCCAGGTACCAGCCAGATAGACAGGAACCATGATCACGCTGAGCAGCACAATCTCTCGGGAGAACAAACCGTAATAGAGAAAAGGTGGAAAATTGCAGAGCCCGACAGCCGTAATGCCACCAATCGTGTTTGCACGTTGTTGTGCCGGCTTACCACGCCGGGCCATTGCAGCCGTAGCCACAATCATCCCACCAGCGCCCGCCACGCCGTTCGCCAATCCTGCCGCAACACCAATTAGCCCGAGACCGCTAGTCCGCAAATTCCGCGTTGGTTGCCATTTGCAATAGATTAGGAACACCATCGCGAGCACAATCAGAGCGATGACAATCTTTACCAGGTTCGCATCCACCGAAATCAAGACGACAACACCGAACGGGGCGGCAGCGAAGACGGCGAATGCGAATGGCAATACAAACCGTTTATCAGCCTTACGGATCGTCGTTGGCAGAAGTTGGATTGTGGGAGGCAAACTAGCCAGTGCCGCGAACGGTACAGCGAAAACTGGGCCATAAAGCAGGCTAAAGACGATTACTATCAGGATGGAGTTGCCGAACCCGACGAACCCTCGCAGGAATCCCGCCATTGCTATAGTGGCGAGACCAACCGCTATCGGCCCCGGCGCGTAAAGCTGCCAGAATGCATCGATCCACGGTTCGACCATTTACAAGCACAATGCAAAGTTACAATGCAGACCATCATAGAGAGCTATGCAGCGGCAAGACAAACCGCACCGGTTACGGCCACCTGAGCACCGACCGGCTATCCCGCTGCGGAATTCCGCAACCATACCAGCATTTTGAGATAGGTCATCAGAATCAGCAATCTGCGAGCCCCAGCACGACACTAAGAATACTTCTGAAGATGGCGGCTGTTGCTTCACCGAAGCTATCCACACCTAAGCTATAGTTTAATCAGATGCTTAGCGATGTGACCTGGAGCGCACCCTAAACGTCTAAACGCTGTCGCTGGCTTAGTGGTGCCAGCAGGCATACCGCTACTCCGCCATCGCCCAGGCGATCTCAGAGAGCATGCGGCAAGACTCCTTGCGCTCCAGTGCCGCGTCTGACGGTGCATTGCCCTGAAGACCACGGAAGTAAACGCCCTGTATGATCGCTGAGATGCGGAATAGGGACAGCACGACGTAGAACCGGTAATCGTCAATCCCGTCGCGGCCAGTACGCTTGCAATAGGCAGCGACATATTCTTCTTCCGAAGGAATGCCGTAATTTTCAAAATCTATCCCAATCAAATCACCCCGCCCTTCGTCCGGCCAGACATAGGGCAGGCAATTGTAGGCGAGGTCAGAGAGTGGGTTGCCGAGCGTTCCCAACTCCCAGTCGACGACAGCCAAAACCTTGGGTTCAGTTGGGTGAAAGATAATATTCTCCAGCCGATAGTCTCCATGCGCGACGGTTGTCAAACTGTCATCTGGAATGTTTTCCGGCAGCCAGGCCATGAGCTTGTCCATGGCATCTATTTCGTCGGTCTTGCTGGCCTCGTACTGCTTGCTCCAGCGGCTGACCTGCCGCGCAATATAGCCGCCGACGCGGCCGTAATCAGAGAGGCCAGCGGCCTCGTAATCCACCATATGCAGCTTTGCCAACGTGTCATTCATCGCGTTGTAGATCGCGCTCCGCTCGGGCACCGATAGCTCCGGCAACGACATATCGCGAAAAACACGGCCGTCCTTGAACTCCATGATGTAGAAGGTCTGACCGATGACTGCCTCGTCTTCACACAGCGCATAGGCCTTCGCAACTGGCACATCGGTCGGGCCAAGCGCCTTGATAATACGGAATTCCCGATCCACTGCATGAGCTGACGGCAATAACTTGCCAGGAGGCTTCTTGCGCATCACATAGCGTCGACCATTGCCGTCACGTAGGATGAAAGTTGGGTTGGACATGCCCCCCATGCTTTGGCCGACTTCGAGCGACGGCACGTAGCCCTCAACATTTTCTTCCATGAAACGCGATAAGGCAGCCTCATCGAACCGGTGTTTTTCCAAAACCGGGACCGCCTCAAGGGTCGCCGTTGTCGGAACTCTCTCGCTCATCGTCTTCTGCCCTACCCTTTTTTACTTTATTCGACACGCACCATAGCAGCGCGTATTAATCCGCAAAGGAGATTTCACCCCCTTCTACGATTGTCGCGTTACCAGCCCGCGGAATTCGTGTCACATCAACCTGAAGCACTGGGATCGAACCAATCCCTATCTCGCGTGCAACCACTACACCAAGCGTCAGGATCGCATCCGGACGCCCCATGAGCAACGCACATGGAGCCAGCCCCTTCGACAACAACTCCAGCATGACGGCACTCGACGAACTAGACCCGATGGTCTCCGTCAAAGTGAGCACTGTCCTCGCAACAGTAGCGCCATGATCCGGGTGGCGCGGATCGATTATCCGCCCGGTCATCGGATCGACACCGCCCCAGAAACTAATCGGCTTACCAAGACGAAATAACGGTCCTTCGGCTTTACCGTCGATCAATACTTCGCCGCGCAGTATCATCGCCACAGCGTCTCGTCACGTATCACTCGGCCGGCCACAGCAGACTCGACGCAATCGGAGAGGCTGCCATAGATCACATCGAAACCTGTATTTGCCGGGCCATAATGGGCGAATTTGGCAGAATTTGTCATCAAGACACCACCGGTTTCGGGCAAGATTGGCGCGACCACTACGCAGGTGTCAGCTACAAAGGTGGGCCCCGCCACGTCCAGGGTCGCACGGTCCTCCGTACCTTCCAGCGCTCTGATAACATCGCGGCCAGTGCAGGCGAAAAACGGAATCTTGAACCGCCGGCCGCGCGCCACTGTCGCCAGTTCCGAAAATTCCGAGAGCGAGAAATGCGGGCTACCAACCGCAACTGCGTCAATCTGATCGCCGGATACTGTCGACAAGCGGTCGCGCGTCGCCCTTACCGCTTCCAGCGTCAGAGGCACCCTCTCTGCCTGGTTAATATCGCATACCGCGCTGACCGTCGGCGCTTCCGGTGTCACACCAGCGATGTGGAACAAACCAACTGCTCCCGTCGACGCGGCGCCAGCGCCAACCGCTTTCAACCGATCGTCGGATTGATGCAGGGGCAAGCCATCAACGACGGCGACCGTCTCACCGAATGTTGCGCCGAGCCAGGCGCCAAGTACCGGATAGAACGCATCCATGTGTTTTAACTCAGGCGAAATCTGGTCGGTAGACACGACGGCCTGCGCCCGCCGGTTGCAATCGAGATGGAGCCCACAATAGGGTGCGCGTCCCACGATCGCCGCACAGATATCGAGAAAGTCCCCATAGCGATTGGTCCGCGCACCCAAAACGGAATTGGCGAAGGCGACAGCGTTGCTCTCACCCCACGCGACTTGCTCACCCAAAGCCGGCCGGTGCCCGGTCTGATACGGCGCGCAGGTGAAACCCTGTGCGCAGCCAAGCGTAAGGTGCGCGTCCATCAGTCGCCGCGCCATATCGCGAAAATGCGCATCGCCGCGCACCCGCTCAGGGTGCAGCAGATCAAGGGCACCGACATTCAGGGTCGTTGGCACCTTGACCTTCCCGCCTTCGGCCACCAGCTTCTCGGCAAAATAAACACCGGAATCTCCATGATAAAGACAACCATCAACATGCACCGACGCGATCTCAATCAAATGCGGCGCGCCCAGTAGCCGGCCGGCCTCGGCGACGATGCGCATCGCCATGGCCGCGGCCTCGCCCGACGCGCCGCCGGCAATCGATTGTTCATATGCAGTGAGCTCCATGTCAGGCCATATTCTCCGCTGCTCCGTTCAAGGCCATCAGTAAGGTAATTTTTTTGTCCATAAGCGACAGTTAGACCCAAGTGTAATCGTCGATGTGTGCCTTGACGATATCGGTCTCGTGCAAATCGTTACACTCGCTATGCTGCACGACAGCGCTAGCTTAGATGAAATGCAATCCGCTCGGTGCGAGGAACAGCCCAGCGAAAACCGGAAAGTTGATCGGTCCCCGAACGGATGTTGAGGTCAATTTCGACATAACCCAAGTAGATGACACCGCCACATTCCAAAAGCAGTGGGATCCCTTCAGCCATCCACAGCCTCCTTCTTGCACACCCATGCGCATGCGAAAGCCGTTTCCGGGTAGTCGGCACAAGCGAGAAAGATCAATCCAACTGAAGCGACCCACATCGCAGCCTCCGTCAAAGCGACTACGGCCACGCCCATACAAAATGCCTAGCAGTTTATCGTCGTGTGATTATAGCAAAGCGTTTCGAGAGAGACATCGACCGCCCCATAAAGCGGCCAATGACACGCACACCGGCTGGACCCAGCGTCACCTGAATTGACCTGAGCCGGGCCGAAAAAAGCCGACTGACGGAATAGCCACCTTAGTATGCTATTCATCGCCGGCTACGTTCGCGTCGCCCCACCGATACTAATGCCTGACCCGCTTATTAAAACTAGCCTCCGCCACAGGACAGCCTATACCATTTGCCCATCCACCAACCCTCTATGAGATCTACGAATATGAAAATTACCGCGCTTGAGTCCATCGCCCTCGATATCCCCTTCAACCATGGCGGTTCCTCGAAGGCGCTGGGTGGACAGGAATGGAATGTTTTCTCGACCGTTCTTGTCCGTGTCGAAACCGACGAAGGTATCACCGGCTATGGCGACGCTTTTGCCTATCATTGCCGGCATGCTGTTCAAGCCGTCCTCGAGAAGATGATCGCACCAATGGCGATCGGTCGCGACGTGGGAGACATCGCCGGTCTTAATTTTGATCTTCAAAAAGCGATGCATCTGTTTGGACGCTACGGCGTTAACATATTTGCTCTATCCGGCCTGGATATAGCGCTATGGGATATCGTCGGCAAAGCGGCGGGACTGCCTTTACATCGCCTATTGGGTGGCGCAGTACGCGATCGCATCGAAGGTTATGCCAGCCTATTTCGATATCACGATCCTGGCGCGGTTGCAGAACGTTGCCAGGCTGCGGTGGCTGATGGTTTCCGCCATATCAAACTGCACGAGACCGCGGAGCCAGAAGTCCGTGCAGCCCGCAAAGCGATCGGCCCTGAAATTCCGCTGATGGTCGACACCAATTGCCCTTGGACGCCCGCACAGGCTCGTCAAGCGGCCGCAACATTCAAGCCCTATGATATATTCTGGCTGGAGGAACCAATTTTCCCACCGGAGGATTATCCGGAACTGGCAAAGCTGCGGCGAGACAGTGGTGTTCCGATAGCCGCCGGTGAAAATGCCTGCACGTCGTTCGACTTCCGCAATATGTTTGCCGCCGGAGCGGTCGACTATGCACAGCCGAGTGTTACTAAGGTCGGCGGCATTACGGAGTTTCGGAAAATCGCTACGTTGGCCGAAGCGAACGGCGTGACCATAATGCCCCACTCTCCCTATTTCGGTCCGGGTTTCTTAGCTACCTTGCATCTGATGGCGGCGCAAGCAGCGGACGGGCTGGTCGAACGTTTCTATTTATCACCGAAAGCAACGCTATATGGTGATTTGATAGAACCAGCGAATGGGGCATTTCGCGTACCTCAGGGCCCAGGTCTTGGAGCAGACCCTGATATGACAGTTATCAAGCAATTTCGTGTCAATTGAACGTCGCTATCTAACGCCCAACAAATCACGCAAAAGGTCAGGCTCTCACTACGATGAAAAATTCAGCTCCAAACCATAATTTGCCCTAATCTTTGCTTTCTTTGTTGTAACCGGGCTGCAAGTCGCTCAGTAGATCCACTTAGTTCATCTGTATCGCCTTTATTGCAATTGTCCCATCCGAATTTCTCACCCGTTGACCTTCGCTATTGCGTTGAGTAACTGAACGACAAACGGTGTGAAAAATGCGCATTCGATGAGCATACCACTCCTGCACAAAACCAACACTTGACGCCAAGTTAAATAGATAACTGTATAATACTATCACCTAAACGCAATAAATAAATTTCATAATTTTATTATATTTTTAGCTTATTTATTTTAGATAATAAATCTATTATATATTATTTACAATAAATTAATTATTTTTATTTTAATGATTTTTTTATAACCTAGCAATGCTAACAAGATGTTTTTGTAGTTTTATTCACACTTCGTCTCGGATCGCGATATAAAGAGATTGGGCAATTAGCTTCAGAGCTTGCCTAAGTACTTATTCGATCAATTAAGGGAGGGACAGCCGTGGAACTCGGCGTATTTATTTTCGACACCGACTACAGCATTAGCATCGAAGAACTGGCACGTGCGCTGGAAGACCGAGGCTTCGCATCTCTCTTCGTACCTGAGCACACGCATATTCCCGTGAGCCGGAAGTCGGCCTGGCCAGGCGGAGGCGATCTGCCGAAGGAATACGCGCACACACTCGATCCCTTCATTTCGCTTTCCTTCGCGGCAGCGGCGACGAACAACTTAAAGCTCGGCACAGGCATTAGCCTCATCCCGCAGCGCGACCCGATCGTTACCGCGAAGGTCATCGCGAGCCTCGACATGATGTCAAACGGTCGTGTCACACTAGGCATCGGCGGCGGTTGGAACGTAGAAGAGATGGAAAGCCATGGCGCGACCTATAAGACCCGTTTCAAGCTGATGCGCGAGCGGGTGCTGGCCATGAAGGCTTTGTGGACCGAAGAGGAAGCGGAATTCGATGGCGAAATGGTCAAGTTCGAGAAGTCTTGGTCTTGGCCGAAACCGCTACAAAAGCCGCACCCACCAATAATCCTGGGCGGCGAGACGAAATACACGCTGCAACGCGTGGCGGAATACTGCGACGGCTGGCTGCCAAGGGTGACACCAAATTTTGATCCAGAAAAGGATATGGCGCGACTGCGCGAGGCTGCAGACGAAGCTGAGCGCGATTTTAGTGAACTGTCGGTGACCTTGTTCCGCGCGCCGGCCGATGCTCAGCAGTTGGAAGCGTGCCAACAGGCGGGAATCCATGGCGGCCTGTTCCAGTTACCCTCCGCCGATCGCGAAAAAATTCTGCCGTTGCTAGACGATTACGCGAAACTTCTTACCTAAATTGTCTTAAAACCGTTCCGCGATAAAACGCGCAATCCGCGCGTTTGTCGCATCTGGTGCTTCCGTCATGGAGAAGTGGCCTGGCCCGGAAATTGTTTGGCTCTCCGCGCCGGCAACCGACTTTAAAATTAGTTCTTGGAACGGGCCTTCCTCGCCCTCGGCGAGCACGCGGCGTACCCGATCTAATCGCATGGTAGTGCTTTGCAAGACAAGCACAGGGATATCGAGGGATGTCATGGTCGGTGTGAGTTGCTCCGCATCCCAGCCTATAAGCGCGCCAAACAAAGGCGCACCCGTAGCTTCAGGAATCGACAAAACCTTTCCGATCGCTTCGTCTTTCCAGCTGGGCGGGTCGCCGAAGAACATGTCCTCGAACAAACTCAGCACAACCGCCTTGTAGCCCTTTTCGGAAATCGCCAAGTCCCAACTCGCCTGACCGGCTGCCTTGTCAATGCCGACCTGACTGCCATCAACCAGAACGAGGCCAGCGACGCGGTGCTTAGCTTGCCGCCAAGCCTCCATTACAACCCGGCAGCCCATGGAGTGACCAATGAGGATTGCACCGGTCAGGTCTTCCTCGCCAAGCATGCGCGCAACGTCACCACCAACAGTTTCGATCGTCATCGGTGCTTCACCACGTGGCGACTCTCCGTGTCCACGTAGATCGCAAGCTACCACCGTGTGCCCCTCAGCAAAGTGTGTTAGCTGATGCCGCCAGTCTTGAAGCCGACAGAGGAACCCATGCACGAAAACTATGGGTGGTACGCCATCTCCTGCACGAAGTCTGTTAAGCGTGATGTCAGCCATTTCAACTCCTGATGGCTTCTGGAAATTTTGCTATCATAAGGTTATGCAGCGCCTCAAATCGAAAGGCAAAGAATATGAAAATACGCATCGAATACTGCGTGATTTGAAACTACGAACGCCGCGCTCTCCGTGCGAGAGACCTGATTATGGCCAAAATTTCAGATGCAGATATCGAACTGATCGGCAGCGGCGGCGGTGTCTTCAACATCGATGTGGATGGACATCGCACCTATTGCAAAAGCAATACCGGGCGTTTTCCGACGGATGATGAAATTCTAAATGGCATCTCCTAAAAGGAAGAGTTTAGCCCAATTAGGAATTCGGCTTTTTCGCGCCGGATAGTGCACAATAGAATCACCAGGCAACCGAAATAGGAACTGACGTTGCCAACGGCTAATACCAATTTCATGAAACGGAAGCCAGAAGAAGTGCGTCATAAACGGCGCGCCAAATGTAATCGCTGATGCGCTCTCACAATTCAATCTTTTGGGTACTCCTCAGCGGAAGCCTGATTGTGCCGATTTCAGCAGAAGCGGCAGATATCCGGGTCGTAGCGCGCGATGCAGTCGTCAATACGAAGATTGATCGAACCACAGCGAAAACGCGCGAGGTACACGATATCGCCTCGCGGAACGCGACAACCCGTCTGCTCGTCGAAACAGCAAACGACCCTATCGCCGTTGCAGTGCTATTCGCTGGTGGCAAAGGTGCGATGAACCTATCAAGAAATGGAAAAATTGGCTGGGGTAATGGAAATTTCTTGGTGCGCAGCCGCCCCTATTTTCTTGAACGCGGCATCACGACCGCGATAATCGATGCGCCAACGGATCAAAAATATGACTTGCGTCACGGATTTCGTGGCTCGGCAAATCATGCAACCGATATCGGTGCAGCCATTACGCATCTGCGGTCAACTTACAACCTGCCGGTCTGGCTCATAGGCACTAGCCGCGGTACCAACTCGGTGGTTAACGCCGCAGTCCGGCTCGCGGCGGATAGTGCGGACGGGATCGTCCTCACCTCGTCGATGCTGACTTGGAATGAAAAGGGTGACAATCTTCTGGGTTTTGACCTGGAGAAAATTTCGGGCCCCGTTCTCATCAGTCACCACCGAAATGACGAATGTCATGTGACACCCCCAGAGGGCGTTCGCAACCTTCAATCACGCCTCACCAATGGTGGCCCGAAGAAGGTCGTTTGGTATCGCGGTGGCTACGCGGTGGGAAACCCTTGTCACGCCGCGCACTATCACGGTTTCAACGGCATCGAAGAACAGGTGGTTTCCGACATCGTTGCTTGGATAAAACAAACCAAACCCTAATCAAAAAACACAAAATCCCCGCGCCACCTGGTATTTTTGGGCACTTTTCCAACAGCCTCCGATCCCTGACCGGGCATAGTTTTGTTTACGAGGATATATCTCCTGTCCTGTCTAGTGGCATCATTTTTGATGCTTTTCCAGTCTGGTTTCACCAGGAAACTCGAGTTTAGAGAACTTAATCCATGTAGCTACAAAGCTATACGATGTGACGGATTTTCATTAGCGAATTTCTGACATTCTGCTCGAAATTCGCACTCTTGATGAGGCGGACAAGAAATACAGTACCTGAAGTGTCGGGCCGGGCTGGTCGCCCGCAACGTCGAAGTCCCATAAAGCAGGCCCCGCTGCGATTCGGCTGTCTCCTTGCGGTTCAAGCCCGCCATCCATAGTAGCAAAGAGAGGCATTCGGGCTAACCAGTTGTCCAACGATCAAGAACGTCTTTCGCTTCCGCCATGATCGCTTCCACAACCTGCCCCGCAGGCGGAATCGAGCCAATCACACCGGACCCTTGCCCGGCCGCCAGCACACCATGCTCAACATCCCCCTCCATGCGACCCCTGATAGAGGCTGGTTCGCCGACTTCGCGCAGTTGATAGGGGAACGGCTTGATGGCTTCCTCATGCCCTGCCCAGTAATCCGTAAATTTGTTGCGGATGACGCGGGCCGTCTTACCGGAATGACCACGCGTTACAATGGTGCCGTCCTCGTCGATATCGACGATCTTCTGTTTGTATTTGAGATGCCCACGCGCCTCCTCAGTCGCAATGAAGCGGGTGCCCATCCAAACACCCTTCGCGCCCAGCGCCAGAGCCGCGATGAGACCGCGCCCGTCGGAAATGCCGCCAGCGGCCAGGACCGGGATATCGACACTGTCAACCACTTTGGCAACCAGCGGCAAGGTCCCAACGCGTCCGACATGACCGCCGCCCTCGTGCCCCGAGGCGATTACTGCATCTACGCCGGAGGCTTCGACCTTTTTCGCCTGTCGTGATGTGCCAACTAGCGACATGACCTTCATGCCCGCCTCATGCGCCCGTGGCACGATTCGACCGGGATCACCCAGACCGGATACTATTACCGAACAGCCTTCCTCGAAGGTTACCGCGATATGATCCTCAACCTCCCGCGTATATCCGCTCGCAGTTTCATCACCGCCACTAACCTCGGCGAAGAGAATATCGACGCCATAGGGCTTGTCAGTTTCCCGCTTAACCAACTGAATTTCGCGCCGCAGTTGCTCCGGATCCATGAAGGCTGATCCGATTACACCCAATCCACCAGCATTGGACACCGCGGCCGCAAGCTTGCCATAGGCGACAGAATACATCCCTGCTTGGCAGACTGGGTACCGGACCCCCAGCATCCGGCACAGCTCGTTATTCTCCAGAACGTTGCTAAACAGCATTAGCTCAGGCGTTACCAACGGCGTATCGCGCCGCACTGTGCCCCGCCAACTTTCCAAAGACGGAACCGGCCATTAGACCGCTGCCACCCGGATAGTTGCCGTAGAACAGACCGCCTACCAACTCACCCGCGGCGAACAGGCCCGGGATGCTACGCTCGCTAACATCCTGCACAGCGCCGTCGTCGTTAATGCGCAGGCCACCGAAGGTAAAAGTGATACCGGTGGTCGTGATGAAACCAGCGTATGGTGGATTGTCAATCGGCAGCGCCCAATTGGTTTTCGGCGGCGTAATGCCGTTGGTGTGCACTCCATCCAGGATTGCCGGATTGTAATCGCCCGGCTGACACGCCGCGTTGTATTCAGCGACAGTCTTGACCAGTTTCTCTGGATCGATCTCCAACTCTTCGGCTAGACCCTCAATCGTATTGGACTCAACCTTGGTCACCTGGTGGATACGATATTCATCGCGAAGCATTTCAATTGTCTTCTGGTCGAAAATTTGCACGCAGGTTCGATGTGGCTGCGCCATGATCTCGCGACCGAACCGCACGTAAGTCAGGTTGCGCAGGTCTTCACCCTCATCGACGAAGCGCTCGCCGTTGAGGTTAACCATGATACCGAGCGGGTAAGAGTGCTTCTGGAAATTATCAAGAACAACGCGATCGCCGTAAGGTGGTGCGCTAATATCCCAGCCGACCGAGTGGCAACCAGACCAGTTACCGAAGGCCTGGGCACCAATATCGAGCGCCATCTGTATGCCCTCGCCTTTGTTGTGCCTCGTGCCACGCACCCGACAGAGATCCCAGCCCGGACCAAGATACCGTACGCGCATCTCTGGATTTGCTTCGAACCCTCCGCAAGCCAGCACAACAGAACGCGCCTTAATATCCTCATACCCATTAGGGCCACGCACCTGGACGCCGGTGACGTTGCATTGCTGGTCCTGCAACAACTTGGTCGCGCCGGTCTCATACCGGATCTCGATGCCAAGCTGATTGAGCCGAGCGATCTCAAACTCAACGAGCCCTTGCCCACCACCAACAGCCTCGATGTTAACGCCTCCGTAGAAGACATGCTTGCCATCTACGACATAAGACTGTCGGCCGAACATCGGGATGAAGCGCACCCCGTGACCGCGCAGCCATCCCATGGTCGACCGGGAATCGTTAATCAGCCGCCAGGCCATCGTCTCATCACATTGATGGTGCGTGACTTTCATCAGTTGATCGTAAAAATACTGCTTGTCGTGGTTCGGGAGAACAATCTGCTCGCGCTCCGCCTCTGACAGATCAACCAGGATGTCTTCGCAGACATCTTCTAGCCCCTCATGAGCAAAGCGGAACCCACCCGCTGTAAAATAAGAGTTACCGCCCTTTTCTTCCTCGGACGCTTTTTCTAGCACCAAGACCTTAGCACCACCTTCATAGGCAGCCAGCGCTGAACAAAGTGCGGCGTTTCCCGCACCGACGATCACGACATCATAATCCATGGTTAACCTCGTAATTCACTTACTGCTTCCAGCCTAGCGCCGTCAGCGAACCCTCTTTCGTAAGCGAGAATAACGCCGCGTAAAGGGCGGTGCAAAAGACGAAAAGCCACGCTAAAGCCGCACCCCAAATTTTGACACAAAAACCTATAACTAGATCAAAAAAATGCTGTCATGGCGGGCGATTGTTTCGATGCTTGTTTAAAGGGTCTATCAAATTTCCAAGATAGTTATATCACCGCACTTATTAGAAATATAACCACTATAATTTAGTTTTCTTTTTATTTTACAATAATTTATAATGTTTTGCTAGAAAATTAGTTTAGCGATTCTCGAGCTTTAGCCAGAACTCCGATATGTGATTCGTGGTCTCCAACAACGCGCACCATCAAATGGCTCGCCCCAGCATTAACGTAACCCTTGAGCCACGGCAGGAATTCGGCTTCGGGGCCGGCAAAGCAAGCCTGCCGCCGCCGCAGCACTTCTGCCGGTTGACCATAATAGTTTTCGAGATATTTATTGATCATGCCATTAGCCTTATCCGCGTCATCGTCGATTGACGCCGTCAGATAAACAGCTCCGGTCACTTTACCACCTCGGCCCGCTGCTTCCGCTGCGTCACACACAGTCGCCCATTGTTTGCCCCAGCCCGCTGCGTCCGGTCCTGTGGGGAACCAGCCGTCGAATTGTTTCCCCGCACGCGTCAAACTTGCCTCGGCGGATCCGCCGCCCCAAATCGGCGGGCCACCCGGACGATGCGGTGTCGGTCCCAAGACGCTATTTTCAACTTTCCAGCGTCCGTCCCAATCCACAGGATCTCCAGTCCAAAAGGCCTTGCAAAGGCGCAGGCCTTCCATCATCCGGCCGACGCGCTTCTCGAACGGCACACCGGCCGCCTCAAATTCGGCACGGATGTTGGGGACGTCAGTAGCGATGCCCACGCCCATAATGAAGCGGCCTTCGCTGACCTGATCCAAGGTCGCGACCAGATGCGCCAATATAACCGGATTGCGCAAGGCCGGCAGCAGAACCGCCGTTCCTAGTTCAACCCGCGGCACCCGTCCGGCTACACCCGCTAACAAGGTCAAGGGCTCGTGCCGAGGCCTCGCGAGCAGGGAGTCTCCGACCCAAACTGAATCGAGGCCTGCTCCTTCTGCCCGTTCTGCTAGCGTCAGCAACGGCGCCGCGTCAGGCTTTCCCTGCATAATCTGTTCGCGAGTAGGCAGCAGATAACCCACCTTGACTGGCATAGCACAGCATCCTTCTAAATAGTGTTGATTTCGATCAGACCTTGGCGCCCCACGCGCGTTCTGCATAATCCTTGGTCACGATGTCGAACACCACACCGTTCGGATCGCGGAATTTGATCTCGGTCGCGCCCTCCAACGTGTCCGGCAGACGCATATGATACTTCCCACCATTTTCCTCGATCGCTTCGCTGGACGTCTCGATGTCGTCGACGACGAAGCCCATATGATGCAAGCCGTGAAAATCCTTGCCGCGCTCGTCTCCGGCCTGCTCGTCGGTCTTGAATTTCAAAATTGCGAGGCTGATCGTGCCGTCGGACAGCATTATCACTATGCCCGACTCGAACACGCGCTCCATGCCGAACGTCTTCTCATAGAATGTCGCCGTTTCCTCCATATCAGGAACGGTGACAGCGATATGTCTGAGTTTTGCCATGGCTTCCTCCATCCAAGGTGTTACGAATCGTGGTCACGCAGTGCGATGCAAGTCAAGGTTAGCAGCGGCAAAGCAAAATTTCTGGGACTTCCACCTTCAGGTCACGCGATCGAATGATCGCCTCTTGCTCAATTTTTTATGAACGGCCGAAAGAGGCCTTGATCACATCAGCCACCACCTTCATCCGTTTTAATTTTGTCAATCCACACGCATAGCGGTGAGCGTCCTGACTGTTAGCCGCCGGCAAGTTGTAGAGATCAAGTTTTTCGGGGTCATCATCCAGCACCACTGTATGCTCGCGATCAAACGCAGTGCGAGGTTGAAGTATCGATATCTTGAGCCCTTCCAGACCGTATGTGTAAGCCTGCTATTTGCCGGATGCAGTCACACAGAGAGCTTCCGGCAGCAAGGTTACGACAACGCACTAAATCAATTTAAACTGGGCCAGACAGGCCTGCGCTTTTCGTTGAAGGCCGCAACGCCTTCTTTGTGATCAGAGGTCGCGAAAAGCTGTGCCAACTCGTTCTGTCCGTGCGCGAAAGACGCATCCAAATCCATGTCCCACATATGCCGTAAGAGGTTTTTACCGCGCCGGACCGCAGTAGGAGATTTATCGATAATTCGATCCACGAGCCAGTCCACCTTCACATCGAGGTCGGCCGACGGTACCACGTAGTTCACGAGCCCGACTTCCTTCGCAAAGACCGCGTCAAAGAACTCACCGCTCAGTGCCATCTCCATGATCACCCTGCGCGGAATTAAATGACGCAATGAAGCAACGATTACACCAGGGAATAGGCCGATACGCACCTCTGGCAACGCAAACCGAGCATGATCGGCTGCTACGGCAAGGTCACACATCGCCAGCGTACCCATTCCGCCTGCCATCGCATCGCCATTGACCCGCGCGATAAAGGGTTTACTGAATGCCGCCGCAGCACGGAAATAGGAGACCGCCGGGTGCACTAGTTCCAACTCGTCCAGTTCGAGTGGCGTGTATTCGGTATCCGGCTTTAAATCGGCGCCGGTCGAGAACGCCCTGTCACCAATCCCCGTTAACACAACGGCAAGAACCGACCGGTCTTCCTCAGCCTCGCTGAGCGCATTTTCCATGCGATGGAACAGATCCTTGGTATAGGCATTTCTCCGCTCCGGCCGGTTCACAATTATCCAAAGGACCATGCCACGCCGCTGCAGGATCAGTTCATTGTTTGCCATCGTCTGGTCTCCTTGTGACTTACGCCGCTCGGGCTGTGCAAAGGGCTACGATTTTGTATTGTCGGGCCGCCCCACCATTGCAATACCATTTTCAGGATCATCGATGACACAAAGCCAAACCCACGTCCTCTCCGGCGTTCGAATTCTCGATTTCAGCCGCCTGTTACCTGGCCCCTGGGCGACGCAAATGCTCGCTGATCTAGGCGCCGACGTCATCAAGGTCGAGCAACCGGTCGTTGGCGATTACAGCCGCCACAACCCACCGAACTATAAGGACAGCGGCGTCTATTATAACAGCGTCAACTCCAACAAGCGCAGTATCACGATCGACCTCGCCAACCCCGAAGGACAGGCAGTCGCGCACAAGTTGATGGGGTCGGCAGACGTTATCGTCGAGTCCTTCCGAACCGGCGTCGCGAAGAAGCTCGACGTGCATTACGAGAAAGCCCGCACGATAAACAAGGGCATCGTCTATTGTGCTATTACCGGCTACGGACAGGATGGACCGCTGTCGCGGGTGCCGGGGCACGACCTGGTTATCCAGTCGATGACCGGTTTGATGGGTATGTCTGTTGACCGCGAGCCGCTACCCCCTGTCCCCGGTTTCCAGGCAGCGGACTATGCGGGCGGCGCGGTGGCACCGACGGCGATCTTGGCGGGACTGATGCGCAAGCAGCAAACCGGCGAAGGCTGCTTCATCGACCTATCGATGTTCGATAGCCTGTTCTATATGTGTAACATCGTCCTTACGAGTGGCATGTCGCGGTTGTCCGGCCACAGCGGTGAGCCGGCAATGCAGCCCTGGGGCGGCAATCCGCGCTACGCCACTTACTTATGCGGAGACGGCAAACCAGTCGCTGTATCGCTTCTAGAAGCGGTGCAGTGGCAGCAGTTCTGTAACTTCATCGAACGACCAGACCTCATTGATGAGAACGAGGGACCGGAGGACCGACACACAACACATGGCGACAAGGCGCCAATCTATAAGGAAGCAATTGAAAGCTATTGCAAAGCACACAGCCGGGACAATCTGCTGGTAAAGATGGAGGCTGAGCAGATCCCGATTTGCGCAGTATTCACGCCTGACGAAGCGTTAGCGGATGAAAACGTCAAACAACGTGGCCTGGTCGAATATATCGACCATCCGGTGGACGGGCGCATCCCACATCTGACCAATCCGCTCGACCGCACTGGGTTGACAATCGACCGCCGGACTCCGGCCCCAAGACTCGGACAGAACAATGACGATATACTAACGGAGCTCGGCTATTCGGCGTCGGAGCGACAGGAATTTCTGGCGAAGGGAGTAGTACCCTCATGACGACGACAGCGACACCAAATTCGGACGCAGCGGCCCAATTCATTGGCACCGCCCCGGGCCGGAATTACCAGGCAAACGTGATCGAGGCCGCACGCATGGCGCTGGTCGACGCGATCGGAGTGGCGCTGGGCGCACATGGCGAAGGCGCTGGCCACTCCGTGCGCAAGGTCGCCGCCAATTGGGGTGCCGGTGGTGAGGCGCAAATCCTACTCGGCGGACGCTTGGCCCCCGCGGTAGCAGCGCTGGTCAACGCGACCTTGGGGCACTGTCTCGACTATGATGACACCCATGTCGGCGCGGTCGCCCATCTCGGCAACCCCACGTGGGCCACCGCTATTGCAGTCGGCCAACAGGTTGGCGCAACTGACCGCGAGGTGCTCGGCGCCTTCATCACCGGCTTCGAGGTCGGTGCAAAACTCGGCTTTGGCATGGGCCATGCGCTCAACGAACGCGGCTTCCATTCCACCGGCCTGTTTGGCTGCTTCGCCTCGGCGACCGCAACGGCGGTGTTGCTCGGCCTCGACGAGACCGGCATCCGCAACTCACTGGGTGCTGCGGCTACTCAGGGCGCCGGCCTGACAGGCTCCTTCGGAACCATGGCTAAGCCTTTCCATGCTGGCAAAGCAGCCATGAACGGCGTGCTGGCGGCGGAGCTGGCCAAAGAGGGTTTCGAGGCGGCTCAATCCCTGATCGAACCAGAAGGTGGTTTCGGGCAGGCTTTCATCCAGGATGGCGCAACAAGGCCCAAGCTACTCGATTTCGATGGCAGCATGGAGATTACGCGCAACACGCTTAAACCCTACGCCTCCTGCTTGCTGACGCACCCAGTGATCGACGCGGCGCGTGCATTAGCGAAAACAGTGAGTGCGGACGACATCGCTAAGATAGTCGTCGACGTAACTCCAGCCTGTATCCAGCTCGCCGGCAAACCTCAACCGCAGACCGGTCTGGAAGGCAAGTTCAGCACAGCCTACTGCACGGCACTCGGCCTCACTGGCCACATGGTGACAGCGATAGACTTTGCAGAAGACCGCGTTGCTGACCCTGCTTTACGCACCCTGGTCGATAAGATCACTTTGAACCCAATACCGGACATGAAGATGACTGCGGCCAAGCTAACCTTGCATCTAGACGATGGTTCGGCAATCGAGCATGACACCCCACTCGCTCTTGGAAACCCAGGCAATCCGATGGACTGGGAAGACATGCGGGGCAAATTCATGCCGCTTGCAGAACCCGTTTTGGGCGACCAAGCCGAAGCGCTTTACGAGCTACTTCGCGGCTTCGGCGACGGCGAACGCATGGACACGATACGGGAGATCATTGCACGGTAGGAGCCTCGACGGACGTAGCCGATGGGTGGCACTCCCCTAGCGGTCGGTCTATGGTAGAGCTAACGTCGGCAAACAGAGTGTGCACGGACCTTTTTCTTTATGTCCCCATCCGTTTAATCCCCGACGGACCTCCCTATTCAGGAGAACAGCTTCTGCACTAGTTACAGCAAACTAACCTGTAGATATTTGCTAGACAGCCATTGGGAAGGGTCGTGGCGAAAATCGCTTTCGCAGCATGGGTTCTATCTCCGTTGCACGCGTCCTCAATATTCGGCATGGCACACGCGGAACTAGAAGTGTCATGAAGTCACTTCGTCCACCCTCTTTCCCCGGTGCCAACGGGATCGGTATCCGCGCAGATATTGCGGAGGATAAGCGATATCTGCGTCGAGCACTGTAGCCGCATACCAAGGCCAATGTGGGTCGTTCAGCATCGTACGTGCAAGGGCGACGAAGTCTGCCGCGTCATCGGCGACAATACGCTCGGCGTGTTCGGGTTCGTAGATCATGCCCATGGCCATAGTCGGCATACCGGTTTCCCGTTTCACTGCTTCGGAAAATCCCACTTGGTGCCCCTCGCCAATTGGAATTTTCTGTTTGAGCGACAAGCCCCCGCTGGACACCGCTATATAGTCACACCCGCGCGCCTTTAATTCTCGCGCCAGGACGACGCTATCCGCCACGTCCCACCCGCCCGACATCCAATCGGTAGCAGAGATCCTTACGCCCATTGGCCGGTCATCCGGCCAAACTGCGCGCATGGCTTCAAACACGGCCAACGGAAACCGCATACGCCCCGTGATTTCACCGCCGTGCTCGTCA
This sequence comes from Rhodospirillaceae bacterium, assembly GCA_002717185.1. The sequence continues at coordinate 69,364 of PBDC01000040.1, forward strand.
TCTCGCAGGTTGCTAAGCGGCGATAAAAACTCCTGCAATAGATAGCCATGTGCCATGACCAGTTCGATGAGTTCGAAGCCGATCCGCGCGGCCCTTTCCGTCGCAACCACATGGGCGTCGAGGACCCGCGTCAGTCCTGCATCGTCGAGAGGCTCAGGAATTGGCCAACCGTCAGCGCGTGGCTGCCCGGCACAGCCATACGTCTGCCAAGCACCCTGCTCAGCTGACAGAGGTGCAACACGGCCTTCCCAGGGTAATAGCGTCGAGCCCTTGCGCCCGGAATGAGCGAGTTGCACGCCGAGTTTCGCCGAGCCATGCTCACGACAAAACCGCACGATCCGGCCTAGAGCCGCCTCGTTAGCATCAGAGTAGAGACCCAGACAACCCAAAGTGATCCGGCCCGATTTTTCGACGGCTGCCGCCTCCGTAATAACTAACCCAGCGCCCGAGGTCGCTAGTTTGCCGAGATGCATGAGGTGCCAATCGCTCGCACAGCCGTCTTCCGCGCTGTACTGGTCCATCGGGCCGACAACAATACGGTTGTCCATTGTTAGACCGCGCAAAGCGATCGACGAAAAGAGAACGGACTGCATGGTTGTAGTCGCCTTGTGAAGAGTGGTCTGCGTTGGTACGTTTATAGACATCGACCTCCCATGATGTCGATACCGGTAACCTATTGAATAAAAACTGAAAATGAGGCGAGGCTTATGAATCTCGACTTGAAGGGCAAGACCGTCCTGATCACCGGAAGCGGTTCCGGTATGGGCCAACATATGGCGGTCGGTTACGCCCAGGAAGGCGCAAATGTCGCCGTTAACGACATCAACGGTGATGCGGTTGCAGAGACCATCAAAATGGTCGAGGAAGCTGGCGGCACAGCTCACGATGCGACCGCCGATATCACCGATCTGGCGACGGTGAAAGATATGATCGCCGTCACTGAAAGCACGCTTGGGGGGATCGATATCCTAGTCAACAATGCCGCTTTGCTAACGGAGCACA
>PBDC01000041.1 GCA_002717185.1 Rhodospirillaceae bacterium
CATGTGGTCGGCGTAGCCGGCGATCTGTATCGGCCAGACGCGGATGATCGTGTGGTCGACTGCGACCGGCTGAATGGTGCGGATATGCACATTGCCGGTCGAGCGCAGGATCATGTTCGGGTAGAAGACCGCGTTACTCATGCGGGTTCGCTGGAACATGTCCTCGTAACCGTCCTCACCGAGCTTTGCGATCATCTTCGTTTTGTAGCTCTCCTCGCGCAGGTCGACCTTGCGGGAGTCGTCCGGGATTGTCAGGAAGGCCTGACCGTAATCCGCACCGTGGCATTCTGCGATATCGTAGTAGGACTCCGCGTAGCCGACTTCCTGGTCCTCGCTGCCGCGCACCACCTTGTACCCGTCGGTGCTACCATAGGCGCGCTGCATCTGATGCCCGCCTTTCTTGACCGAAGAGGCATGCGAGAATGGTGGATGGTACTCATCCATGCCGTTCTCGATCTGCATCTTCCAATTACCGCGGAACTCGTATTGGTGCACGCCGACGGGGATGGAAACGGTGCCCTCCGGCGCGCGTTCCAGAATGCCGTCGATGCCCTCGATCAGCGGGCCCATATGCTTGACCAGCCCGACGCGGGTGTCTGACAGGCAGCCGAAGATGAAGCCGCGATAATTCTCGACCCGCGGCACTTCGGCCAAATTGAGGCCCTCATCGGCAAGGAACTCGTCGGAATAGGCACCGCGATAGGGCACACCGGCGAGCCGCCCGGTCGTGTCGAAGATCCAGCCGTGGTAGGGGCACTGGAAGCGGTTGGTGTTGCCTTGTGCTTCGCGGCAGACGATAGCGCCGCGATGGGTGCAGCGGTTGAAGAAGACGCGGATCGCGCCCTCCTTGTCGCGGCAGACAATGACTGGCTGGCGGCCGAGATGTGTGGTGAAGAAATCACCGGGCTCCGTGATCTGGCTTTCATGGGCCAGGAACACCCAGGCTCGACCGAAGATTCGCTCCATCTCCAGCTCGAAGATCGCCGGGTCGGTGTAGACGCTGCCATGGACCCGGTCGAGCTGCACCAAGGAGCCGATATCGTCTGGGTTCGCGACATGGCGGCGGCGTTTTGCCGCGACGGGCGTATCGACCAGTTTCGTTGTCATCGCATTTTGTTCCCTATCCCTGAAACACCCAAAGAACTCCGTCGCCCGGCACTGGCAGGCCCGACAGCGTATCGTCGCCCTTCGGGTGATAGAACTCCACCGCGAGCCCGTCTGGATCGCGCAGCACCGCGCTCAGCTTGGCGGGTGTATCCGTGACGGTTATCTCGAATCCCCTGTCACGCGCTGCGTTAATGGAACATTGCAGATCGTCCAGGTCCTCGACCTGCAGCGAGAACCCGACCAGGCCCGGGCCCGGGACGGTCGCGGCTGGCACGATCAGCAAATCGTAACCGGTGCTCTCGGCCTGGTAGGCGCTGACCCCCATTTTTTTCGCGACCTGCTTCAGCCCGCCGACTTCGCTGATGAACGCTTCGACGGCAGGTGTTTCGGCGGCGAGCACTGCGCGTGTAATGCGTCGCGGGTGGAACATCGCGTCCTCGACCCGGCGGCTGTCGTTCGGGTCCACCGGCATCGGGCCAAGCGGGTTTTTGATCGTCCGCCAGTCCCAGTTGGCGGTGACAAGATCCTCGCGCTCCGGGTTGAAGATGGCGCGCCAATCTTCCGTTGCGTCGGCGTAGAACTCGTGATAATTGCCTTCCGGATCGGCGATGTAGGCGCTGTGCGAGATCAAATGATCGGCGCTGAACTGGATTTTAAGCCCTTTATCGACTCCGTGTCGCAGCCGCTCCACCAGAACGGCTTCGCTCTCCATTTCCCAGGCTAGATGATTAAGGCCCGGCGCCTCGCCGCGATAGCTCGACGCCTGCACATAGCCGCCCCGGCCGCTTCGCACTGCCCCGCCCTTGCACTGCATCAGCGCGATATCGTGATGCGTGTTGCCGTTCGACACGAACACCGCATCGATTCCCGGCTCGCGCCGTACCAGCTCGATGCCGGCGACCTCGGTGTAAAACGATGTTGACTCTTCGAGGTCGCCGACGAACAGGTTTACATGACCGAGCCGGCGCGGCTTGAAGTCAACCTTGGGCAGGTTAAGTGCTGGGCTGCTGTCCATAACGCTGCTCCCAATCAATGTAATGGAAGGATAGGGCAACGGCGTTCCCGCTGCAAAAACCTGACTGTTCGGAGGCGCTACTTCCGCTTTTTTTCTACTGTCGGGCCGCCAGCTTCGCGCCAGGCAGGCATGCCGCCGCAGAGCTGGGCGACATTGTTTATACCCATATCCTTCAGCGCCTTGGCCGACAGGGCGGAGCGCGGGTTGCCGTTGCAGAAAAGGACGTAGGTCTTATCCTTGTCACCGTAGATCTCGCGGAAATAGGGGCTTTCTGGGTCGAACCAGAACTCGATCATGCCGCGGGGGGCGTGCTGCGAGCCTTCGATCGTGTCGCTTTTCTCGACTTCGCGGATATCGCGGACATCGACGAAGACCAAATCGCCATCATTCTTTCGGGCCAAAGCGTCTTCGCAGGAGATAGATTCAAGTTCGGCCAAAGCGTCTTCGGCCATTTTCATGATGCCCATATTGCCCTCGTTTTTCCAGTTTGTTTCTATTGTCTTCGCTGCGCAGTATAGAACCCAGGGCAGCGTCTATATCCTGGTCATCACATCCTGTGCAAACCACTCGATCTGCTCGTTCATCTCGGCCACGCTGTCGGCTGGTATCATTAGAGCGCAGCAATGGTCGACACCGATCGACTTCAAATGCGCGATTTTTTCGAACACCGTGTCCGGTGAGCCGACTAGATTGGCGGTAACTTGCTGACTCAAATCACGGCCGGTATAGGCAAGCGATTTTCGGTGCGCGACGAGTTCGCTCGCAATAAATTTCACTTCCGCTTCCTCGTCCGTTTTGGCGAGTAGCAACGAGAATCGTGGCGGCATTCTCAGTCCTATTCAGCCGCGGAGACGGCGACGCCCTGGCGGAAGCCGTTGTTGTAACGGGTGGCAAAGTCAGGGGCCAACAGGCGACCTTCGCCCTCACGTCGGTTGATCCAAAGACGAAGCAGCAGTCGTTTGCGCGCCCGCTCCGGCCAGTCGGTGAAGTTGCTGCGCGCGTGCAGCACCATGTGATTGTTCAGTAGCTGCAGGTCGCCCGGTTGCAGCGGGAAGTCAAGCCGCACTTCTGGTGCGACGGTCAGGTCGGCGATGAAAGACAGCGCTTCGCGCTCCATCGCGGTTAGCTTTTCACCCATTTTCTCGGCCGCGGTTTCGATGGCGCGCCGATTGAAGCGGCAGGACAGGCGCCCGTCATGGTAGCTGAACACCGGTACTCGGTTGCTTGTGACCTCGTTCGATTTCCCGGTCACCCCTTCGCCGCGCACGTCGTAATGGAAGCCGCGATACAGCAGGTCGAGATATTCGGGATGCCGGTGTACTACTTCGTTATAGATCGTCATGGCGCTGGCGATCATGTTCTGACCGCCTTCCTTGGCCTGACGCACGCAGAGTAGCCCGACGATATCTGAACTGTCATTGTGCGGGTGTAGGGGGGCACTGGTGGTGTAGCCGCGCGCATTGGGTGCGCGGATGTCGACGCCGATATCCTCGACCCGGCCGATCAAATCGCCTTTGGCATTCTGCGAGATCATGTCTCCGAGATGGACCGCGATGCCCCAATAGAGTCGATAGAGAGACGGCTCATCATATTTTTCGACCGGCAGACCACGCAGCAGGGTGAAGCCGCACCCATCCTCCAGTTCGTCCAGCATGCCGGCCAGGACGGGTCCCAGGACAGGCAGTTGAAAGGCGGCGCGCGAGAATTCGAGCGGTGCCAGCCCTGCTTCGGTCACATCTGCGAGGGCTGTATCAAGATCGTTGAGCTCTGCGTTTGTCAGTTGATGGGCCCAATCGGTGCCGTTAGCGTAGTCGCATCCGTACCAAGAGGAAGGGTCGGTAACTGGACCTTCATGACGGTCAGGCACGGGGCGGACTCCTAAAATTTGTTATGGGGCATGTTTGACTATACACGAACGCTTGATTGTTCTACGGCGACGCGCCGAAAAACGCCTGTAGTTCAGGTTCCATGCTGCTCGCGTCCCATTCGAACAGTTCCAGCAATACACCGTCCGGGGCGGAAACCATGATGTAGCGCCAGGCGCCGAAGTCTCTTATGTCGGAGCGGAAGCTTTGGCCCTTAGCTTTCAGGTGCCCGACTAGCCCGTGCAGATCATCGGTGCGGATGCCAACATGGTGCACCGCGCCTCCGCGATCGCCGCGTGGCGGCTGATCGTAGAGATGCAGGCGTCCGCTGCCGACATTCATAAAGACGTTGCGCTGGTCAGCAACGGTGCCGTCATAGGCCACTTCGGCGCCGAGCATTTCCACCCACCAGGCAATGGTGGCGTTGATGTCGCTGCAGAACAGGTGGACGTGATGCAAGTGCGCTTCGGCCATCTATGGTCTCAATCCAGAAGATGGCCGAATTTCTCGCGTGCCCGTTTCAGCGAATCCGCGCTGGGCTGGTTAATCTCTGGGAAATCGTCGCGCCAATGATAGGGGATGCAGGCGTCGATGATCATGCGGGAATTGACCAGATTGCCTACTTCTCGTTCCCAAGGAGGCAGGCGAGGATCCGATTTCTGTGCCTTGCCGCCGCGGATCAGGTCGAAATCTTCCGCCGGATCGGCGCGGGTCAGGGCTGCGTAGATCAGCTCGTCCAAATTGGTGACGTCCACGTCCGAGTCGGTGACAATAACCCAACGATTAGCGTCGACGCCGGTACGGCACATAGAAGCGACGTGTCCGGCTTGCCGCGCGTGTCCGACATAGCGTTGCTCGATTGCGACGGCCAGAAGCATACGTGAACCGCCGACCTCGTGGCACCAGGTCGCGGTGACGCCAGGGACACCGGCGGCTTCCAGATCCTTCTTCAGGAAGGGTGAACGGACGATCGCCCGGAAGCGGGAATATTCGTCCGGCAGGCGTTGCGGCGCGAAGCCGAGCAGGATTGGGTCGTTGCGGTAGTAAACTGCCTCGACATCGATCACCGGGTTAACTCGGCCCTTTTCTGTATAGGTGCCGGTCCAGTCGCCGAATGGGCCTTCCGGTTCCATGCGGTTGGCATCCACATATCCTTCGATGACGATTTCGGCATTGGCAGGGATCGGCAGTCCGGTAACTTTTGCCGAAACCACGTCAATTGGTTTTCCACGCAACCCTCCTGCGACATCGTACTCCGAAACGCCTTCAGGAATGTCGCGGCCGCCCATGATGAAAGTCAGTGGATCGCCGCCAACCACGATGGCGACCGGCATGCGTTCGGCGCGTGCAGTATATTTCTTTAGGTGTAGGTCCGCGTGGCGACCGGGTAACACGTTGTGCGCGACGGTATTTTTGTCCTTGAGCATCAACCGGTAGGAGCCGAGGTTGATCGAACCGGTCTCAGGATCGCGGGTGATATGGTAGCAGCCGGTACCGATATAGCGGCCACCATCATTTTCGTGCCAGTGTGGTGTGGGGAAAATCTCGAGATTGATATCGTTGCCCCGCATGACGTTTTCGAAGATGGGGCCGTCCTCGACAGTTCTTGGCGCAATCAGCTTCTCATTACCGTGATAAATATCTGCGAAGGCGTTGCTTAGCGCGACTTTTCCCAGATCGGTTGGAAACCCCAGGGTCATGTTTTTGCGTCTGCCGCCAAAAATGTTGACCAGCACGCGAGAGCCTTTGAGCGCGCCGGGTACTTTACCAAACAGCACCGAAGGCGCCCCGTCATCATGGCTGACTAGCTCTGCCGCCATACCGATTTCTTCCTGCCAACTCGCGCCATTGATATGGCGAAGCTCGCCCAACCGTTCTGCTTCTGTAATCCAGTCACGCAAATCTTCATAGGGGATCTGGTGTTTCAGATTGCTGCCCTTTCCGCTCGCTAGTCTCGCCTCAGCGCCGGCTATTTCGCCTACCATGTGTCCCCCGCTTTGATGAAACCCGAGAATTATGGCGTGCGACAGGGTGGATTGTCACGACGCGGCTGTTTAGGACGCTATCGGGTTGGCGGTTTGCAGCTATTTGGTGATTATTTTTGGCATGAGGCTCAAAAACGTAGCTGTCAAGACCGGTATGGGCTGCAGCCTGCTCTTTATGCATCCGCAAATTACGAAAGCCGAGCTGGTGTGTTTTTTTGGAGGTCGTGGAACGGTTTAAGGAAACCGGTGCCGGGAATGTGGTGTTCAAAGTCCAGCGCGATATGGAGGTTCTAGGCAAATAGGCGATATGTCAGGCGGCTGGGGCAACCTTCCGAATGCGGTTATTCTCCGTATCGCCGATATAGAAAGCGCCATCCGGCCCGACGGCTACGCCGTGCGGTCTACCCAGCGACGCATCCTTGGCTGCGATCCCGTCACCGTTGAAACCGTCGCTGCCGTTGCCGGCGACTGTAGAGACCTGGTCTGCTTGCAGGTCGACGAGCCGGATGGCATGGTTTTCGGTGTCGACAACTAGAATATTTCCACGCCCGTCGAGTGTCATTTCTTTGGGCCGGTCGAAGATGGCCGTCGCGGCGGGACCGCCGTCACCGCCAAAGCCTGTCTCACCCGTGCTGGCGATAGTGGAAATCGCACCCGTTGAAGCATCCACCAGGCGGATGGTACTGCCCTGTCGTTCCATAATGTAGACGCTGCCGTCGTTGGGGTCGCAGGCGACAGCACGCGCGCCAAATATTCCGGCAGATGCAGCAGATCCGTCATCGCCGTCATGCACTGCTTCACCAGTGCCGGCGAAGGTCGTGATTGAGTTACTTGCCATGTCGACGACGCGCACCCGGTTGTCGGACACGTCGGCGATGTATAGGCGTGATCCATCAGGCGAAAAGGCAAGACCGTTCGGCTCGACCATTCCAGCTTGATCGGCCGGTCCGCCATCGCCTGAAAAGGCCGCCTTTCCGTTGCCGGCGAAAGTAGTGACAATTCCTGTGTCGGCGCTGATCTTCCGGACTACGGCGTTGTGCCGGTCCGCAGTGTAAAGGTTGCCGTTGCCATCGATGGTAATGCCATAAGGTTCGTTGAAGGTGGCCTCGGTCGCGAGACCATCATCGCCTGAATATCCCACCGTACCTGTGCCAGCGATGCGTTCCATGATACCGTTTGAAGCGTTGATCCGTCGGATGCAGTGGTTAAACGTATCGGTGAAAACCAAATTGCCTGCGCCGTCGAATATCAAGTCAAATGGGTTGTTCAGTGCGGCTTGGGTCGCGGGCCCGCCGTCACCCGACAAGCCGATGGCGCCGTTCCCCGCTACGGTTGAAATTACCCATTGTGAATAGGGTGCGTCGCTCATTTAAACCTCTCCTTCCGCCACCTTCATGTCAGTATACTGACTTAGTGGCGACAACGTTACCGTCGCCGCCTTGTATGGCCGGATACCATTCGGACCTTACGTGGCGCGGCTATCCAGATGCACAAAATCCCGAAAACGCATAGGCTGGCAGCCAGCGAAAACGCGTAATCGTAGCTGCCGAACTGATCGTAGATTACGCCGAATAACCAGGGCCCGGCTGCCGCGCCCAACGTTGCCATGATGTTTAAGCAGCCAAAAATCGTGCCGAACTGGCGGCCTTGGAAAACTTCCATAGTGATTGCCGCGAGCATGCTCGCCACGCCGTAGCCCATAGCGCCTTGCGTCGCGACCATCAGATATAACAATGGTGTCGACGGGTAGTACCCGATGACGATCAACAGGAGATAGCAGATCGCGAAACCAGACAGGCTGATAGTCCAGCCCCACTCGCGTCCGATGCGGTCAGACAGGTAGCCGATCGAAATTTGGCCGACGATGCCGAAAAAGGCGACTAGGCCAAGCGCGAAGGCGGCCATGGTTGAATCATACCCAGACTCGATCAGGTATCTCGTTTGGTGCACCTGTACGGCATACCAAGCAAACAACCCGCAGAAAAAGCCTATGCCTAGCCACCAAAAACGGGTTGTTTGTACCGCGCTTACAACCGTCCAGTCGGTCTCTACCCAGGCCCGGTCTATGACGGTATCCGCACCGTCACTCTCCCTGTCCGAAGCAGCGCTGGTACCACCTGTCTCACCATCTATCCGCAGACCGATGTCTAACGGCCTGCGTCTTTGAAATAGTATGTTAAGCGGCACTACGACGATAAGAAGAAGGCCCGCTAAAATCCAGCACACCTGGCGCCATCCCTCACCTTCGATTACGATTTGCAGGACCGGAAACAGTACGATGGCGCCAAAACCGACGCCGGAAAACGCTATGCCGAGAGCCAGTCCCCGCTTTTGATCGAACCAGTGCGGGATGAGGATGCCGTGACCGATATAGGCGATGCCAACGCTGCCGACTACGACTAATGCTCCCAGCGCGATATAGAAATGCCATGGTTCCGTCGATAGAGTCGCCAGGACCATTCCCAAGGCGGTGACGATTGCGCTACCGGGCATGACCCAGCGGGGACCGACCCGATCGAGCAGTATGCCGACGATTGGTGCGCCTGCCATGCTAGCGATGAAACCGAGTGAAAACACGCCGGCTACTGCGCCACGGGTCCAGCCGAATTCATCTAAAATCGATGGGAATAGCAGAGAGAAGGCGGTACGCGCGTTAACACCGATCGCCATGGTTACGAACGCGATGCCGACGACGACCCAGCCGTAAAAGAAGGGCAGTTGCGCAAAGCGGGACGCCGGTTCCACCGAGATTGGTGTTTTGATCATGATGGATGCGAAGCAAGGGAAGACCATCCGACACTACCGGCACCCCCTGTACCTGCACAATCGAATTCCGCTAGGTTGATGCATTAGCATACGTGATTCGAAAGGATTTCCCATGCATACCGCCAACACGAAACCAAATGGTTCGCTGTATGCGCAGCGCGCGCAATATTACGATCCGGAGAACGCATTTCTCTTCGAATGGAGCCCGGTGCCGCGGCGGCAGTTTCTGGCTGAGCGCGACCAGGCGATGGATCCGGCGACGGGAACGTCTGAAATTCCGCTCGATTCCAGCGATGCCCTGGTACTTGACTACCCGGCGACGACACCGATGATCCTCTGTCGCTATTTGCGCCTCGCCTTCGGTGCTCCGCTTGAAACGATGTACAAGGCAAGCGGTGAAATTTATTACGTGATGTCCGGCACGGGTGAGAGCATTAACGGTGATGACCGGATCACCTGGGGTGAGGGCGACCTTTTTTGTTTTCCCGGCGGCTGCACGACGCAACATGCGGCTGCGGGCGACGATGCGTTGATTTTTGCGATCACCAACGAACCGCAACTTTCTTTCGAGCGGCTCGAGCCCCCGAAGCCAAGCCAGGCGATCCTGCAAACCGTGCACTTCCCCGCAGAGGAAACCGCCCGACGTTTCGAGGCTGTGTTTGCACGACCAAAATCCGGGGTAGAGTCCGGGCGCGCCCTGTTATTTTCCACTGCTGCGGTCGGCGAATGCACAAACTTGCTACCGACCATTAACGTGGCGATTAACACGCTGGAGCCCGGCGGCGACCAGCGGCCGCACCGGCACAACGGGGTCGCGGTAACGCTGGCCCTGAAGGGTGAAGCCGTTCATTCGATGATTGAGGATGAGCGGGTCGATTGGTCACTTGGCGCAGCGCAGATAACCCCGCCGGCTGAATTGCATGCGCATCACAATCGTGGCTCGGATCGTATGGTCAGCCTGGTCGTCCAAGACGAGGGCCTGCATTACTACACGCGCACGCCAGGTTTTTCCTGGGACTAAGGCACTAGAGGCTTAGGCTTCGTTGCGCTGCAGGTGCGCCAGCACCGCTTCGAGTGGTTTAACGTCTCCGAATTTGGCGTCGATATCGAAAAGGTTCCACTCCACCGCACCGGCAATGCGGTCGCCGACGCATTCGCGCACGACAATCGGGCGGAAACCGTCGGCGATACCGTCCTCGACCGTAGCGCGGACGCAGGCGCTCGCCGTGGTGCCGGTGACAACTATCGTGTCGACGCCGGCGGCGGTCAGGAAGCTTGCGAGGTTGGTGCCGCGGAAGGCGCTTGCCTGTTTCTTGACGATTACCAGCTCGTCTGGACGGCGTTCGAGCCGTTCGTCGATTTGCACGGCCTCTGATCCTGCCACTAGTGCCTCGGCTGGGATCTTCTTGCCCCATAGCCCCATATCGGTGTGTTCGCCTAAGATGATGTCGTAAGCGGTCGTCGTGTATACGATTGGAAGTCCCTTGGCGCGGAAGGCACTTAGAACTTGCTGAACGGCGGGGATGATTGTTTCCATGCCTTCACATGTGAAGGGATAGCCCTCACGCGTCCAGGCGTTGGCAAGGTCGATATTAACCAGGGCTGGCTTCTTACCCCAACCAATGCGGCGTTGGAAACCGCGGTTCTCGTAAAGTTCAGAATCGGCCGCAAAAAGTTTTTCTAGTAGCGCCTTAGTATCGGTATCCACGACATCTAGTCCTTGAAGAATTCGAGCAGTTTTTCAGCGACAAAGTCCGGCTGCTCCTCGGGGATGAAATGGCCGCTTTCCGCCGCAACCATGCCGGTCACGTTCTCGGCCACGCGACGCATCGACTTCTCTGGCTCCTCGCCGCGGCCGCGCGCCTCCCACATTGCACCACCCATTGCCAGTACCGGCATAGGCAGCCGGAACCCGGTCTCCAGCAGCGCGCGGTTCGCGGCTACGTCCTGAGGTAGGGCTCGGTAGTAGGCGAAGCCGGCGCGCATGGCGCCCGGCTGCGTGTAGGTGCGCAGATACTCGTCGATAACAGGCTGTTCGAAGGCGTCCGTCTTCCATGCGAAGTTGCTATAAAACCAGCCGAGATAGATATCCTCGCGGCCTTTGGTCAGCGCTTCCGGCAGATCCGGCGTGATGTGGAATGGATGGTGCCATCGCCTGCCACCCTGGCTGAAATCGCCACCGTCGCCGGGTATGACCACGTCTAGGATGGCCAATTTCTCGACAGCCTCCGGATGGGTCGCCGCGAGTGCGAAGGCGGTTGGGCCGCCCCAATCGTGACCAACTAGCAGGAAGCGTTCATGACCTAGCTCGTCATGTGCGACGCGCCAAATGTCGTTCGCTACAGTCTGTTTGTCGTAGCCATCCGCTGGGCGCGAGGAATCGCCCAGCCCGCGCAAATCGGGCGCGATCACCGTATAGTACGGCGCCAGTTTTGGGATGATGTGGCGCCATTCGTACCAGGTTTCCGGCCAGCCATGCAGCAGGATGACCGGCGGCCCCCTCCCGGCGGTAATATAATGGATCTTGACGTCGCCAAGATCGGCATAATGGTGTGCAACTTCGTTCATGCGTCCTGCTATTTGAAGGCTTCCTTGTCGACGATGACGTGGTCATTGTTGTTTGGTTTCTTATCTCGCGGGGCGACAACAGTAAATTTTCCGCCGTTTCCTGCAGTGGTGGATATCGCTAGTTGCTGTGCTGCCATCGCGCGTGACTGGGATTTAGAACGTCACAACCGACCGGATTGATTTGCCCGCGTGCATAAGATCAAAGCCGTCGTTGATATTATCCAGCGGCAAAACGTGAGTTATAAGATCGTCAATGTTAATTTTGCCGTCCATGTACCAGTCGACGATTTTCGGTACGTCGGTGCGGCCCTTGGCGCCACCAAATGCGGTGCCCTTCCAGACACGGCCGGTGACCAACTGGAACGGCCGCGTTGCTATTTCCGCGCCGGCTGGTGCGACGCCAATGACCACCGAAACACCCCAGCCCTTGTGGCAGCATTCCAGCGCCGTACGCATCACTTCGACATTGCCTATGCATTCAAAGGAATAGTCTGCGCCGCCGTCGGTAACATCGACTAACGCATCGACTAGCTTGTCCCCATGGTCTGATGGGTTGACGAAATGAGTCATGCCGAATTTCTCGGCCAGTTCCCTTTTAGCGGGATTGGTGTCGACGCCGACGATCTTGTTGGCACCCACCATGCGAGCGCCCTGCAGAACGTTTAGGCCGATGCCACCAAGGCCGAATACGACGACATTCGAGCCTGGCTCCACCTTTGCCGTATTCATTACCGCTCCGAGGCCAGTCGTGACACCGCACCCGATGTAGCAGACCTTGTCAAACGGCGCGTCCTGGCGAATCTTCGCCACTGCGATTTCTGGCAGCACAGTGTAGTTGGCGAAGGTCGAGGTGCCCATATAATGGAATATTTTCTCGCCGCCAATCGAGAACCGACTGGTGCCGTCGGGCATAAGGCCCTGGCCTTGTGTCACGCGAATCGCCTGGCACAAATTGGTCTTACCGCTGGTGCAGTATTCGCATTGCCTACATTCTGGCGTGTAGAGCGGGATGACGTGATCGCCTTTGGCGACGCTGGTTACGCCTGGTCCGATATCGACAACGACGCCTGCGCCCTCATGACCCAGTATCGCGGGGAATATTCCCTCTGGATCCGCGCCAGACAAGGTGAATTCGTCGGTATGGCAGATACCGGTCGCCTTTATTTCGACTAGGACTTCGCCTTCCTTTGGGCCTTCGAGCTGGACCTTCTCGATCGTCAGCGGTTCTCCAGCTTTGTGGGCGACGGCTGCGCGTACATCCATGGTATCGTTCTCCCCGGTTCGGCTGTGCTTTTGCTCAGCGTTCAAATTGCCCTAGGGACGCCCCCATTTCAAGGTTGACTGCAAGCGACTTCCTTGGCGCTAGTGCGGTTGACGAGATCAACGGTGGTGCATAGTTTCCGCTCACTTGAATTGACGAGGTGCGATAATGCGCGAGCTCGCGGAAAAGGCTAATGCGTGGCCCTTCGTCGAGGCGCGGAAGGTTCTGAAGCGCGTCGGCGGCAAGACACCGGAGAAAGGCTATGTTCTGTTCGAGACGGGGTATGGCCCTTCCGGTTTGCCCCATATCGGTACCTTCGCCGAAGTACTACGCACGACAATGGTCCGGCGCGCCTTCGAACTGCTGTCCGACATACCGACCAAATTATTCGCGTTTTCCGATGATATGGACGGCATGCGCAAGGTGCCGGACAACATTCCAGACGGCGGTAAACTAGAGGAATATTTGCATTTGCCGCTTTCTGCTGTGCCGGATCCATTTGGCACGCATGAGAGCTTCGCGGCGCACAACAACGCACGGCTATGCGCCTTTCTAGATGATTACGGTTTCGAATATACCTTCGTCAGCGCGACCGATTACTACAAATCCGGTAAATTCGATGCTGCCCTTTTGAAAATGCTGGAAGCCTACGACTCGGTGCAGTCGATTATGTTGCCGACGTTGGGAGAGGAGCGACGCAAGACCTATAGCCCCTTCCTGCCGGTCTGCGCGGAAACGGGTCATGTGCTGCAGGTGCCGGTCGTCGAGCAAGACGTGGAAGCGGGGGTAATAGTCTATCAGCGTGAGGATGGCAGGAAGGTTGAGACCCCGGTCACTGGCGGGCATTGCAAACTGCAGTGGAAGCCGGACTGGGCTATGCGCTGGTTTGCCCTGTCGGTCGACTACGAAATGTCGGGCAAGGATCTGATCGATTCGGTGAAGCAGTCAAGCAAGATCACAAGGGCGATGGGCGGCCGGCCGCCGGAAAGCTATACCTACGAGCTGTTCCTCGATGAGAATGGTGAGAAAATCTCGAAATCGCGCGGCAACGGGCTAACCATGGAGGAATGGCTCGCCTATGCGCCGAAGGAATCTCTCGCCTATTTCATGTTTGGCAAGCCGACAGCGGCAAAACGGCTCTATTTCGACGTAATTCCGAAGAATGTGGACGAGTACCTCTCGCATCTGGCCAAGTTCGAGAAGGACGACGAGGTCGCACGGCTTAAGAATGCTGTCTGGCATGTGCATAACGGCGAACCGCCGAGTGAAACGGTGCCGCTGAGTTTCAACGTGTTACTCAACCTGGCGAGCGCTTGCAATACCGAAGACAAGGCCGTCTTGTGGGGTTTCATCGCCCGTTACGTACCAGAGGCATCGCCCGAAGCGAACCCAATCCTCGACGAGCTGGTCAGTTTTGCGATCCGCTACTACACGGATTTTGTGAAGCCAAATAAACGATACCGCGCGGCAGATGACCAAGAGCGTACCGCGCTAGAAGCGCTGATCAAGGAGCTCAAAGGTTTGCCTGAAGGCACTAGTGCGGAAGAGGTGCAGAACCAGGTTTATGAGATTGGCAAGTCTTTCGAGTTTGATCCGCTGCGGGACTGGTTCCGAGCACTCTACGAAATCTTGTTTGGTCAGGAGCAGGGGCCTCGGTTGGGCTCGTTTATCGCGCTTTATGGAGTTGGAGAAACGGTGACGTTGATCGAGCGTGCGCTTGCGGGGGAAAATTTGAGCGCAGCCTAGCTTTGAATTGTCACTGAGGGTTTCTAAAGGCTTAATCTATATCAAAGATTTAATTTTTTAGTTTGATCTAATTTTGGATCATTTAACTCTCTGCGGATCTATTTGGGCCGATATAGCCTCAGTATTAAACTCGCAAAAAAATGGGCTGCGCGCATGAGCTCGATTTGCAATCCGCCTCTATCGACACTTTGGTACTACTGGGATTTGTGTAAATGCCGCTTTGACTCTACCGGTGGGCATACGCCCAATAGAGTTCGCGCGCGCGCTTATACAGCGGCCCCGCCTGCATGTCGCGATCTTCGTATCGGGTGATTGGTTGCACTTTGCCGTGATTTCCCGAAGCGAACATCTCGTCCGCGGTTTCTAGGTCAGCGACCGTGACTGTGCGTTCTTGTAATTCGATGCCGTCCTCACGAAGCAGAGAGATAACCCTCTGACGGGTGACACCGTTCAGGAAAGTACCATTTGGCACCGGGGTACGAACGATACCGTCCTTGGCCAAAAAGAGGTTCGCTGTTGCGAGTTCCGCGACATTATTCAATGGGTCACGCACAACGGCGTTGTCGAAACCCTTCCCTGCCGCTTCGCGCAGGGCGCGCGAGGCGTTTGGGTAAAGGCAGGAGGCTTTGGCATCGGTCGGCGCCATGTCGGGGGCGGGCCGTCGTCGCGATGAAAGACAGACCGCGAGCCCAGTAGGCGCTGGGAGGGGCGAGACGTAAACGACCATCGCGAAGCGCGTGCTATCTGGGTCCGGATCCACCCAGCCGGTCTCGGCCCAGAACATCGGTCGAATATAAAGCTCCGAATCCTTGGGGAATTTGCGGATCCCCTCCCAGGCCAGATCGAAAATTTGTTGCGCCGTCATCGTTGGCACTAGCCCAAACGCTTTGCAGGAGCGGATCGCCCGTTCGCAGTGCAAGTCGAGATCCGGTGCGACGCCCTCAAACGCGCGTGCGCCATCGAATATTATCGATGACAGCCATGTCGCATGCGTTCGCGCGCCTAGAATTGGCGGGTTGCCTTCCAGCCATTCTCCGTCGACATAGGTAACTGCGTCCATGCGCAAACTCCGACCTGTAATAGTCAAAAAGTCGGCGCACTATAGCGCTGACAGAGTGCTAGTCCAGCAGGACGAATTACTAGATTTTATGGTATAAATCCGAATTCGGAGGTTGTGCCAACGGCAATCCGAAGGGGCGCTGTGCCGCGTGGCATGCAAATTGACCGTNCCTTCTTTTTATNNACACCGCTGCAAGCTACAAAAANATCGAGGCTGGGTTGANGGNGACACAGTTTAGNCAGACACCTATTACGTATTCAGNGGAACTGCCTNAGCACCCAAATACGTTTTGTTGCGTAGGCACTAGAGTTGTGNGGACTTGTGNAGGNTCAGGAATTCCTATTCAGGTATAAACACGCAAAAAAAGCGNGTTCCAAAAGCGAAAATACGTCTAGTTTCTTCGTTGTAAGAANGGGANTTTGCGCTAATCGTGCAACTGNTCGNAGGGGAGTTATTAATGATTTTTGCATAATGGCAATGGTACTCTGCGCAATGCGGAAATACTGCGGTGAGATCGCATCCTCTGCATTTGCAGTTGCCTCGCTCTTAATTTGGGAGCTGGCAGCATTTGGTCATTATTTGTGTATAGGCTCCGATGGCTAATCTCGATTTAGCGGTTTCTCTTTTTAGGTTGTTAGATCCCGAGCGGGCGCATCATCTTGCAGTGTGGTTCCTGGCGCACGGTTTGGCCCCCCGGTGGGATGGGCCGGATGATGCGATACTGGCATCGGAACGATGGGGAATACGATTTCCGAATCCAGTTGGTCTTGCGGCTGGGTTTGACAAGGATGCTACTGCCTATGCCGGCGCTTTGCGGCTGGGCTTCGGTTTTGTTGAAACCGGAACTGTGACACCGCGGCCACAGCCGGGAAATTCGAAACCTCGCTTGTTTCGTCTGGCCCAAGATCGCGCTGTAATCAATCGGTATGGATTCAACAGCGCCGGCGTCAAGTTTTCTGTCGATCGACTGCGCCATCGTGGCGCTGGCATCGTTGGTGCGAATATAGGTAAAAACAAACAAAGCAAAGACGCTGAGGCTGATTATATCTACGGCGCCAAGAATTTGGCCCCGTTGTCCGATTACCTGGTGATCAATGTTTCTTCGCCAAACACGCCGGGTCTGCGGGCGCTGCAAGATCGCGACCAACTCTCGGCCCTTATTATCGCGACCAGGCGGGCGGCAACGGAGGCCTGCGACGGCAAATTAAAACCTTTGCTGGTCAAGATTGCACCGGATTTAACCGATGAAGATAAACAGGATATCGCTGCGGCCGTAGACGAGACGCAAAGCGATGGTTTGATTATTTCCAACACCACGGTTACGCGGCCTGCAGGGTTGGCAAGTCGGGACAGGGATGAAGTGGGGGGGCTGAGCGGTAAGCCGCTATTTCCGCTGACCGTGTCACTAGTCGGTGAGATGTATCGGCTAACAAGGGGGAAAGTGCCAATTATCGGAGCTGGTGGCATTGCTGGTGGAGCCGATGCCTACGCCATGATTCGGGCCGGTGCGAGCCTGGTTCAGATATACAGTGCGCTGGTTTTCCACGGTCCCGCGCTAGTTCCACGGATCAAGACGGAACTTGCTGCGCACCTACGGGCGGACGGGTTCGCTTGCCTCGATGATGCGGTAGGTGCTGACTATCGGTGATCACCCTCCCGCCACAGCGCTCAACTTGCTGCAGAAAATAATCGCCTTCTTGGAAAGTTGTTCGAATTTGGCGCCAAGCTTAGTCTTCAATTTTCGTGCGAGGGGTTGCGCCATTTCACCTGTAAGTCCTCGAGGATTTATGCAGTTTCGCGGCCGTCGGATAACGCTATTCTATGGATCAGATTACGTATTTACGGGTCGACGCGCATAGCGTGGTCGACAAAAACATCCGATCCGCGCAGATCAAGGGCTAAAAGCTGCAGAGTTTGATCGACGAGGATAGTGACTGATAGTTGTAGGTGCCTTGAAGCAGACCATAGACTCTGTCGGTATCAACATGACTTTAGAAAAAACCGAGACTGAGAAAATGTTGGTTAAACTGTTTGACTATAGTATCAATTTCGATCAGGCGTTCGGTGAACCGCGGCTCAGAAAAGATTCGCCGGAAGAGTTCCAAGACCCCGAGGGTCCGGCGGCGGTAGGTTTCTGATCCATGACGATTATCGAAAGCTTGAGCGCGGTCGTAGACCGATATGAATTATTTTTGGTTGATCAATGGGGCGTACTACATAACGGCGAGTCGCCGCATGACGGAGCCGTAATTGCCCTCAAAATGCTGCGCGCTGCAGGCAAAAAGATCGTTATCCTATCGAATTCTGGTAAGCGGTTGAAGCTGACAGAACGGCGCATGGCGGCGATGGGGTTTGGGCAGGACTGTTACGACCATTGCGTTACGTCGGGAGAGGAGGTCTACCGGGCACTCGATGCTCAAACCGAACCTTTTTATGCTGCGTTGGGCCGACGCTGCTTCATGTTCTCCTGGGATGGCGATACGAGCTTGATCGATGGATTGGACCTGACAGCGACCAGCGATATTGACGAAGCAGATTTTATTCTGAATGCGGGAACGCAAAGTGGCACAGTCGATCTCAGTGCTTACGAGCCGATCTTGCAGCTTGCCGCCGCTCGCGATTTGCCCATGGTTTGCGCCAACCCAGATTTCGTCAGCGTTGCTCCGGATGGCACAATTAATATCTGCCCGGGTGCAACGGCTCGACGGTACGAAAAGATTGGCGGTCGGGTCGACTATCGCGGTAAACCGCACAAACCCGTCTATGATCGCTCGTTCACACATGTGCCGGACGCCGAGCCAGCCATAGCGATTGGCGACTCTTTGTACCACGATATTGGTGGCGCCAATGCAATTGGCATCGACTCGCTCTTCGTGGCTAGTGGTATCCATGGCACCGAAATTGGCGTCGATAGCGTGGCGCCGCTCGATCAAAGCAAACTCGACGCGGTTTACGCCAAGGAAGGGCAGACCCCAACCTATGCAATTAAACAGTTCCGCTGGTAGGTCTAAACAAAGCTATTCAATCCGAAGGCTCAACTTGTCGCACTTTCAGAGTAAATTTTGGTATGAAGCTTACCTGGCAGTGCAACCACGGATCAGTTGACCTAGGCATAACGACGTGCAACTCCGAATGGGCCTGGATAGTCCAGCGCAGCGCGAAGAAATCGTCTCATAGACGGAGGCTTTGTCTGACGTCGAGAAGACTGAAGCGATAAACGCACCTGTTCTTGTCTCAACGCCTCGCGCGAATGGCGGTTCCGCCAACGGGCGGTCACTTCGGCCTCCAGCTAGCTCCTCTGCGCAAGCTCTATCCTCGCCTATGCCGAAAGTGAACCGCTAGCTGACGAAAGGATTGTTTGCGACGCGCGAGGTATAGCACCATGAAGGCTCACGCGATACCGCTTTTAAGGCGTGCTTGCCGGGCAAAAGCGTTGTCCGCGACGACAATATAACTATCGCTAAGAGAGGCGCGGCAATTACCATCTAGTGGCTCGGGTTGCCCGCATCAGGGGAATTTACGGGTTGTTTTTGCGCATCGGAACGGTTCAGCGCATTGATTGAATGATAAGTTTTTCAAATCTTGGATCGTGATAGGGTCGGTGCGGGACAAAAAGGGGACCAAATATGTCTGAGGATATCCGTTGGGCGACTCGGCCGTATAACGGCCACACGATCAACCAACCGTTGGAGCCGGACCTCGAATTGCTCAAGGTTGGACCAGGTACGCCGGGCGGTGAATACTTTCGTCGGTTCTGGCTGCCGGTTGCGATGTCGAGCCAGCTTGAGGATCTACCGGTCGCGATCCGTGTTTTGGGCGAAGATTTGGTCATTTTCCGTGACCTTTCAGGTGCCGTCGGTTTGCTGCACAAACAATGTGCTCACCGTCGTGCCTCATTGGAGTACGGCCGTATCGAAAAGCGCGGTATTCGATGCTGTTATCATGGCTGGCATTTCGACGTTGACGGCACGATCCTGGAGACACCTGGCGAGCCGACGGATAGCCCGATCCGGCATGAGATTTGCCAAGGTGCCTATCCGGTCGAGGAGCATAAGGGTCTGATCTTCGCTTACATGGGGCCACCGGGGAAAAAGCCTACTTTCCCCTACTACGATTCTATGGATATTCCCGACCACGATTTGGTACCCTACTCTATTAACTCGCCCTGTAACTGGCTGCAGGAGAGCGAGAACGCGATGGACCCCTATCACAGCGTTTTTCTGCACGGCCGAATCAACGGGCCGCAGTTCCCAGGCCTAGAGCATTTCATCGAACTGCCCGTCGTCGTTTATCACAAACAGCCGGAAGGCTTTGTTTACAGCCATGCGCGGCGCATGGACGATCTAGTATTGATACGTTTCCACGATCATTTTTTGCCGTCGATGGCACAGAATGGCGGTATGTTTCAGGTCTTCAAGGAGCCGAAGATCTTTAGTCGCACAAGCCTGACAAAATGGGTCGTCCCGGTTGACGACACCAACGCGCGAAAGTTTGGCTGGCGCCATTTCAACGACAAGGACGAAGTGCTTCGCCAAGGCAACCGTGATGAAGTTGGTTGGGAAAAGGTGGATTTCTACGGCCAGTCGGCGCACCGCTCCTACGACGAGATGCAGCGTAACCCGGGCGATTGGGAAGCATGGACCGGCCAAGGCCAAATGAATGTCCACCGGCGCGAATATCTTGGCACAACGGATGAAGGTATCGCATTGCTTCGGGCGAAGCTTAGGCGCGACATCGCCGCCGTCACAGCGGGCGAGGACATCTCCATGCCGCGAGGCACGAAGGACAAGCCCTTCCACACCTACGGTGGCGATACAGTTTTGCGAATTGCGAGAGACAACCAGGACGATCGTGCAATGATGGACCGTGTTCAGCGCGAGATAGCAGCAGTGTATTTTGCTGCCGATATATATGAGGGGGAGGACCGGTCGGACTATATTCGGCGCGAGGTAGCCGCGAAGTTTCCGGGGTAGTTTCGTTCGGGCGCCGCACATCAACGAGTTAATGGGGAGGATACTATGAAACAAGAACGCGTCGACCCAGGTTGGGATTGGACAAAAAAGTACAAGATTTCGGCTGGCGTGAAGCTCGGCGACACGATTTACCTGTCCGGCAACGTAGCATTTGACAATGCGGGGAATGTTATCGGGGCTGGAGATGTCTATGTGCAATCGAAACAGATCTTCAAAAATATTGAAGAGGCGTTGGCAAGCGCCGGTGCGTCGATGACGGATGTCATCAAGATCACTACCTACCTGACCGACATTGCGCAGTACGGCGAATTCGGTAAAGCGCGGACGGAAGCGTTCCCGAACGGTGTCCCTGCGAGCACGGCTGTCGCCGTATCAGCCCTAGTGATGCCAGAACTGCTTGTCGAGGTGGAGGCGGTTGCCGTCATTGGCAGCGGTTAGGGTTTCCGGCCGGTTGTCGCTTTCCGATTTGTCTGCGACTGTTAGTGCGATTGAATAGGAGGGGAAAGAGCCTTGGGAGAACTGGCATTAGCTTATGAAGCGCGGAGTTATAGTTCCGGTATTGTTGGCCGTTCGATCTGCAACGCGCGCAACCATCACTGGGTAGCGGAGAACACCGGCGGTGAGGCAGTTGGCGCGGGGGAATTATTCTGTGCCTCCATTGCTGCATGCGCGGTGAACATGGTCTCAACCATTGCAGACAGCGAGAACCGCTCGCTCGATTCCATGGACGTGTCGGTCGCCATTTACCGCGACTTCGACAAGGAACAGGGTGAGGTTTCACTTTACGATGCGGTCAAGGTGACCTTCGAGATGTGGGGCGTTAGTGATGACGACGCTAAGTTCCTGGTCAAGACTTGGAAGCAGCGCTGACCCATCTACGGGTCGGTCGCCGTGGCGACTGCTGACACCGAAGTGGACTATTCCGCCCATGTCGATGCGAAGGTGAGGTAAGTAAGACGTA
Source organism: Rhodospirillaceae bacterium (assembly GCA_002717185.1). Next base: position 21,308 of record PBDC01000041.1, read on the forward strand.
CTGGCACCCTAACGCTAAGTTCAGTTTTGAGATTCTTGAGCCAGCTGTTCCGATTAATTCGGACCGCCGCGACATATTTCATTGGCTTTCTCAAAAAGTAGGCGATAGTGCTGCGCTGGTTCGCGCGTCATCAAATTATTGCCATGGACCAGCGCAATGCAGGTCAACCTATAGTTCCTATCAGGGACGTCCATCGAGCATCGGAAGGACTCTTTGTTCGCGGCATTCAAAGCGATCAGTGATTGACGACTTTTTCGCCGCGCATAATGGTAAGTCCAGCCGTTATAACCGCGCTACCATCCCGTCCGATAGAGATTGCCGGTAGGCGCGTGCTGCCGGAATTATTCCTGAAATAACGCCTGCTAAAGCGATTAAACTCAAGATCGAGAGATCGCGCGCCGACGGTAGGCCGAGGCTCAGGGTCAGGCCGTATTCCGCGACGACGAGCGGCTGGGCTGCAAGTAAACCAAGATAGAGCATTGTTAGGCCGAGTAGTGCTCCGGCCGCGGTGATCAGTCCGGCTTCCAACACCAGCAGGCTGAATATATGCCCTGGGCGGGCACCTACTGTTCGCAGAATTGAAATTTCGCGCCGGCGTTCGTTGAGGCCACTCAACAACATTGTCATCATGCCGAGTAGGCCCGCAGCCACGACAAAAAGCGAGATGGCGGAGAGCGCCATTTCCGCCGTGCCCATCAGGTCCCACAATTCTTGCAGTGCCACACCAGGCAACGCGGCGAGCAATGGCTCGCGCCGGTAATCGTTAATTGCTCGCTGCAGCCGGAAAGTGGCGAGGCGCGATTTCAGTCCGACCAGGAAGGCGGTGATCGATTTTGGCTGCAGTTTCATCTGTCGAACTGCGTCTGCGTCGATTCCCATGCCCGGCACGCGCGCTCCGCTTTTCCAGTCGATATGGATCGCCTCGATTCCTGCCAGGCTGATATGGACAGTGCGATCGACAGGTGTGCCGGTTCTCTCCAGGATGCCCGAGACTGCGAAAGGCTTATCGTCATGCTTGCTGAAGCCTTCGGCGCCGAGCCCATGAGCGACCACAATTGGATCGCCCTGTTTGTAGCCAAGTGCATGGGCGACATCCGAGCCCAACACTGCGCTGAACATATCTATGAAGGGTTTGCCCTCGGCAAACGCAAGCGGATTCCCGTTGCCGTATCGGTAGTGTTTGAAGTAATCGGCCGTTGTGCCCAACACCCGATATCCACGGTGCGAGTCGCCGAGCGACATTGGGATTGTCCAGGCAACTTCCTCGCGGCTGGCGATGTCCTGGTAGCTGCGCCAACTGATGTTATTTGTGGCGTTGCCGATGCGGAACACGGAGTAGAGTAACAACTGGATCGATCCGCTGCGCGCGCCGATGATTAAATCAGTTCCAGAAATGGTATTAGCGAAACTGGTCTTGGCATCGTGCCGCAGCCGCTCTACGCCCAGCACCAGCATGACGCTGACACCGATGGCAAAAATGGTGAGGCCGACGGTCACGCGCCGGTTCAACAAGCTCTTGAAAGCGAGGCTGAGGATCGCCATCACGTGGCCCGATTGATATCGGCGAGCGGCAATGTGCGATCGAAGCAGGAGCGGAGGTCGAGGTCGTGGCTGACAAAGATGAGTGTGGCGCCGGCCCCTTCGACCTCACGAAACAGGAGCTCGAGGAATAATTGCCGTGCGTCCGCGTCCAGTGCTGAGGTGGGCTCGTCGGCGATTATCAATGGCGGTGCGCCGATCAATGCGCGGGCTGCTGCGACCCTCTGCTGCTGGCCGACGCTAAGTTCCGTAATCGGGCGTCCGGCCAATTCGCAGATGTCGAGTTCGAGTTGGGACAGGAGATGCGTCGCGGCGGCTGTCAGATCCGCCGCGTTAGCCAGTGCGGTGGCCCGGCGCACTGCGGAAAATTGGCAGGGTAGGGTGACGTTGTCTGCCAACGAGAGATACGGTACTAGGTTGAACATCTGGAATACGAAGCCGATGTGATCGGCGCGAAAAGAGTCGCGTTGGGCAGCGTTCAGTTGGGTTAATGTCGTACCAAGCACGTCGACCGTCCCGGTCTGAGGGGTGATGATACCGCCCAATAGGCTTAGCAGCGTTGTCTTGCCGCTGCCGCTTGGTCCTTGAATAAGCAGTCGCTCACCGGCGGGGACGGCGAGATGAGGAATATCAAGAACGGGTGCAGTTCCCGGTTTCCAACTGAAACAGACGTTGTCCAGATTGATCGCGAATTCGGTCATTGAGATCGGTGACAAGCAATAAATACAAACCTCAAGAGCTATACCCCGAATTTGGCAGGAACCCTAAAAATTGAGGCGCGCATCCTTACGCGTCAATTTTTGCTTACGCTGGCCGGTTGCGGTGAGCGTTTGTGCCGAAAGCACTTCAGCGCGTGGGAACATCTCGAAATAACGTAGGTCGACGTGCGTTAACGGGTTCTCGCATACGAAGTGGTAGTGCGCGTGGAACTCGGCGTGCCCCTCTTCGTCGTGTTTATCACTGTGATGCTTTTCGTCATGATGTTTTTCGCTGTGATGCTTGTCCCCATGATTTCCGCGGTCAAAAACAAGAAGGTCGGACTCAACTTCAGCGTCTTTGAGAATACATCCGGCAGTAGCGGGAAAGACGAATAGAGCACCGGCATCTCGCAGGGCCTTCGCGGCGTCCTGCACTAACCGTCTTTGCTCTTCCGTCTTTGGTTTGTTCTCGAAACCGACGATATCAGCTCCTGGTGTCTCTATCTCTATCTCCAAATGATCACCTTGGACAGCGACGTTCAATTTACCGACACCGTGTTGATGGGGGTCAGCGCTGTTGGCCGTTGCGGTCACTGAGAAAATGGCAGCTATGCCAAAAAGAACCGCTATCTTTTTGGTTTGAGCCGAATACGGTGGAAACGGGCGTTTCATGGAGCGCGTCCTTCATTAAAAATCGTTAGTACGAAATTATTCATTTTTAAAATGTTATAACATACCGATTCAACTGAAACGTTTGATTTGAATAACCAGGGCTGTCGGCTCCAACTTTGCACCTACTCTTTGTAGGGTTCGATTTTTATTCCCTCTAGGGCGTATCCGGATTCGACAACGGCGCTACCATCGACATAAGACAGTGATTTGTTCGTCGTTTTTACTTTAAGCCGTCCCGTAATCCAAACGGGTTCGTAAAGGCTTTTCGTTTTGTAGGACTTGTTTAGGGATACGAAAACGGTCTGATTGATCGGTGGAGCTGGCACGTGAATGCAGGCGCCGACATAGGGCACAAGCAGGAATTCACTGATTGCCGTGCCATCGAATTCGAGCGGCAGTGCATAGCCTGGCATTCGGATTAGTTGGCCATCCAGCGCGTCAACAACAGCGTTGTTGCGTCGCTGGATTTCCTGTTGAACTGCTTCAAAATTGGCGACCAGTTTATCGACATTGAGCCCCATCTTCTCCAGTTTGTAGGTTATCTCGAGCCCTTCTTCGTAACGGTAGTCGACTTTGTTTATTGCTCCTTGCGCGTAGAGTTTGCGGATAGTGGTGAGGAATTCGATTTCTGCCTGCTGTTCCCATTCCAGATGCTTTAGCGGGTTTTCAAGCGGTTTCGCGGCTGGTACCAGATTCTGCCAGTTGATTTGTTTAGCGACTTCCGCTCCGGCAGGACCAACTAACAGCGTGAATATTGCCAGTGATGTCAGAAATCCTCTCAAAGCGCCCATGTTGCATCCCGTTACAAAGTGAAAGGCGGTATCTTATAACGATGTCAGTCGACAAGTGTATTCACAATCCTGTGAGGCGTTAGACAAACACGCCAACAAAGGGGCAAGTAAGCCTCCGTCGGCAATCTAATTTTTGGATGCGGCTTTGAGAACGGTTAACCTTACAAGCATGCCGATTATACATAGGTAGAATTTTTCAGTGAGCGGGAGACGTCGGACGTGTGGTTTGCGTAGCTGGTGAAAAAATTCTGCACAGGCCATGCGACAGCCAAGCAGATTTGCTGCCAAACGGACCACGGCCGGAAAAACCTGGCTCCCGAGCCTGCGCTCCACCCCTGCAGTGATGCCACTTGTGCCGAGTTTACAAACGCTCGCGGGTGCCGACAGTCCCTCTCGCGGCGACCGATTTGACGTGGCTTAAAGGGTTCCTTGTCCCCAGTTTTGATCGAGGTGGTACTGCTGGCACGAAACCTGGTCTGTATTCACGCAACGGGTTTACCCTTTAACTGGTCGATTTCACTTGGCCAATTTGTGCAATGGCAAGACAGCGCGGATCCTGTACGTTGCGGATTGGTAAATAGGCGAGTTAGCTGTCGTGCGGGCGGAACATCTGGTTCCATCGGACTTAGAGTTCTTGGATCGTTAACTTATTGATTTTCGAACTTAATTCCTAGGCGAATAGACAGGGTCACGATGAAACCGATATAAGCGGAGTACGATACGGCAATCCGGACGGTTGAGATGGCTGATTTTCCGAAAAAATCTATGGATGAGTGGGAGGCGCTGGCCAGCAAGGAATTACGGGGCAAGCCATTAGAATCATTGGCATGGCGTACCCTGGAAGGGATCGAGGTGAAGCCGGTATACGCCGCGGCCGATCTAGACAAACTCGAACATATCGACACGTTGCCCGGCGTAGCCCCATTTGTCCGTGGTCCGCGGGCGACGATGTACGCGGCGCGACCTTGGACAGTGCGTCAGTATTCCGGCTTCTCGACAGCTGAGGAATCAAACGCTTTCTATAGGCGCAATCTAGCGGCGGGGCAAAAGGGCCTTTCGATCGCCTTCGACCTGGCCACGCATCGCGGCTATGACAGTGATCATGAGCGCGTCATCGGTGATGTTGGAAAAGCCGGCGTGGCGATCGATTCCGTTGAGGACATGAAGGTACTGTTCGATGGCATACCACTCGATCAGATGTCCGTCTCTATGACAATGAATGGCGCTGTACTTCCGGTGTTGGCCAGCTTCATCGTTGCCGGCGAGGAGCAAGGCGTGTCGCAGAAAGACCTCAGTGGCACCATCCAGAACGACATCCTTAAGGAGTTTATGGTCCGCAACACTTATATTTATCCGCCGGAACCGTCGATGCGGATTGTTTCCGACATCATCGCACACACTGCAGAGCATATGCCGCGTTTCAACTCGATCTCCATCTCCGGCTACCACATGCAGGAGGCTGGAGCGACCTGTGTACAGGAGCTTGCCTATACGATTGCCGACGGGCTGGAATACGTTCGTGCGGCGCAGGCACAGGGGCTCGACGTAGACAAATTCGCGCCGCGGCTCTCCTTCTTCTTTTGCATCGGCATGAATTTTTTCATGGAGGTTGCAAAGCTACGCGCGGCGCGGTTCCTATGGGCCAATCTGATGCGTGACCGGTTCAAGCCGCAGGACGATAAATCCTTGATGCTGCGCACCCATTGTCAGACTTCGGGGGTCTCGCTGACCGAGCAGGACCCCTACAACAATATTATTCGCACAACGATCGAGGCGCTTGCCGCGGGACTAGGCGGCACTCAATCACTGCACACCAACGCCTTCGACGAAGCGCTTGCCCTACCGAGCGAGCTCTCTGCCCGAATTGCCAGAAATACGCAGCTTATTTTGCAGGAGGAGACCGGTATCACCAAGGTAGTCGACCCGCTTGCCGGGAGCTACTACGTTGAAAGCTTGACTGCGAGCCTGATCGCCGAGGCGGGCAAGCTAATTGACGAAGTCGAAGAGATGGGTGGTATGACCCAGGCGATTGTCGCGGGAGTGCCAAAATTGCGTATCGAGGAATCTGCGGCGAGGCGCCAGGCGATGATCGATCGCGCTGAAGAAGTAATCGTCGGTGTAAACAAGTATAAGCCGGACGCACGCGACGAAATTGATATCCTCGACATCGACAACACTGCGGTCCGCACGGCGCAAATCAAGAGGCTGACCGATGTTAGGGCGTCGCGCGACGAGACCACTTGTCAGATTAGTCTCAAAGCGCTGGAGGATGCTGCACGTGACGGGACAGGAAACTTGCTTACCTTGTCTGTTGAGGCTGCGAGGGCGCGAGCTACTGTCGGAGAGGTCTCTGATGCGCTGGAAACCGTGTACACCCGTCATAGGGCGGAAATTCGCTCCATCACCGGCGTCTACGGCTCTGCCTATGATGGCGATGAAGGCTTCGAGCAAATTAAGTCTGACGTCGAATCTTTCGCTTCCTCGGAAGGTCGCCGGCCACGCATGCTGGTGGTCAAGCTAGGTCAGGATGGCCACGATCGTGGTGCCAAGGTGATCGCTACAGCCTTTGCCGATATCGGTTTCGATGTTGATGTCGGGCCACTATTCCAGTCTCCAGAAGAGGCAGCGCGTCAGGCGATCGAGAATGATGCTCATATCATCGGTGTGTCATCGCAGGCAGCCGGCCATAAAACCCTAGTCCCGGCTCTTATTGATGCTCTAAAGCAGCAGGGCGCGGATGATGTCCTCGTCGTCTGCGGCGGCGTCATCCCGCCGAACGATTATACTGGATTGAAAGCACAGGGCGTCGCTGCGGTGTATGGGCCGGGCACGCATATTCCGGCGGCTGCAGCGGAGATCATGTCGTTGATCAAGGGGCGGAGCAAAGCCGCTTGACGAGTGCCGCGCCAGCCTCGCGCGGACATATCCTTTTCGATCTAATGAGCCTGAACTACATAAACAACCGCGGCCACTCAGCCGTAAGCAGGTTGCGTAAGAGCCAGGCGCAGATTGCGAAAACTGAAGCCGTAGCGAACTCTATTAAACGAAAAGTGGGGGATGACCTTCTCGCAAAACTGTCAAGCAATCCTGAATCCCCTATCAAACAGGCCATGGACCTTTGCTAGCGGTACCGCGTAGAGTGCGAACAGATCGATGAGGATTCTCACGCCAAGGTGTCCAAGCTGGTCGATGAGCAATTCAATAAAAAGGAACCGTGACGCTCATGAGTTCTTCGGATACGCAGAAACTGGCGCAGGCCGTCTGCGACGGAGACCGGCGCGCACTTGGCCGTGCGATTACGCTGGTGGAGTCGATCCGCGAAGATCATCGCGAACAGGCCGAACGCCTGCAGGTAGAGCTTCTGCCTCATCGCGTTGAATCTGTCCGAGTCGGTATCTCGGGAGTACCGGGTGTCGGAAAGTCGACCTTCATTGAAGCGCTGGGTCAGCACGTTATCAACAAGGGCCGCCGCGTCGCTGTGCTCGCCGTCGATCCGACGTCAAAGCTTAGCGGCGGCTCTATTCTGGGCGATAAGACGCGCATGGAAGTGCTATCGCGCCATCCAGACGCTTTCATTCGGCCCTCGCCGGCCGGCGCAACGTTGGGTGGTGTGGCGCGGCGGACGCGGGAAGCGATCTCAATCTGCGAGGCGGCGCGTTATGATGTGGTGTTAGTGGAGACGGTTGGTGTAGGGCAGTCGGAGACGGCCGTTAAGGATATGACCGATATGTTCGTGCTACTGCTGTCGCCTGCGGGTGGCGATGAATTGCAGGGTATGAAGAAGGGCATAGTCGAACTGGCCGATATGATCCTTGTAAACAAGGCTGACGGCGAATTCGAGACCTCCTCCCGGCACGCCGTTTACGACTACCGTAACGCGATCCATCTGCTGCGGCCGGCATCGCCGAATTGGCAAGTGCCGGTGGCGGCTTGTTCCGCACTGACGGGCATGGGGGTCGCTGAGGCCTGGACCCATGTCGAGGATTATGAAACGAGGCTAGGTAGCAGCGGAGAGATCGCGGCACGTCGCGCTTATCAGGCGCGGTGCTGGTTATGGCAGGAGGGTGGTGACACGCTCTTGGAACAATTGCGGGCGCACCCCGATGTGAAGGCGATTTTAGCGGGGCAAGAGGGTCAAGTCGTGAAGGGTACGACTACGCCAACCGCTGCGGCTCGGCGGGTCTTACGGGCGTTTCTCGGACAATAATTGGGCTGGAGAAGCTTATGGCAGATTTAAATGAACTAAGCGCGACCGCTGTTGCGCGCGCCATAGCAGCTGGAGAATTGACGAGCCAGGCCGTAATCGCCGCTTGTCTGGATAGGATCGCAGCGCGGGAGCCGGAATTGTTAGCCTGGGCGCATATCGATGCCGATGCTGCAATGGCCGACGCGAGAGCGCGCGATGCTGAGGCACCGCGCGGACTTTTGCACGGTGTGCCGGTTGGCTTCAAGGACGTAATCGAGACCTTTGACATGCCGACGGCCTATGGATCCGCAATCTACCCAAACTACCAGCCGATCTCTGACGCCGCTTGCGTGGCGCTGATCCGGTCGGCGGGTGGTGTGGTTTTGGGGAAAACGGTGACAACGGAATTTGCGTTTGTGAAGCCGGCGAAGACGCGTAATCCGTGTAATCTGGAATTTTCCCCCGGCGGCTCCTCGAGTGGATCGGCCGCCGCGGTCGCCGATATGATGGTGCCACTTGCTTTGGGCACGCAGACTGGCGGCTCAACAATCCGACCGGCCTCGTTTTGCGGTGTGGCGGGGTATAAGCCAACGATCGGCCATTTTAGCTACGCCGGGGTCAAGCTGCTCGCCCGGTCATTGGACACGCTGGGCGTATTGTCACGGACAGCTGCTGACTTCGTGTTGCTGCGCGCGGTGTTGACCGGTGCCCCAGCAGCTAATCCCCGCAAGTTCTCTCCGCCCAAGCTTGCTATTTGCCGAACGCCCTGGTGGAACAGGGCGGATGCGGCCAGCCAAGAGTCCGTTGAGAAAGCAGCTGCTGCCTTCACCGATGCCGGTGCGGTGGTTCAGGAAGTGGTATTACCCGAACTTTTCGCCGGTTTAGAGTCAGCTAATAAGACGATAATGATGTATGAGGGACGCCGCGCATTGGCACATGAGTACAACCAGCATGAAGACAAGCTAAGCGACCGACTCAAGGCGCAGATGGCGATGGGAGCGGTTACCGATTACGCCACCTATCTGGAAGCCATTGATTGCGCCCATCGGTGCCGTATCGCCTTCGCTGAAATCATGCGGGATCTGGACGCGCTAATAACGCCAGCAGCCCCAGGCGAAGCACCGAAGGGGCGGGAGACTACTGGAGACGCCACTTTTAATCGGCCGTGGACGACAATGGGGACGCCATGCGTGACCTTGCCGCACTATATAGGACCAAACGGCTTGCCGGTCGGGGTTCAGATCAATGGCAGTTTTGCCAAGGATGATGAACTGCTCTCGTTGGCTCAGTGGGCGGAAGAGGCGCTTGTCTGAGTCGAGTTGTACCTCTTACAACGTGCGACTATACTTTTTTTTAATAAAAGTTTTCGCCAACAATGCGGCTTTTCACAAGAGAGAAAGGATGACGCAATGACGGCCTCTATTAAGGTTTTCTGGCAGCCTCATTGAACGAGCTGTCTTAGGGTAAAGGAATACCTGTCGGTCCGTGGGATCGAGTTCGAATCGATTAATATTTTGGAAGACAATGGCGGCCGTGACGAATTGGCTCGCATTGGTGCCCGTTCCATTCCAGTTGTGTCGCGCGGCGACGATTATGTTTTCGCGCAGGTAATTTCCGATGTGGTGGATTTTCTCGAACTGGAGGACGACCCTTCGCCAGAATTGTCCCCGGCGGAGTTGGCCACGCGGTTCGATGGCAATTTGCAGACTGCCATCCGTCTGGTTCGCCAGATGCCGGACGAGCACCTTTCGCGCGAATTGCCTAATCGGCCGCGCTCTTGGCGGGTGCTGTTGCACCATGTGTTCCAGATACCCGTTGCCTTTCTTGATATGGAGGACACGGGTGAGAGTTTGACGCATCAGAGCTACTTGGCAGCCCCGCCGGACGATATGCAGACCAGTGCGCAGATCGCCGATTTCGGTGAGGCGGTGCGAACCCGGTTCAATGCCTGGTGGGAAGGCTCTAAGGACGAGGACTTCTCAGGACAGGTGCCGACTTATTTCGGCGGAACGACGCGTCATGAAATGCTGGAACGCACAGTCTGGCACTCGACCCAGCATATGCGCCAGACTGCCTCACTCTTGGAGCAATCAGGCATCACTCCTGACCGACCGCTGACTAAGGCGGCGATCGAAGGATTGCCCCTCACCGATGCGGTCTGGGACGAATAAGCGCCTCGTTCGAGAGCGGGTTGTAGGATGACTTGACGGGGTGCGGCGGTTGCCGTAAAAGACGCCGCCCTCGCGCATTTCCGCGGGATTTTTGGGTTTAGAGGAACGTATCATGGCGCGACGGTGCGACATTACTGGTAAGGGCGTTCAAGCGGGCAACAATGTCAGCCATGCGCATAACAAAACGCGCAGGCGTTTTTTGCCGAACGTTCAGCTGACATCCCTGATGAGCGACACGCTTGGCGAAATGGTGCGGATGCGTGTTTCGACGAACGCGATCCGGACGATTGAGAAGAATGGCGGCCTTGACGCGTTTCTTCTTAGTACTTCGAACCGTAAACTCACAGACGAAGCGCTGCGCATTAAGCGGAGAATTGTGAAAGCGGCGGCTAAAGCGTCTTAAGAGGGGCGAAGCCGCAAATAAATTCGTCATCGGATGGGCTAGATTTATGCGTACGGGTGGTAGCCTATCCTATGCGGCCCATTGAGCGGGCAGCCCGTCGTAGGCTTGTAGCTGGCCGGCGCATGTCTTCTTCGTCGAATAGATCGGCAAGATTTTCCATCATAGTCCCGCCTAATTGTTCCACATCAACGATTGTCACGGCCCGGCGGTAGTACCTTGTGACATCGTGGCCAATGCCGATCGCAAGCAATTCGACTGGCGAGCGTGTCTCGATATAATCGATCACGTCACGCAGGTGGCGTTCGAGATAATTTCCGGGATTGACTGACAATGTCGAATCGTCAACCGGAGCCCCATCGGAGATTACCATCAGTATTCGGCGCTGTTCCGGTCTCCCGAGCAAGCGATCATGCGCCCACAGCAGCGCCTCTCCGTCTATGTTTTCCTTCAGCAGCCCTTCGCGCAGCATCAAGCCGAGATTCTTGCGGGCCCGGCGCCAAGGTGCATCGGCTGCCTTGTAGACGATATGCCGTAAATCGTTGAGCCGCCCTGGATTGGCAATCTTGCCCTCGGAAATCCACTTCTCGCGCGATTGGCCACCCTTCCATGCGCGGGTTGTGAAGCCGAGAACCTCGACCTTCACCGCACAGCGCTCCAACGTTCGGGCCAAGATATCGGCACTCATCGCCGCTATGGTGATAGGCCGGCCGCGCATCGATCCAGAATTATCGATCAGCAGGGTAACGACAGTGTCGCGGAACTCGGTTTCCTGTTCCTGTTTAAAAGACAGGGGGTGGAGCGGGCTGATTACGACGCGATCAAGCCGTGCTGTGTCGAGCAGCCCCTCTTCAAGGTTGAAATCCCAGGATCTCGTTTGTTTCGCTAATAGACGCCGCTGCAACCGGTTCGCTAGCCGTCCAATCAAGCCCTGTAACTGCGACAACTGCTGGTCTAGTAATTGGCGCAGACGTGACAGTTCTTCGGGATCGCAGAGGGTTTCCGCGGCAACGACTTCGTCGAATTGATTGGTATACGTCGAGTAGAAGGCCTCTTTTGGCACGTTGGACAGGTCATGCTCTGGCCGCCAGCGTTTGCCGGGGTCCCCTGGTTCTTCGCTACCTTCCGAAGGCATCATCTCGCCGTCGGCGTCATCCGGCATCATGTCGCCGAGATCATCTTCGCCGCCGTCAGTTTCCGTTGCTTCACCGCCGGATTCGCCAGCTGCATCCGCGGACTCGCCGCCTTCTTCTTCTGATTCAGACTGCATAGAATCTTCATCGGCTTCATCGCCGGTGGATTCGTTGTCGTCGGCGTCTTGCTCCGTGCCAATCTCGATATCCAGATCGGTAATCAATTGCCGAACGGCGCTACCATATTCCGTTTGGTCGGTGAGGCAACTACGCAGAACCTCAAGGTCTTTGCCGATCTTTTCCTTTAGCAAAGGCTCCCAAAGCTCACAAACGCGCTGCGCGGCAGGTGGCGGTGCTTCACCGGTGAACGCCTGGCGCGCCAAAAGGCGAACTACATCGGGCATGGTCGCTTCCGTGCGGTCATTCACCCGGTGCAGGCCCTCGCGGCGGAATTTATCTTCTAAGGCCGCGGCTATATTCTCGCTGGCACCTGCCATTCGCCGCGTACCCAGGGCTTCGACCCGTGCCTGCTCTAGCATTTCGAAAAGAACGGGGGCCACGTCGCCGGTAGGCATGCGGCTGCTGTGCAGCCTGGCATCATGGTGTCGCATCTTAAGCGCGAGTGCATCGGCCTCACCACGAACCTGGGCCACCTCTTCACTAGGCAATTCCCGGTTGGGAAAGGGCAATCGTACCCTGTCCCCGCTGACACCCGGTGGCTCCGCGGAGAATGTTACATCCACTTCAGATTCATCAGCCATCGCGCGAAAGCAGGACGCGACCGCGCGTTTAAAGCTTTCAATGGGAGGTTCGCTGTCCGTGGCCATCGCCGTGCCTTCAGTTTACCGTGATCGAGGTGCTCGCCTCCGGCAACTCTTCGCCAAAGCAGCGTTGGTAATATTCGGCAACTATAGGACGTTCCATCTCATCGCACTTGTTGAGGAATGTCACGCGAAAGGCGAAGCCCCGATCCTTGAATATATCGGTATTCTCGGCCCAGGTAAGCACCGTCCGTGGAGACATTACAGTCGAAATGTCTCCACCCATGAAGCCTGTCCGGGTCAATTCCGCTAGGGCGACCATAGTCTCGATGTTCTTGCGGCCTTCGTCATTGTCATAGCTCGGCAGTTTGCCAAGGACGATCTCCTCTTCGACTTCATGCGGCAGATAGTTGAGAGTCGTAACGATGTTCCAACGGTCCATCTGGCCCTGGTTGATTTGTTGGGTACCGTGATAAAGGCCCGTCGTATCGCCCAGGCCGACTGTATTCGCTGTGGAGAACATACGGAAGAACGGGTGAGGTCGGATGATTCGGCTCTGGTCTAGCAAAGTCAGCTTACCATCGACTTCTAGGATGCGCTGGATGACGAACATTACGTCCGGTCGCCCTGCGTCATATTCGTCAAAGCACAAACCGCAGGGGTTCTGCAACGCCCAGGGCAATATGCCTTCGCGGAATTCGGTAATCTGTTTTCCATCGCGTAGGACAATGGCATCCTTGCCAATCAGGTCAATACGGCTAATATGGCTGTCCAGATTGATGCGGACGCAGGGCCAGTTGAGCCGCGACGCCACTTGCTCGATGTGCGTTGATTTACCTGTGCCGTGATACCCCTGGATCATGACGCGGCGGTTATGTGCAAAGCCAGCCAGGATGGCCATAGTTGTTTCATGATCGAAAACGTAAGAATCGTCACGTTCCGGAACGTAATTGGAATCGCTTGAGAAAGCCGGGACGACCATGTCGGTATCGAGCCCGAAGATCTGCCTTACCGAAACTTCAGTGTCAGGAGCGTCTAGTTTATGGGCTCGGCTCGGAACATCAGTCGTTGTCATCTACACAATCCAGTCTTTTTACAAACGCAAATTTTGGAATTTTGGCCGCGGTGCGCCTAGGCGACCAAGAATTTCTTAAGTGTGGCGTACGCCTGATTGATATCCTTCAGCTTTTCTTCGGCAGCACGATTACCACCATTAGCGTCAGGATGTAGTCTTTTGACCAGTTCCTTATAGCGCGACTTCAACTCGGTCAAGGTCACCGGGCTATCAAAATTCATGATTCGCAGGGCATGCCGGACTTCCGCGTTCTGTTTGGGCCGTTTGGCTCGTTTTTCCTGCTTTCGCCTCGTATTCATCGAGGCTGCTGCCTCGAAAACGCCGAGATCATCGTGGAAGTGTGCATTTCCCGAGAATTTGCCGTCTTGGCTGCCCAAAGGCCAGCTTGGACGTCGCCAGACGGTATCATTGCGAATTTCCGATTCGACCTGTGTATTTGTCATTCCGGCGCAGTAATTCCAACTCCGGTTGTATTCACGTATATGGTCGAGGCAGAACCAATAATAGTCGTTTAACCGATTGCGCGCTTTTGGAGCTCTGTGGTTTGCCGACGCAGAACAGCCTGGGTGGTCGCAAAGAGCTGCTCCAGCACTGCTATCAATATTGCTCGTTTTTAGGCTGTTCGTATTCTGCATCTAAACAGTATGGGGGTGCGGCTGGGCCCTGACAAGCAATGGGCGCGGTGTAATTCGGGCTGATTCAACTGTGTCAAACGATCGCGACTTCGGCGTTTTCGGCCTGCGGAGGTTTCACACGGACTGAAGAGATCTGGTTGCGTTGCCGCCGTAATATTTCAAACCGAAATCCGTAGAAAGTGAAAACTTGACCAGGCTCAGGGATGCGTCGTGCTTCGTGCAGCACGAGGCCTGCAAGCGTAACCGCATTGTCGTCGGGCAGGTTCCATTCCAGTTCGCGATTTAAATCACGCAAGGTGGCGGTTCCCGAGATGATGTAGGATCCGTCCGGCTGTCGTCGGACGCCAGGTACTGTGACATCGTGTTCGTCTTCGATGCTACCGACAATTTCCTCAAGGATATCTTCCAGGGTGACGATACCCATTACCGCGCCGTATTCATCGACGACAATTGCGAAATGCTCTCGTCTGGTGCGAAAGGCCTGGAGTTGGTCCAACAAGGTTGTCGTCTCCGGGATGAACCACGGTTTTGCTGCCAACTGAAGGATATCCAGCTCTTCGACGCGGTCTTCGTGGGCGTGCAAGTCGCGGAGCAACGCCTTTGCGTGCAGCACACCGACAATATTGTCGGGGTCGTCGCGGTAGAGTGGAATGCGAGTATAGGGACTAGCCAAGGCCTGTTCGACGATTTGCCCGGGTTGATCGGCGATGTCGACCAGGGTGACATTGCGGCGGTGAACCATGATTTCTTCAACTTCGACATCGTCGAGATCGAGGATGCTACGCAGCATCTGCTGTTCTTGTCGGATATCAGGACCGGGGCCTTCATGCAGGTCGATCGCACCGCGCAACTCTTCCTCACGGTGTCCGATACCGAATTCTTCGCCCAACTCGATACCGAAAGGCTTTACAGTCGTCCGCACAATTAATTGAATCGTATGCGTAATCGGAGCCAGAACGATGACAACGGCGCGGATCAACGGTGCGACGACCAAAGAGGCTTTGTCGGCGTTGCCGATCGCATAGGTTTTAGGAAGGACTTCGGCAAATATGACGATTAATAGGGTCATCGCCATCGTGGCATAGGCCACACCCGCATCGCCGAACAAAAGCAAAAATACGTAAGTTGCAAGCGCCGAGGCGGTGATGTTTACGAGATTGTTGCCGAGTAGGATTGCGCCGATCAGTCGGTCCTTGCGCGCGTATAGGTTCAACACGATCTTTGCTCGGCTGCTGCCTCGCTTCGCGTGCTGGTGCAGCTGCGGCATTGATGCCGCGGTGAGAGCTGTTTCAGATCCCGAAAAGAAAGCGGAGATTACAAGCAAAACAACAATCGCCACGATCGCGATGATCAGTTCGCCGGTCATGATCCGATCGAAGCCTCCAATGTTGCCATTAAATCCTCTCGCGCCACGTCTTGGCTGAGGAAAGCGCGGCCGATCCCTTCGACGAGAACGAAGGTCATCCGACCGTCTTTGACTTTTTTGTCCCGTCCCATATGGTCAATCAGGCTTTCGGCCTGCCAGGGTACGCCTTGAATGTGATCAAGATCGGTGTCCAACCCAATGGCGTCAAAATGACGGGATACCCGAGCTTTATCTTCTGCCGGGCACAGGCCCATGCGAACGGACAGGTCGAACGCCATCTTCATACCAACGGCAACGGCTTCCCCATGGAGAAGCATATCAGTGTAGCCAATTTCCGCTTCAAGCGCATGCCCGAAGGTGTGCCCTAAATTTAGTAGCGCACGTTTTCCCGCCTCGCGCTCGTCCGTGGCGACGATGTCCGCCTTTGCCTGACAGCTTGTCACTACAGCGCGGATCCGGTCCATGCGATTGCCATCCCGCAGGGCGTCGCCATTTTTTTCTAGCCACCTGAAAAAGCCGGGATTGTTGATCAGCCCGTACTTTACTACCTCTGCATAGCCAGCCAGGAATTCCCGCTGCGACAGCGTATCAAGAGTTGTGACGTCAGCGAGCACCAGCCGGGGCTGATGGAACATACCGATCAAATTTTTTCCTTGCGGGGTATTTATCGCCGTTTTGCCGCCGACTGAACTGTCTACCTGCGCCAAGAGTGTCGTGGGTATCTGTACATAGTCGACGCCGCGAAGAGTGATCGATGCTGCGAATCCTGCCAAATCCCCGATAACGCCTCCACCGAGCGCGATGATCGTGCTGGATCTCTCGATCTTTCGCGTCAGGAACTCCCCGATTAACTTCTGCAGGTAAACGAAATCCTTGGTCTGGTCGCCGGCGGGCAAAATGAGTGTTTCACACTGAATGCCCGCACTATCCAAGCAGTGTTCCAGAATTTCCAAGTGCAAGGGGGCGACATTCTCATCGGTGACGATAAACACGCGATCCTGCTTCAAAACCGGTGAGATATGCTGGGCTACCTCTGCCAGTAGCCCTTCACCGACCAGAACGTCATAACTGCGTTCGCCAAGGTTTACGTGGACGGTTTCATAAGTGCTCAATCCGAACGTCCTTTCTGTTCCAGGAACCGTTTGACGACGGCTAAAACGCTGTTCACTGTGTCGTCTGGCGGGCCGTCCACACTGTCGACTACAGTGTCAGCCTCGGCATAGATCGGGTATCGCTCATCTACCAGCCGTGAAAGTGTCTCGTAGGGTGCTTCTGTCTTCAATAGAGGACGGTTGTCCCTCCGTTGCACCCGCTGCCACAGTACTTCCTTTTCAACGCGGAGCCATACGGACAGGCAGTTTTCGCGCGCTCGCGCTCGGGTTTCAGGGTCGATAAAGGCACCGCCTCCTGTCGCCAACACGTGAACTGGTTCAGTGAGCAGTCTTGCGATCACGCGTCGCTCGCCATCGCGAAACGCCGTCTCGCCATGACGATTAAAAATGTCTTCGATCGAACAGCCAGCTGCTTTGACGATCTCGTCGTCCGCATCGATGAAAGGTAAACCCAACCGCGCTGCGACCCGACGACCGATTGCCGTTTTTCCAGCCCCCATCATGCCAACCATGATTAGCGTTTTCGGTAATATCAGTGTCCTTGTATTGGTCATTTATCCGCCGGTAGACCGGAACCTTCGTTGAATAGAAATTCAACCGAATATAAACTGCCGCAGAATTAAGATAGTCAAGCGATACGTTTCTCATATACGAGTGCGATCGACGACGGGGGCATATGAAAAAAATCATCTCGTTCTTGGTAATAATGCTCATTGTTGCTATCGGGGGCGGGTTGGCTTTTGTAGCTACATGGGAAATTCCGGTGCCATCGCAAAAAGTCGAAAAAGTATTGAATAATGAAAAATTCCCGCGTTAGTCGGGCTACGGCCGCGTTGTCGAGCACAACGCTGGTATTAATGCTGACGCTCGGTACTATCACCATTGATGGCTATTGGAATGGCTTGTGGGCGCAAAGCAAAGCTCCGGCGCCGCGACGCCTGTTGCCGCGGAACCTTCCGTCGTCATCGGCGGAACCGCAAGAAAGCCCTAAGCCTTTTCCGGAGGTGCAGCCGGGCATCGAGGTTAATAGGCTGCAAGGACCTGATCCGCAGGATTTCGGTATGATTGACGCGCTGTCTGGCGGGTTAACGAGAAATATGTGGGATGGCACATCCGCGTCCATGGTGGCTCACCTGATCAGGCAATTGCCCGACGCAATCAAATCGCGAACCCTACGCGAAGCGTTGCGGCGTTTGCTGCTGACCGCAGCGACACCTCCGATAGTCGATCAGCAATCGGTTAATTTAGGTGCGCTTCGCATCGGGCAACTGCAGGCGATGGGATTGTTGGGATCGGCGACGGCTTTGTTGGACGCGGCTCCGCACAAAGACACAGACATTGAACTACGCCGTCTGCATGCCAACACGCTGCTGATGCGAAACGACATCGTTGGTGCCTGCACGGAGACACGACGTCCAGGCACGAATTTGGCGGCGCCCTTTTGGCAGCATCTGCTGATATTTTGTCACGCAGCGGAAAACAATCTCGCTGAAGCATCGTTCGGCGCAAGTCTACTGGCCGAAGGAAACGAGCCGATCGATCCTGTGTTCATGCTATTGATCGATGGTTTTGTCAGCGGCGAAGTGCGGAAGGTCGATGCGATAGACCATCCAACTCCGCTTCTACTAGCGATGCTGCGCCATGCCAAGCTACCAATGCCGGCTGCGGCGTTGGATTTGGCGTCACCGCCGCTACTGATGATGATTGCGACAAGTCCGGAGACCGATCTGGATTTGCGGTTGGCAGCAGCGGAAAAGGCGGTTCTTTTTGGCGCAATGACTACGGACCGGTTGATTAGCATCTATTTGGATGCCCCTTTCTCTGGAGATGACCTGGACACTGCATTAAGCACGGCAAAGGCGGCGCGATCGCCGCGGGGACGAGCACTGTTGTATCAGGCGGCGACCGGACATAGCGTCCCGACAGCGCGGGCTGAGGTATTGCATAAGGCCTTGGTTTTTGCGGAGGAGGACGGCTTCTACCCGCAGTCGATCCGGGTCTATCAGTCCATGCTGGAATCGATGGTGCCGTCGGTAGAGTTATCGTGGTTTGCTGCCGATGCCGCGCGCGCGTTGCTGGCGCTGGGCCGGTCGGAACTTGCGGAATCCTGGGTCAATGAGTTGCGCTATCAATCTGTGCGTGATCCGATGGCCAAGCAGGCCTTGGGTTCGTTGTGGGCGATGGCAAAACTTGCCGGAGCACCCAATGAGTCATTCCTCACAACTGCGTCCTTCGAGGATTGGCGGGCGGCTATTTCGGCGAACTCACCGAGTCCGGCGAATGCGCGTATGAAAGACGGCGTGGCGCTTTTAGAAATATTCGGCTATCCAATAGAAGCGGCACAATGGGAAGCTACGCTTACGGGATTAGAGGCTGTGAAAGTGTGGCTGCCAGATTACTCCTATCGTGCGGCAATGCGTCGCGCGGCAGCCGGGGGCCGTCTTGCAGAAACCGTGCTGCTGTCCGTGATTGTCATGGGCGGCGATGGGCTGGGTGAGCTGGATGCTAGCGTATTGGCAGACATTGTCGAGGCACTTCGCACGGTCGGCCTCACTGCGGAATCCCAGGCGCTTATTTTCGAGGCGGCTATTGGCAAGAGGATATAGCCTATTCCGCAACTCATCGAACTGTTCCTGGAAATGATGGCGGCCGAGCGCGGGGCGTCAAAGAATACCCTGGCTGCCTATGGCCGAGATCTTGTCGCTTATACAGACTTTCTGGCATCTCAGGGCTGGACAGCCGAATCGGCGACGAAGGAAAAAATTCGAAGCTATCTGGCGTCCCTAATGGACGCGCAATTGGCGCCGAGCACGGCGGCGCGACGCCTGTCGTCTATCCGCCAGTTTCACCGTTTCCTGTTTGTTGACGGAATTCGTGCGGATGATCCAACTATAATTATCGAAAGTCCCAAACAAGGACGCGCTTTGCCAAAAATTTTGAGCGAAGCAGAAGTTAATGCACTTTTGAAGGAAACGTACCACCAGGAGGGGCCGGAAGCTTTGCGCATGCGGGCAATGCTGGAACTGCTCTACGCGACCGGCCTTCGCGTCTCGGAATTGGTGAGTTTGCCACTGACAGCATGCGTCCGCGATCGCGACTTTCTGATCGTGCGCGGTAAGAATGCTAAGGAACGGCTTGTGCCATTGAGCGAACCCGCTTGCGAGGCTGTTGACGCGTATCGAAAGGTGCGCCAGGCGCATATCCCCGGCGACGCCGAATCGCGCTGGTTGTTTCCTTCGCGTGGGGCGGCCGGTCACCTGACCCGTCAGCGTTTTGGCCAGATGCTGAAATCGCTTGCCGCCGTTGTTGGCATTGATCCGCGTAAGGTTAGCCCGCACGTGCTACGCCATGCTTTTGCCAGTCACCTACTCGCGAACGGGGCAGATTTGCGTAGCATCCAGAAGATGTTAGGCCATTCGGATATATCGACGACACAGATTTACACCCACGTCATTGATGCACGTCTGCAATCGCTAGTTGCGCGAGCACATCCTTTGGCATTGGCGGCGCGGCGCGGACAACGGTGAGGCGACGTTTGCAAATGGGTCTGGCTATGTTAGGAACGCGGCCCTAATGGGAACGAGGCGATCCTTCGCATGCAGTCCTTTCTTGATTTTGAACGGCCGATCGCGGAGCTGGAAGGTAAGATCGAAG
>PBDC01000042.1 GCA_002717185.1 Rhodospirillaceae bacterium
GTAATTGATGCCACAGAGTGGAGTTCGCCGTCGGTTAACGAACCGGTCGGTTTCCATAAGATTGCAAAATACATCATTTTCCCGGGCGTACATCAGCCGGGTGCTACACAAGAGTGTGAGTTTAACAAAGCCGCTTGGGACAAGATTTCTGCTCGCGATCAGCATTTAATTGAGCTGGCGGGTGAGCTGCGTACATTCCGCGCATGGCGTAACCACGCCTATAACGATCTGTTCGCTTATCGTCGTATGGCGAAGGGCGGCAACACCATGCTTCGCTTGGAGCAATCCTTCATCGATGCCGCTCAGAAGGCCGGCAACGAATGGGCGGATAAGCAGATTGAGGGCAATGCATGGTTCAAGAAGGCATTGAACCACCAGCGTAAATTCCAGCATGACATGAGCGTATATTCGAAGATGCGTTCAGGTCCGGGTACGCGCACGGCAATCGGCGACGTTCTTAAGTAAGCCGATTAATAGAAGAAAATTTTAGGGGGAGCGTGAATAGCGCTTCCCCTTTATTCCGTTTATGTATTTCCAAATTGGATATGAGTAATGGACGCGGTACTTAGCGTATGGTCGGAAACGCATTCGTTGATCCTCTCGGGCGAACCTAAGGGACACGGCTGGTTTCTCGGAGTATTAGTCGGAATTTTCTACATTACGGCTCTCTATGCTCTTTGGGGTTTAGCGCATGCGGTTATCGGGCGTGATGTATTTAATTTCGTTCGACCTATCGAAAAGATGGTTAAAGTTTTTGGAACTATTGCCGGCTGCATAATTCCATTTCTCGCAATTCTAATCGTCTACGAGGTTGTTATGCGCTACGCATTCCGAGCGCCGACCTTCTGGGCATTTGAAGTTTCGTACATGATGATGGGTACCAGTCTTATGCTGGGCATAGCCTATTGCACGCAGCTCCGTCGTCACATCCGCGTGGATTTCTTTTTCGATACACGCTCTGAA
Organism: Rhodospirillaceae bacterium; assembly: GCA_002717185.1. The sequence goes on from PBDC01000042.1 coordinate 964, forward strand.
AAGCAGAAGGCGTTAATCGATCTGACAGGGTACGTTTTCCTTCTATTACCGATGATTATTTGGATTTCCTGGGGCCTTTTTGAATATTTTATTGAGGCCTATAAATTTAACGAGCAATCAGGGGAATCAGCCTGGAACCCGTTGATATGGCCGTTTAAATTTACGTTCGCCTTTGGTTTTTACTTGTTTACCCTTCAAGTGGTTGTTGAAGCCTTAAAGTGCATTTTGGTCCTTATGGACCGTGTTGTACCAGAACCAGATCTACCGGGAGGCTTCGAATAATGAGTGTCGAATTTGCATTATGGATGTTCCCGGCGCTGCTGGTTTGTTTGTTTATGGGATTTCCCGTGGCGTTTTCCCTGATGGGTGTTGCACTTGTTTGGGGGATCATTCGTTTCAATGAAGCCGCGGTTGCGCTTTATTTGGCGAAAGTAGACGATGTCGCCTCAAACTACGTCCTGGGCGCAGTCCCACTATTCATATTTATGGGATCGTTGTTGGAACGCTCTGGTGTTGCTGAACGATTATTTGAAGCGATACATATGTGGACGAGACGATTGCCGGGTGGTCTGGCTATCGGCACGGTATTGCTATGCGTCGTATTCGCTGCGTCTACTGGTATAGTTGGCGCTACGGAAACGGTTGTTGGTCTGCTGGCTATCCCCGTGATGTTGCGGTACGCATACAACAAATCGTTGATTTCAGGCACTATTTGCGCTGGTGGCTCTCTCGGTACCATCATTCCACCATCTGTGGTGGTTGTCATCCTTGGCCCTGTCGCTGATGTTTCGATTGGGGATTTGTTTGCCGGAATGATCCTGCCGGGGCTGATGCTTGCTGGTAGCTACATTCTCTACATTATTATTCGTTGTACCATTCGTCCCGATGATGGTCCCCGCGTAGGTGCGGACGAAAATGATCCTCCCTTTCTCGAGAAGCTGACTATGACGGCGACGGCTTTGATCCCACCGTTTTTGCTGATTGCAACAGTACTTGGATCGATCTTAGGAGGCCTTGCGACGCCAACAGAAGCTGCTGGATGCGGCGCTGTGGGATCAGTCATCATGTGCTTGTGCTACCGTACACTTACCGTGGCGGTCATGAAGGAAGCACTTTATAAAACGGTCATAATCACGGCAATGATCTTGTTGATTCTGATCGGTGGCACGATGTTTGCGGGTGTATTTACCGCCGCTGGTGGACTGATCGGTGTTCAGCAATTGATGGAGGCGGCTCAGCTGAACAACTGGGAAACCTTGGCGATTTTGCTACTGTTGGCGTTCGCCGCCGGTTTCGTATTGGACCTGATCTCGTTGATGCTAATCGTCGTCCCAATCGCGATGCCTATCATAGTTGGGTTCCCGTTCTACGAATTGGATCCGGGTTCGGTGAAGGTATGGTTCTCTATCTGCTTCCTAATCATGATCCAGACCAGCTATCTGACGCCGCCAATGGCACCTGCTATCTTTTACTTGCGTGGCATCAGTCCGCCGGAGATCACGCTGATGCACATGTATAAGGGTGTTATCCCGTTTATCTGCCTGCACATGGTGGTTCTGGCATTCGTGCTGGCGATGCCGAAGCTAGCGCTCTGGTTACCGACGATTCTGTTCCGAGGCTTTTAGAGGAAGGCGGTTTATATGGCTGGCGCAAAGGTCAAGGTGGGCTATGAAGTCCACCCGGACGCGCATGAGATGCTGAAAACAATCGTCGAACGCTACAAGTTACCGGACGAGTCGAAGGCATTGCGCTGTCTGCTGGATTATGCGGCAACTGACGGAGACTGGGACGAAATCTTTGCCAAGGTTCGCTGTCGCCGCTGCGGTTAATGGGACCAAGTGGCCTGGGATTAATCCGCAGCAGCTCCGCTGTACTGTTGATGGACCCGATCCATCTGGTCTTCACTCCAATCCTCTTTCTGTTGGAGCGCAAAGAGCGAGGTGTAGCCTTTTGACCAGTCCGGTGACATGACACAAGGGCGCGGGTCTATGAAAGCTTCACGGACCGCTTTGCCACGCACGATAGAGCCGGCAAATTCAGTTGTTAGTGGGTTTGGCATATAGGTAAAAGCGTCAGCCGCGGAATAGACGTTGAGCAGCAATGGGCGTCCAATATCGGACTGGTTGGGCTTGGAACCATGGATCGTGCAGCAATTGTGAATTGTGACAGAACCTGCGGGTCCCATCAAATAATCAGCCGTATCTAGGTCGACTGTCTCTAAGTCCCTGTCAGTAATGTCGCCAGTCCATTGGTCCTTATCGTTGTATTGGCTGAACAAAGAACCTTTATGGCTTCGGGGGACGACACCAAGCGGTCCCTGCTCTGGGCCGACATCGTATAGATATGTGCCTATAGTTAGCGGGCTGTAGTTGGTGTGCGCCCAGGACTGGATGTCCTGGTGCCATCTCACTTCCTCGCCGCCTTCGGACCATTTAAAGTTAAGCTTGGAGTGGTGGAACTTTACGTTTGGACCGACCAAATCGGCAGCGATATCGGTGATCAAGGAATCCGATGCGAACTTCCAGTAGAGTGGATCATGCGCGACGGGTGACGATAAGCGACGCAATCGTGGGGTGTCGGCGGTGTGGCCGGGCTCCAGGTCAAAAATCGCGTCTGATATAGTAATTGATCGGCTTCGGTCCACCATCGAATTGGTCACCGCGCGAAGTCGCTCGATGGTCTCCATCGGCACAACGGAATCTAGGAGCAAGTAACCATTTTCGAAGTAGAAGTGCCGCTGTTTTTGGGTCAGGACTTTCGGGGCATAATCCTGGACACGTTCCGGATACACGATTGGTTACTCCTCAGCTGTTTCGTCGAAGTTTAACCTGTCTGTGCATTAGCGACGATAGTCGCGAAACTATATTACTGATATATACGAGCGACAAGGACCTACCCATGGCGGTCGACCCCGCCAACGACACTGAGAAACTGTCCTCGCTGACCGATATGTCCTATCAGCGTATCGAAGAGGAAGTCTAAATGTGCGCTCTAACCTGGCAGCATCTTCTCGGAGGCGCAGTTGCACGCTAAGTAATATGGGTTCCGACTAATCTGTTCGTCCGACCTGATGTCATCGTGCAGAGGTTTGTTTATGCGCTGGTAGCCAGTTTATTTGGCTTGGCAATCAATTACTCTTCAGTCTAGCTCTCACGTATAACTGGATTGCGTAACGTACCTATGCTGGAGATATCGATTTCACAGATGTCCCCATGCTTCATCTGCGGTGATTTGCCCTCGGTTCCCATCCATATTACATCGCCGGGATGCAGCGTAAGGTATTGTGACATTGCGCTGATATAGCGTTCGATCCCAAACAACATGTTGTTTGTCTCAAATCGGATCGTCTCTTCGCCATTTAACCGAACCACTGTCTCCAGGCTATTGAGGTCGAGATTCGTTTCGATCCAGGGTCCCATTGGTTTAAAGGTGTCCGCGTTTTTGCCGCGCCAGAAAGTGCGGTCGCCCCGTTGCCAGGTGCGCTCGCTGACATCGTTGCCGATCGTGTAGCCGAAGACGCAAGACAGCGCTTCCGCTTCCGACAGACGTTTCGCCTCCTTGCCGATCACTACGACAAGTTCTGCTTCGTATTCGATCAGTTCTGTGGCGTCTTTAGGGATGACGATGGTGTCTTCATGTCCGATCAGCGCGTTGTTGGCGCGATAGCCGATGTCGGGCTTTTCAGGAATATTTGGTTTCGCTCCCCGAGCTTCCGCCTGCTCCATGATATGGGCTACATAGTTTAGCCCGGCTGCGTAGAAGGTTTCCGGGATTACGGGCGGCAACAGCTTGACGGTATCCAGCGCGACGGTCTCTCCGGTTGGCGCTCCCCCATCGAGAATTTCGCCCGCGATCAGCTTGATCGTATCGCCCTCAATTATACCGCAGGCAACCGTGTTATTTTTTTCGAAACGTGCGTAACGCATGGTGGATCGCTCCTGGGTTACATATTAATTCCACCTAGGGTTGGCATGCCCTTTTGCACGGCCGGCCGGTCGCTGATCGTATCGTACCAGCGTTTAACATTCTCAAACCGCGAGAGGTCGACCTTATGGCGCGGATGGCGGTGCGCCCAGGGATAGCACGCGATGTCTGCGATCGAGTACTCGTCGCCGGCTAAATATTCGTTATCCGCTAGCCGCCGGTCCATAACGCCGTACAGCCGATGCGATTCCTTGACATAGCGTTCGCTGCCATAAGGAACTTCGGTGTCGAGGCCAAGGAAGTGATGCGCCTGCCCCAACATCGGACCGAAGCCTCCCATCTGCCACATCAGCCATTCCATGGTTGCAACTCGCTTGCGCGCGTCGGTAGGGATAAACTTACCGGTCTTCTCGCCGAGATAGATCAAGATTGCGCCGGTTTCGAAGACGGAAATCGGTTTGCCGTCCGGGCCATCTGGATCGACGATAGCGGGGATACGATTGTTCGGCGAAATTTTTAGGAAATCTGGTTCGAACTGTTCGCCCTTGCTGATATTTATCGCGTGTTCTTTATAGGGGAGGCTGACCTCTTCAAGCATCACGGACGCTTTACGGCCATTCGGCGTGGCCCAGGTGTACAGATCGATGGTCATAATTAGAATCCTATAGAAAAACGTTGATGAGCTGCGCGCGTCAATTGCCTATATCGCCGTTGCCGGCCAATGTTTATTTGTCGTGTTTGCTGCCACCTAGGCAATCGGGCGACGCCATGACTTGACCGCCGCGATCGGTCCATTCTTCTGGCGTCATGGTTTGCATGGACAGCGCGTGAATATCTTCCTTGAGTTCTTTGGCAAGGATTAAATTAACCTTCTGGTGGCGGCGAACCCGCGAGACGCCGCCGAATTCCTCAGCAACGATGACTACCTTGAAGTGTGATTCGGAGCCTGGCGGCACGTTATGCATATGACTTTCGTTGATCACCTCCAGATGGGCGGGTGTTAGCGATTCCGCGAGTTTTTGCTCGATAGCGGTCTGCACTGTCATGGTTATGGCTCCTGTCGGCAAGGGCTTCGGCGTTATTTTAAGAGTTTTGCGAGATCCTTGCGAATCTGGGCTTCGAACGCCGTGTTGAATTTTCTAATAACGGTCTCGGTGAGCGCGAACCAGAGATCCTCCCGCTCCGAAAGACTTGCATCTTCTGGCATGGTTCGGCTTTGTTTCGCTATCACTCTAGCTTGCGCGGTGATTTTGCGGTTGGGATCGGTTGCCTTGATCGAAACTTCGATATGCACATCATAACGCCAGGCTTGATCCGTCGAGAAAGCGCCAGATAGTCCTTTCTTGACCTGCAATTTTGTCTCGGTTGCGGTAGCTCGATGGACGACAATGTTGGCTTGTCCAACTGTGCCGACCGCGGTCAGTCGATCCGCAATCCATCGTTCTACCGCCTGCGCTGGCGGTGTGGGGAACTCGTGCCCGATGTTTGGGGCGGCGATGGGCTGCCGATAGCGTGGTTCGTAGTTGATTGCTGCAACATTCAACTTGATAGGCTGCAGGTGTGTGAAAGTGATCTCCGGGTAGGACGGTTGCGGACCGGCGGTCACGCAGGCGGTAAGCGCAAACATTGCTATTATGCAGGTGGTCCCAACCGTAATCAGCTGCATGGACGTTCCCTCCAAAATTCCAATATTCAATATGCGTGAGCAGCGTTACGTCTTCAAGTTGGCGGCGCCAAGGTAACTGGATCGAAGTTTTGCTCTGCGTTACAGAATTGGCAGCTGACGACGATTTTGCCATCGATGGTCATTTCTTCTCGTTCTTCCGCACTTAACATTGATATGGCCGCTTGCATGCGTGCGGGTGAGCATTTGCACGAAAATCTCAGCGATCGGGGTGCGAAAACCCGCACACCGTTCTCATGGAACAGGCGGAACAGCAGTTCGTCAGAGTTGAGACCCGCATCGCAAAGCTCTTCCGTTGTACAGCTTCCCATCATCGCCAGTGCATCGCGCCAGCCTTCTTCTAACCGTTCGCGTTCGAACGGCTTTTCGTCTTCAGGCAATCGCTGCAGAACCAGTGCGCCGCCCCGCCACCCGTTTTCGTTGTCATGACGGCAGGCGAGCTTGACCGCGGCCGTATACTGGCTTGATTGGTGAAAATAGTGGTGCACGCAATCCGCCAAGTTTGCGCCTTGGAGATCGACGATACCTTGATGCTGTTCAGTATCTGGCCCTTGGTCTACGGTAAAAGCGAGCCGGCCGGCCCCGATCAGGCGAGGCACCGGTGAACCCATGGCCCCGTCAGGAATCGTGTCCCGAACATCAGCGAAGCCGCGAATGGCGCCGTCCGTTGTGACATCAGCTACCAGCATCTTAACGGGCCCGTCGCCGCGTGCCTGTATGCTAAAGACCCCTTCGAATTTCAAACCCGCGGACAAGCCGGATACCAGTGCGAGGGCTTCGCCAAGCAGCACGGCCACAGGCTCCGGATAGTCGTGCGCGGACAACGGGGCGTGCAAGGCGGGGCCCAAACGGACGAGCCGGCCATGCAGTCCGTTGGCGTCGATCATGAATGGCCGTATGAAATCGTCAGTGTTTTTCAGCTGAGCTGTCTCGGTCACGAAAGACACCAGGCGAGTATGCCCTTCTGGGCGTGCAAGCGGTTTTCCGCTTCATCCCAGACAACTGATTGTGGCCCGTCGATTATGCTTTCCGTGACTTCCTCGCCGCGATGTGCGGGCAAGCAGTGCATGAAGATCGCATCCGGCTTCGCTTTCGCCATCAGCTCGCCATCGACCTGATATGAACGCAGCAGATTGTGGCGGAACTCGCTTTTTGAATTGTTCATCGACACCCATGTGTCGGTGACAACGCAATCTGCGCCTTCGACCGCGACACTCGGGTCAGCAATAACCTGGACCTTGGCGCCCTGTTTTTTCGCCCAGGCGAGGGCGTCTGTGTTCGGTGACAGTTCGGGCGGGCAGGCAAGACGCAATTCGAAGTCAAAGCGAACAGCTGCCTGTATCCAGCTTAACGCCATGTTGTTGCCGTCGCCGCTCCATGCGATGACGCGGTCCCGGATCGGTCCTCGATGTTCTTCGAACGTCATGACGTCTGCCATCAACTGGCAGGGATGTGTGTCGTCGGTCAGACCGTTGATCACCGGGACTGTGGCGAATTCCGCCATCTCGTGCAATTTGTCGGGCGAGGTCGTGCGCATCATGATGATATCTACAAAGCGCGACAGGACACGCGCGGTATCGGCCACCGTTTCACCCTGACCAAGCTGCGCGTCATTTTGGGTCAAGTGGACTGTTTCGCCGCCCAACTGTCGCATGCCAACATCGAAGCTGATACGTGTTCGGGTCGACGGTTTCTCGAACACGAGCGCCAGAAATTTTCCCTCCAGGGGCCGCATATTTGCTGCCGTACCGTCCTTGAATCCCTTGCTGAGGGAGAACATTTCCCGCAGCGTGGCTTCGTCGAATGGTTTGATGTCGAGAAAATGCCGCGGCTCAGCCATCGCCCGCAGCCCAGTTCTTGCCTACCCTGTCGACGATATCCAACGCCTGGTCGATATGGCTTTCATCGATGTTCAGCGGCGGTAGCAGGCGCGCTACATTTTCACCGGCCGGCACCGTCAGCATGCCTGCTTTTTGGAAGGCGACGACGATATCACCTGCCGGCACGACGCATTTAATGCCGATCATCAGCCCGGCGCCGCGGACCGATTCATAAACATCTGGATAGCGGCCCACGACTTCGCTCAAGCGGTCCCAAAGTATTTGGCCCTTCTTCTCGACACCTTTCAGAAATCCGTCTTCAAGCAGCACATCGAGAACAGCGTTACCAACCGAGACAGCCAGCGGGTTACCCCCGAAAGTGCTGCCATGTGTGCCAGGAACCATGCCTTTCGCTGCATCTTCCGTCGCTATGAAGGCGCCGATGGGGAAACCGCTGCCCAGACCTTTGGCGATGGCCATAACGTCTGGTGTAATTCCTGCCCATTCGTGAGCAAACAGTTTGCCGGTTCGGCCGTAACCACACTGCACTTCATCGAACAGCAGCAGCACGCCAAACTCGTCGGCGATTTCGCGCAGACTTCGCAGATATTCCAGATCGGCGGGTCGGATGCCGCCTTCACCCTGAATAGGTTCGAAGGCGATGGCCGCGGTCTCTGGCCCGATGGCGTTACGCAACTCGTTCAGGTTGTCGAACGGCACTTGATCAAAACCGTCCGCAGGGGGGCCAAAGCCTTCGAGATGCTTTTCATTTTTTGCCGCGGCGATGGTCGCAAGCGATCGACCGTGGAATGCGCCTTCGACCGTCACAATGCGCCATCGTTCTGGCGCCCCCTCAGCGAATTGATAGCGGCGACACAGTTTGATCGCGCCTTCCATTGCTTCGAGCCCGGTACTGCAGAAAAACACCTTGTCGGCAAAGGTAGCTTTCGCAAGGCGGTCCGCCAGTCGGGTTTGTTCGGGAATGTTATAAAGGTTCGAAACATGCCACAGCTTGGCCGCCTGATCCTGCAAGGTCTTTACCAGGTGCGGATGAGAATGGCCCAGCGAATTAACCGCGATGCCGGCCGCGAAATCGAGGAATTGTCGTCCATCTGTCGTGATGAGATAAGGGCCTTCGCCTCTTTCGAACTCCAGATCGTAACGACCGTATGTCGACATAACTGCTGACATCGCAGAGCCTCCCAATTTGCCTAAAATCGGCGTTTCCGTTGAGAAAGGCGCGGAGTATCCGCGCTTGCCGGAAGCCTGTCAACTTTCGGTTTACTGCATTCGACCGGCGGTTTTAAAGAAATTTGGGGTCAGACGGTCCTGAGACAATCCGGCGAGATCGCTAACCAAGATACAATTGAGAACTAGGAATTCAGCAAGGGCGACATTCATACGGTTGTCGTTGAATTACACCGCATACGATTGTTCTATCACGTACAGGCCGAGCAATTATGAAGGATGACTACTTTGGCTTTTTAGTGCCTTCGGATTATCAAATAAAAGGTCTGTCGAGTACGCCGAAGAAGACGAAATGTCCCTTTGCGGTAGGTTTGGGTTGTGCTGCGTCAGCAGCCCGCTCAGGCTCGGTGAGCTTCGACAAAGGCGCGAAACATTTGTTCGACGGGCTCTTGGTTTAGATCGCGGGTTATCATTACGATGCGGGTGCGCCTATCATCATCGGGCCAGGAATCGAGCGTCGCCGGAGGATGAAAAACGTGCTGCACTCCATGTACAGCCACCGGGTTGTCAGTATCGGTCACATGCAGGATGCCTTTAACCCGAAGCAACGCCTCACCATGCGTTGAAATAAGCGCCTCCATCCAGTCGGCGAAAGCATCCCAAGGCATGCGTGTCCTCGAAGTTAAGCAAAAGGACCGTATCCGGTCGTCATGGCGGTTGATGTCGTTATGGTGATGATGGTCACCGTGATCTGCCGAATAGGCTTCTTCCTGCAGCCAGCGTGCGACGTCGGGCGATTTCGTTTCTGGATTGTAAAGCCCGGCACCGAAAAGGGTATTTGGATCGACGTCACCTTGGAAAATCGGTTGGATTGGCGCGGCGGGGTTGATGGTTCGCAAACGTTCGGATAGCGATGTGGCAACGTTTTCGTCGATTAGGTCCCGTTTAGTGATCAGCAAGCGGTCGGCGACGGCTGCCTGTTTGACTGACTCAAATTGTGAATCCATCTGTTTCAGCCCGTGCACACCGTCAACCGTTGTGATAACGCCGTCGAGCCGGTAGCGCGCGGCGAGCAAAGGATCAGTCATCAAGGTATGCAGAATCGGTGCAGGATCGGCCAAGTCGGTCGTTTCGATGACCAGTCGCGAGAACTCGGGAACATCGCCGGTCACTCTGCGCCGAAATAGGTTGCGCAGCGTATCGATTAGGTCCCCTCGGATCGTGCAGCATAGACAGCCGCTGTCCATAACAATGACGTCGTCGTTAGAGGATTCCACCAGCATATGGTCGAGACCGACTTCGCCAAATTCGTTTATAACGACGGCTGTATCACGCATCGCCGGATTTCGTAGCAGATGCGACAAAAGGGTTGTCTTGCCGCTGCCCAGAAAGCCGGTCAGCACTGAAATCGGTATACGCTCGCCGGTATCATGAAGTTGGTCTTCGGTCATGGTGCTATCCGGTGCTAATGGGACGGCAATCAGGGCAAAGTCCAGTGACCTCGATCATCTGACGCTGGGCGAAAAATCCCATTGCGCCGGCAGTGCGCTGAACTGCATCGTTGATTTGCGGGTCATCCATTTCAGCTGCCGCACCACAACTCTCACAAATGAGGAACTGGCCGGTATGACGTTCATTCGGATGAGTACAACCAACGAAAGCATTCATCGATTCGATCCGGTGAATTAGGCCGATTTCAATTAGGAAGTCGAGCGCGCGATAAACCGTCGGGGGTGCCGCGCGGGGGTATACTGATTGCAGTGCCTTGAGGATCGAGTAAGCGCCAATCGGTTGATGGCTGCTCCATACCAAGGTCAAGACCCGCTTGCGAATTCTAGTGAAACGCATGCCGCGCTCGACGCAAATCTGAGTCGCGACTTCGATCGCTTCATCGATGCAGATTTGGTGGTCGTGAGAGCTGGTTTTGAACGCGTGCGATAGCGGCATAGTTGAATTATAGCAGCTGTACGGAGCACCGCTATGGAATTTCGCTACACAGTTCAGCGGGAGCGCGATAGGTTCGGACGCGCTGTGGAAAACAAACGGATTGGATATGCAGGTTATCAGGAATCTTGAAAACGTGCCGGAATGTATGCGCGAGTGTGTTGCGGTGCTTGGAAATTTCGACGGTGTGCATCGTGGACATCAAGCAGTTATAGGCTGCGGTGCAGATCTTGCGCGTCAGGGCGGGATCCCGCTAGTTGTCTTGACATTCGAACCACACCCGCGCAGCTTTTTTCGGCCGCATGACGCTCCGTTTCGGCTAACGCCATTTCAGAACAAGGCTCACCATATCGAGGCATTGGGCGTCGATGCGCTTATTGCGCTGACCTTCGACGAGGCGCTTTCACGATTGGGTGGCGAGGAATTTATTAAGCACGTGATCGTGCAGGGTATGGCCGCTAAGCATATCGTTGTCGGACAGGACTTCAGATTTGGCCATCAACGCAGCGGCGACACTGCGCTGCTCTGCGCGTATGGTGAACAGGGTGGTTACGCCGTTATGACGGTTGATCCAGTCTCGTCCGCCGATGCCGAAATTTATTCCTCCAGCCATATCCGCGAACAGTTGGAAACGGGTAAGCCAGGCCATGCTGCTGCGATGCTGGGTCGACCATTTGAGATCGAGGGTATGGTTGAGCATGGCGACAAACGGGGCCGGACGCTGGGGTTTCCGACCGCTAATATTAATATTGGCGAATATATTCGTCCCGCACGAGGGGTATACGCTATCCGCGCCGGGTTGGAAAAGGATGGAGAGCTTCACTGGATTGATGGCGTCGCGAATTTTGGCAATCGGCCGACGATTGGCGGCGATAGCTTGTTGCTCGAGGTGCATTTGTTTGATTTTGACGGCGATCTCTATGGCAAGGTATTGCGTGTCGCCCTGATCGAATACCTGCGGGCGGAGCGAAAATTTGATGGTCTCGAGGCTCTCAAGGCGCAGATCGACGAAGATGGTGCCACGGCGCGCCGAGTTCTTACCGTTCGGGCTGCGGGAGCATCTTGACCTTAACAAAGGCCATGCATAGGATCGCCCGCCCGCTAATAGGCGGAAAACCAATGATTAGGACGAAAGTGGAGCCCGTGCAATGAGCGCGGATTACAAGGACACGGTCTTCCTGCCGAAGACGGACTTCCCGATGAAGGCTGGCTTGCCAAAACGCGAGCCGCAATTGCTGGAGCGCTGGGCGGAGATTGACCTTTGGAAGCAGCTGCGCGAGCAGTCTGCAGGACGCGATCCCTTTATCTTGCATGACGGGCCGCCTTACGCGAATGGCCATCTGCATATAGGGCATGCGCTCAACAAAATCCTGAAGGACATTATCAATCGCTTTGAACAGATGCGCGGCAAAAACGCGCATTACGTTCCGGGCTGGGACTGCCACGGACTGCCGATAGAATGGAAGATTGAGGAGAAATATCGAGAAGAGGGTCGTGATAAGGACGAAGTGCCGATTGTCGAGTTTCGGAAGGAATGCCGTGAATTTGCCGATCACTGGATCGGCGTGCAACGCGAAGAGTTCAAGCGCATGGGCGTTGTTGGGGATTGGGACGATCCCTATACGACGATGGCCTACCATGCAGAAGCGCAGATCGCCGCCGAGCTCCTGAAATTTTCGGAATCCGGACAGCTTTATCGCGGCTCAAAGCCGGTTATGTGGTCGGTTGTCGAGCGCACAGCCTTGGCCGAAGCGGAAGTAGAATATCACGACCATGTATCGCCGACGATCTGGGTAAAGTTCCCGGTCGTTCAAACGAATGCGGATTTTCTAAACGGTGCCTCAGTCCTTATCTGGACAACAACGCCTTGGACCATTCCCGCCAACCGGGCTATCGTTTATTCGTCCGACATTCAATATGGTGTTTACGAAGTCACTGCTGTACCGGAGGACAATTGGGCAAAGCTCGGCGAGCGGCTGATCCTTGCAGACGTGTTGGCCGAAAGCGTGCAGAAGGCGGCACGGATAGAGTCCTGGGTCCGCCAAGGTGATGTCAATCCGAGCTCCATCGCGCGATGTGCGCACCCGTTCCACGGTCTTGCGGGCAGCGAGGGCTTCTGGAACTACGGTGTTCCTGTGCTGCCGGGCGACTATGTCACCGACGATGCCGGTACCGGCTTCGTGCATACCGCCCCCGGACACGGGGCTGACGATTACAACACCTTCGTGCAGAACCGCGCCGTATTCGCCGATTTGGGCCTTACCGAGGTGCCGCACACGGTGGGTGAGCGCGGAGAATATTACGATCATGTGCCGTTGCTTGCCGGTAGTCGCATCTATGACGAAAATGGCAAGGAAGGCGATGCCAACCAGTTGGTGATCGATCTATTATTGCAGAGCGGTGCTTTGATGGCGCGCGGCCGGTTAAACCATCAATATCCGCATTCCTGGCGCTCGAAGGCGCCGCTGATATTCCGCAACACGCCTCAATGGTTCATCTCTATGAGCGACGAAAAAGGTGTGGATGGTTTGCGCGGCAAGGCGCTTAAGGCGATTGATGAGACAGCGTTCTATCCTGCGAGCGGCCGAAATCGTCTATACAGCATGATTGAGCAGCGGCCCGACTGGGTGATTTCTCGTCAACGCGCCTGGGGCGTGCCGATCACCGTGTTCGTCGAGAAGGTGACGGGTGAGATTTTGGTCGATGACGACGTCAATCAACGAATTGTTGATATCTTTGAAGACGAAGGTGCGGACGCATGGTTCACCGGTCCGCCCTCCCGCTTTCTTGGCGAAGGCCGCGATCCGAACGCTTATGAACAGGTGACGGATATCCTGGACGTTTGGTTCGATTCCGGTTCGACCCATAGTTTTGTGCTGGAAAATCGCAATGAGCTGAGTTGGCCGGCATCTCTATATCTTGAAGGTTCCGACCAGCATCGGGGCTGGTTCCATTCCTCGCTGTTGGAAGCTTGTGGGACCCGGAACCGCGCACCATTCGAGAGTGTGCTGACGCACGGCTTCGTTATGGCCGAGGACGGTCGTAAGATGTCGAAGTCGCTTGGTAATGTGGTTGTACCGCAGGCAGTTACAGATCAGTTCGGTGCTGAGACGCTTCGCCTTTGGGTCGTTGCTTCCGACTACTCGGAAGACTTGAAAATCGGGCCGGAAATTATCAAACGGCTAATCGATTCCTATAGGCGACTGCGCAACACGTTGCGGTGGCTGCTTGGCAATCTGCGTACGTACGATGCTTCAGCGCGTGTGGCTGTTGAGGATATGCCAGAATTGGAGCGTTGGATCCTGCATCGACTACACGGACTCGACGGGCTCGTGCGGTCCTCTGCTTCGGAATACGATTTTCACCGAATTTTTCGGGAGCTGCATGATTTTTGTGCGGTTGATTTGTCGGCTTTCTATTTCGACATCCGCAAGGACAGCCTTTATTGCGATGCCGAGAGCAATAAGACCCGGCGCGCGGCCCTGACCGTCTTGGACGAGATATTTAACTGTCTAACCGCCTGGTTTGCTCCGATACTGTCCTTCACAGCAGAGGAAGCTTGGCTCGCACGCACCGGCCACGCGAAGGACAATAGCGTGCATCTGCGGCAGTTCCCCGATTTACCTGAAAGTTGGCGCGACGATGCGTTGGCTGTTAAATGGGACATGGTGCGTCAGGTTCGACGAGTGATGACCGGTGCGTTGGAAATCGAACGTGCCGAGAAGCGAATTGGATCGAGCCTGCAAGCGGCTCCGACAGTATACATGACGGCGGAAGCCATCGCTGCTTTTCAGGGAGTCGATGCGGCTGAAATCGCGATCACATCGGGTGTCACGCTGATCGAGGGCATTCCGCCCGAAGGCGCATTTACGTTGCCGGAGGTTTCGGATATCGGCGTTGTCGTCAACCCGGCGCTCGGTGAAAAATGTGAGCGCTGCTGGCGATTTCTCCCCGATGTGGGAGCTGATCCCGCCTTGCCCGGCGTTTGTGGCCGCTGCGCCGACGTCGTTCGTACCATGCGGCCAGCTGCCGAATAGGGGGATACACCTTGCTCCCTTTTGGATTGGGGTGTGCGGCGATCGTCATTGCGGTCGATCAGCTCAGTAAATGGTTGATCTTGACGGAAGTTATGAACCCACCGCGGGTCATCGAAATTACCGGATTTTTGAATCTTGTTCTGGTGAGCAACAAAGGGGTTAGTTTTGGTCTGTTCAGTAGCGATGCCGTATGGGCCCAGCCCGCATTAGCTAGTTTTGCAGCTTTGGTTTCAATTTTATTGGTTTTTTGGATGCGGCAAGCGCAGCATTGCTTTTCGGCTATATCCCTAGGTCTAGTCGTTGGTGGGGCGCTGGGCAATGCGATCGATCGGCTGTTGCACGAAGCGGTTGTGGATTTTCTCGATTTTCACGTTGCAGGGTATCATTGGCCCGTCTTCAATATTGCGGATTCGGCAATAACTGTTGGCGTAATCTTTATTATCGCTGAGGGATTGTTTGCCGATCGTAAAAAAACCAAGTAATATGCTATTAATTCACAATGTTGATAACACGCGAGGATTAATGAGTATTCGTGGTGTCTTATCTTTTGTTGTCGGATTAGCCACGGTAATAGGGGTGGCGGGATGCAGTGACAGAAGCGGCAATATCTTAGGCTTCGAGAAATCTGCACCTGACGAGTTCGCCGTCGTTAAGCGGGCACCACTAACCCTGCCGCCCAATTACGGTCTTCGACCACCGCGACCCGGTTTGGCGCGGCCGCAAGCGATTTCGCCGCGTGACGAAGCGAAAAAGAGCGTCATCGGTCAGACCATCGTAAAGCCGCAGCGGACGCGACGTAAAGTTCGGGCAGAGCAGCAACGCCGTATAGGCACCCGTTCGAACAGCGAAGTCGCGCTGCTAAAGCGAACCGGGGCTATTGATGCTGAACCGAATATCCGCGAAATAGTGGATCGGGAAGCGGTTGGCGTTGTGGGTAGAACCGATGAGAGTTTTGTCGATTCGTTGTTGTTTTGGCGGGATAAGAGGCCGAAACCGCCAGCGAATATCGATACTGTTGTTAATCCGAAGGGAGAAGCGCGGAGAATCCGGGAAAATAAGGTCCTTGGCAAGCCGGTGACAACTGGTGTAACGCCGACGATCAAGCGCAAGGAAGCGGGGCTCCTCTTCTAATTCTAAGATAATTGGTTAAAAATGCCGTGCTCGAAAGGCGATAGTCTCTTGAGCTGCAAGGCTACTCCCCCCATGTCAGATGCAGCAATCATCGCAAGAGTGGGGATATACGTGTCGCGTCGAGCGTTAATCAGTTTTCTAGCACTTTCGCTGTTCTTCGTGGGCCTACCACCCTTGGTGAGCGCCGCCGTTTTTAATCCACAAAACTTCACTTTAGAGAACGGTATGCAGGTGGTCGTCATTACCAATCACCGTGTCCCCGTTGTGACCCACATGGTCTGGTACCGGGTGGGGGCGATGGATGAGCCACCGGGGAAGTCTGGACTGGCGCATTATCTAGAACATCTCATGTTCAAGGGGACTAAATCGCTTAAGCCCGGAGAGTTTTCCGCCATCGTTGCGCGCAATGGGGGCCGAGAAAATGCCTTCACGGCGCAGGACTATACAGGTTACTACCAATCCGTCGCGGTTGGTCGGCTGCCGCTGATGATGAAGCTTGAGGCCGACCGGATGTCCAATCTGTTGCTGGATGATGAAATTATCGAGCCAGAGCGTGAGGTAGTGATCGAGGAAAGGCGCAGTCGCGTTGACAGGGATCCGTCTTCGATTTTAGGAGAGCAAGTCCGCGCGGTGATGTTCCAGAATCACCCCTACCGTATCCCGATAATCGGGTGGCAGCACGAAATTGAAGGTCTGACCCGCAAAGATTTGATCGATTTCTACAAAGCCTGGTATGCACCCAACAACGCGATCCTGGTGATATCCGGCGATATCACGGTCGACGAAGTTCGGCCTCTTGCCGAAAAATATTATGGCCCGATACCAGCCAAGCCGTTGCCAAAGCGTGTCGCATGGGCTGAACCGCCGCTCAATGCCGACTTGCGTGTCGTGTTGGAACATGAACGGGTGAGGCAGCCGTCCTGGTCGCGGCGCTTCATTGCACCGAGCCTAGTGCACGGGGCGACAGAACACGCTGACGCGCTGCAGGTGCTCGGTGAGATTCTGTCCGGGGGTTCGACTAGCCGCCTATACCGAAGACTGGTGGTGGAAAACAAAGCCGCGGTCAGTGCTGGCGGATGGTACAGCGGTCGCTCGCGGGGGCCCGGTACGTTCGGATTTTATATATCGCCGACGCCGGGCGGTGATTTGTCGGCGGCGGGTGAAGCTTTGAACGCGGAAATCGACCTACTCGTCGAAAAGGGGGTCAGACTGGAAGAGGTTACGAAGGCCATACAAAGGCTGCAGGATTCGGCGATATATGCCCGTGATTCCTTTCGGACGCCAGCACGAGTGCTTGGTGGAGCCTTGGCGATTGGACAGACGGTGCAAGATGTCGAATCTTGGACCGAAAGGATTGGTTCGGTGACCGTCGAGGCGGTCAATCAAGCTATTGATCATGTGCTTAAGGATCGCAAATCGGTGACGTCTTTGCTCTTGCCGAAACCGACGACGTGACGGGGAGATCGTACGATGATTAAGCATGCCTATTCGTGGGTCGTCGGTTTGCTGACTGCCTTCGCGGTCCTCGTGGCTCTTTCATTACCTGGCTATGCGGTTAAGGTCGAAAAAGTTGTTAGTCCTGGTGGTATCGAAGCTTGGTTGGTGCGCGACCACAGTATTCCGATAACTGCTCTTGAGTTTTGGTTCCGCGATGGTGCGTCTACCGACCCGAAAGGTAAGACAGGGCTGGCGAGCATGGTATCGAGCTTGCTCGACGAAGGGGCTGGCGATCTAGACAGTCAGGCGTTTCAGGATAGGTTGGAGCGACTTTCGGTCCGCATGAGCTTTAGCGCCAGACTAGAAACGTTCCGTGGAAGCCTCAAGACGCTTAACCGGAACCGCGATGAAGCGGTGGCGCTGCTGCGTTTGGCCCTAAACAAGCCTCGCTTTGATGCGGAATCGATCGAGCGGATGCGCCGTCAGATCACAGCAGGGCTGAAGCGTAAGTCCACAGACCCCAACATCGTCGCGAGTCGGGTGTGGCGCCGTGCGGTCTTCGGAGAGCACCCTTATGGCCGCCTAGTGGGCGGAACCTTGGGATCAATCGCATCAATTACCGCAAAGGATCTGCGTGACTTCGTGACCGGCCGATTTGCCCGCGATAGACTTATCGTCGGCGCGGTCGGTGATATCTCACCGGCCGATCTTGCACATATTTTGGACCAAATTTTTGGGAATTTGCCCGTTACTGCGCCGGATGTGGCACTGGACGCCACAAAGACGGCAGCCGGGGGTGAGACTTTTGTTGTGCAAATGGACATCCCGCAAAGCGTCGTCGTCTTCGGTCAACAGGGTGTCAAACGCAATAGCCCTGACTACTATCCAGCTTACCTGATGAACTATATCCTAGGCGGTGGCGGTTTTTCCTCGAGGCTTTACGCTGAAGTACGCGAGAAGCGCGGCCTGGCCTACAGCGTATACAGTTATCTCAATCCGATGCAGCGGGCGGCTATAATTTCCGGCGGTGTTGCCACCCGTAACGACCAGGTAGCACAGTCCATCTCTGTCATCCGCGAGGAATGGGGTCGTATGCGAAAGACTGGGCCTAGCGCAGAAGAGGTCGCTGACGCGAAGACCTATCTAAACGGCTCGTTTCCGCTGCGTTTGGGCAGTACCAGCAGCATTGCGCGCATGCTCGTTGCTATGCAGTATCACGACCTTGGGATCGACTATATCGAGCGGCGCAACGATCTGATCAATGAAGTCACCCTGCCGAGAGTGCAAAGGGTAGCGCGCCGTATGCTAGACCCCGAAAAGTTAACGGTCGTCGTCGTCGGGAAGCCGGAAAGAGTCACACCAACTGCCGATACACCAGAAATTGAGATCTAAAAGCACGCTGGAACGGCGTCAGTTGATTTGTCCTTACCGATGGTAAGCCGGTCCTTGCAGGACGGCGCGCCTCAATGATTTTGTCGGATTTGCCAGCGCTGCAGCCTGCCGACTAAAGTCTACCGCGCATTTTTAAACACCAGGATCTTCATTGATGAAATTTGAACGCGTGCTGGTTGCCAATCGCGGCGAGATCGCCATACGTGTTATTCGTGCTGCTTCGGAAGCGGGTTTGGCTGCCATTGCGGTTTATTCCGAGGACGATGAGACTTCGCTGCATACTAAGGTGGCTGACGAAGCAGTTCCGTTGCCGGGCCGGGGTGTTCCCGCCTATCTCGATAGCGCAGAACTGATTAGGGCGGCTAATTGGGCAAATTGTGATGCGGTGCATCCCGGCTATGGATTTCTATCGGAGAACGCAACGTTCGCCCGAGACTGTGCGGCAGCGGGCCTCACCTTTATAGGGCCGGCGCCAGATACACTTGACCTGTTCGGCGACAAGGGCGCGGCTCGGGCGCTCGCCCAAGAGGTCGGCGTTCCGGTTCTCGCTGGAACGGAAGGTCCAAGCTCATTAGAGGATGCGAAAGACTTCATGGCGTCCCTCGGCGAGAGTGGCGCGGTAATGATCAAGGCAGCGGCAGGTGGTGGCGGCAGAGGCATGCGCTCGGTTTTGGCGACGAAAGATCTGGCGGAGGCGCACGAAATTTGTCGGACTGAGGCAATCGCGGCCTTTGGCAATGGTAATGTCTATCTGGAACAGTATTTGCCCGATGCGCGGCACATTGAGGTACAAGTTGCTGGAGATGGTAGTGGTGCCGTCTGCCATTTTGGCGAGCGCGATTGCAGTGTTCAGCGGCGGCACCAGAAGATCATTGAAATCGCGCCGGCGCCAAACCTGTCCGATATGGTGCGTAAGCGTTTGAACGAGGCTGCGCTTGCACTGGCGAGGGCCGCGAAGTACCGCAATGTAGGGACGATCGAGTTCCTGGTCACTGGCGAAGCGTTCTATTTTATCGAGGCNAATGCGCGTCTCCAGGTTGAGCACACNGTGACNGAAGCGGTGACCGGACAGGACTTGGTGCAGTTGCAATTCNACCTCGCCCGCGGCGATACACTGCAATCGCTTGGTCTTGGCGAAGGNACGCCNGGCGCGCTGCGCGGGTACGCTATCCAGGTCCGCGTCAACATGGAAACCATGGAAGAGGACGGTGGCGTGCGGCCTAGCGGTGGACGACTTTCCGCCTTTGATATCCCGTCGGGACCCGGTATTCGGATCGATAGCTTCGGCTATGCTGGCTATCAGCCGAGCCCTAGTTTCGATTCCCTGCTCGCCAAACTTATCGTGTATGCCGGGAACCTGTCCTTTGAGGCTGCTGTTGATAAGGCGCAGAGGGCGCTCTCTGAGTTCAAGATTGAGGGGGTGGCGACCAATGCGGGTTTCCTGCAGTCGATCCTTGCACATGGCGAATTTAGGAAAGGTATGGCAACGACGACCTTTCTCGACCGAGAGATGACGACCCTAGTGAAGGGGACGGCTTATCCGAAGCGCTATTTCGAGGCGGAGCCTCAGGTGGTTGGGGCCAAGATCGATGGCTCTGACCCTCTCGCCATCCTGCATCATGGCCGTTCCACGGCCGAGGAGGGGACGGCGCAATCGGAGACTAATACGCCGGACGGCACCGTGCCAATCGCGGCACCCATGCTTGGCACGATTGTGAGCCTTTCAGTGGAGGAGGGAGCAACCGTCCAAAAGGGACAACAGATCCTGATACTGGAAGCGATGAAGATGCAGCATGTGGTCGTTTCAGAAGTGAGCGGTTATGTGCGCAGCTTTGCCGCAGGTGAAGGTGATACCGTGCTGGAAGGCCAGTCGCTTGCGTTCGTCGAGGAGGCGGCGATTGAAGCGGGCGACGCCAGGACAAAGGAGAAAATCGATCTTGACGCGATTCGCCCCGACTTGGCGGAAGTTAATGAACGGCAGGCCTTAACACTGGATGCGCAGCGGCCGGACGCGGTGGCTCGTCGGCGAAAGACCAAGCAGCGCACTGCACGCGAGAATGTTGAGGATATTTGCGATCCCGGTTCTTTTGCCGAGTACGGCTCGCTGGTTTTGGCAGCGCGGCGCAAGAAACATTCGATCGAGGAACTGACCAAACGGACGCCTGCGGACGGCATGATTGCTGGTATTGGTCGGGTAAATGGCGATCGGTTCGACGACGATGCCGCACGCTGCATGATCCTTTGTTACGATTACACAGTTCTGGCCGGCACCCAAGGCAAGATGAACCATAAGAAAAAAGACCGGATGTTCGAGCTTGCCGAAAAATGGCGCTTACCGATCGTCTTTTTTGCCGAAGGCGGGGGGGGGCGGCCAGGCGACACGGATGTGCCTTTTGCCGCTAATTTGCAAACGCCGGCCTTCAACCTGTTTGCCAAGCTAAGCGGCTTGGCGCCTATTGTCGGCATCACCTCGGGTCGGTGTTTCGCCGGTAACGCGGTAATACTCGGTTGCTGCGATGTGGTCATAGCGACGAAGAATTCGACCATTGGTATGGGTGGACCGGCGATGATTGAGGGCGGTGGCCTCGGTGTGTTCCGTCCAGAGGAAGTCGGTCCGGTCTCGGTGCAGGCGCCGAACGGCGTCATTGACGTGGTAGTCGAGGACGAGGCGGAAGCGGTCAACGTCGCCAAACAATATCTCAGCTATTTCCAGGGTGCGGTTGATACGTGGGATTGCCCCGATCAACGATTGTTGCGCCGCGCAATTCCGGAAAATCGTTTGCGTATCTACGACGTGAGGACTGTTATCGATACCATGGCAGATACCGGTTCGGTATTGGAGCTTCGCAAGGAGTTCGGGCTTGGCATGGTGACGGCGTTGATCCGTATCGAGGGCCGGCCCGTCGGTATTATCGCCAACAATCCGGTGCACTTAGCTGGCGCTATTGACTCTGATGGATCCGACAAGGCGGCGCGCTTCATGCAATTGTGCGACGCTTACGACATTCCGATGGTCTTTCTGTGCGACACGCCGGGTAATATGGTAGGCCCCGAGGCAGAGAAGACTGCCCTGGTGCGCCATTGCTGCCGCCTCAACGTTATAGGTGCCAACGTCACTGTGCCGACCTTTACCATAGTGCTGCGCAAGGGCTATGGACTCGGTGCGCAGGGCATGGCCAGCGGCGGGTTTCATGCACCATTCTTTACAATTTCCTGGCCCACTGGAGAGTTCGGCGGCATGGGCTTGGAAGGTGCAGTAAAGCTGGGTTTCCGTGACGAGTTGATGGCGATCGAGGATCCGGATGCGCGGTTAGCCCGCTACGAAGAGCTGGTTGCAGGAATGTATGCGCAAGGCAAGGCGATCAACGCTGCCAGCTTGTTCGAACTCGACAATGTCATCGATCCCGCCGAGACGCGTGATTGGATTTTGAAGGGCCTGCGGTCCGCGCCGCCGCCGCCCAAGCGCGAGGGTAAGAAGCGACCATGGGTCGATACCTGGTAGGCATGGTTGTCATCATTTTCGCCCGTTGCATCGGTGCGAATCGTGGATGAAAATAGCTTTCAGATGATCTACCGGCAATCCATCGATAACTGTCTCGCGGACGTGATCGGTCCGACGGGGTTGGACCGTGCCGTTTATATGGCGGCGCTGGCGAGAACCGCACCGGCACTTGACCAACTGCGCGATTGGCGCCAGTCGGGCGGTTTGCCGTTTTTGGGTCTTCCTGATGCTCGCGCTGATCTCGAGGTGCTTAAGCAGATCGCTGAGCGCTATCGGACACAGTTCGACGATGTCGTGGTTCTCGGAACTGGAGGATCGAGCCTAGGGGGGCGTAGCCTCTATGCACTCGCCGATGCTGGTTGGGGCCCGACGCCAGGGACACTGCGTATGCATTTTATGGATAATGTCGACCCGCACAGTTTCGACGCGCTGTTTGGTGCCCTGACACCGGCGCGGGCCGGCTTTCTGGTGATCTCGAAATCAGGTGGTACTGCGGAGACCATAGCGCAGGCGCTCGTCTGTTTCGATTGGCTGCGATCGGCGGGTGAACGAATCTCAACGCACGCCGTGGCTATCGCAGAGGATGCGGATAATCCTTTGTGTCGGCTCGCGAGGCGCCACAACTTCGCTGTGTTGGGTCACGACCCGGGTGTTGGCGGGCGCTACTCGGTCCTGTCCCCGGTCGGGATGCTGCCAGCCATAATTGCTGGTGTTAATGCGGTGGAGGTTCGCGAGGGAGCGGCTTCAGTGCTTGACCAGATGTTGGCGGCTGAGAATCCCACCGACAGTGCGCCGGCCATCGGCGCTGCAATTAATGTGGCACTGGCAGAGGCATGCGGTGTTGGTGCGACAGTTCTGATGCCCTATTGCGACCGACTTGTGCCCTTTACCCAATGGTTCCGTCAGCTTTGGGCGGAAAGCCTGGGCAAGGAAGGTAAAGGCACTAACCCAGTCAATGCGACTGGCAATGTCGATCAGCATAGTCAACTTCAACTCTATCTCGACGGCCCGAACGATAAGCTGTTCACGATCGTCATGACAGAACCTGGTAGTAACCCGCTAAAT
The DNA here is from genome assembly GCA_002717185.1 of Rhodospirillaceae bacterium. The sequence continues at coordinate 24,088 of PBDC01000042.1, forward strand.
TTTGAGATCGCCGATGATCCGGCACTCGACTATCTGAAAGGTTGTGGCCTGGGTGACCTGCTGGATGCTGGCCAGCGCGGAACGGTGGACAGTTTGGCAGCGGCGGGCCGGCCTGTGCGTATTATTGCCGTGCCGCAAGTGGACGCACGTTCTTTGGGCGCACTCATGATGCATTTTATGCTGGAAACTATCATTGCCGCTCATTTGCTGGGAGTTGAACCATTTGACCAGCCCGCGGTGGAAGATGGCAAAGTGCGTGCGCGGCGCTATCTCGAAGGCGTGCCGATGTCGTGTGTCTCATGATGATCCGTCTATTGCCTGAGACTATTATCAATCAGATTGCTGCCGGCGAGGTAGTCGAACGGCCTGCATCCGCGGTTAAAGAGTTGGTCGAAAACAGCTTGGATGCCCGTGCGCTTCGGATCGAAATCGCCTTGCGAGACGGTGGCAAGTCGTTGATCGCGGTCACCGATGACGGATCGGGAATGTCGCCGGAAGAGATCAAGGTTGCGATCAAGAGGCATGCGACTTCTAAACTGCCGGGCGACGACCTGTTCGATATCGAAACGATGGGCTTCCGCGGTGAGGCGCTGCCATCGCTTGGTGCGGTGAGCCGTATGACGATCACCAGCCGCCAGCCTGACGCGGAAAGTGCTTGGGTGCTTCATGTGGAGGGTGGCCGGGTAGGTGAGCCAACCCCAGCAGCTCATTCGTCTGGCACGCGGGTCGAGATTAGAGATTTGTTCTACGCGACGCCCGCACGGCTAAAGTTTCTAAAAAGCGACCGCACCGAAACCAGCCGGATCATAGACGTGATCAAACGGTTGGCAATGGCTCGTCCGGACGTCGCCTTCACTCTGCATGATGGCGCGCGCGAACGGCTGCGGGTCAGCACAGCGAGTGGCGATTTTCTTGATTCTCGACTCGACCGATTGGGGGCGATCATGGGAAGAGAATTCGCGGAGAACGCGTTGCGCATTAAGGCTGATCGTGACGGCGTACGGCTCGATGGCTATGCCGGCGTGCCGACGCTTAACCGGGCGAACGCAATGCAGCAGTTTCTGTTCGTTAACGACCGCCCAGTGCGCGACAGGCTGCTATTCGGCGCGGTGCGCGCGGCCTATATGGACTTTCTAGCACGCAACCGGCACCCGATGGTGGCACTATTCCTGGAAATCGATCCTCGGCTTGTCGACATCAACGTGCATCCGGCGAAGGCGGAGGTGCGGTTCCGCGATGCAGGTACCGTGCGCGGCTTGATCATCGGTGCGTTGAAACATGCGTTGGCGGAGGCGGGCCATCGGGCGTCGACGACGGTTAGCGCAGCAGCACTTGGCGCGGTTCAGCCGGCCCAGAAACATCTCCCATCGGTGGGTAGTTATGGAAACTACCAGCGCCAGCTAATGTCGACATCTCGCGGACTATCAGAGGCGGCGGCGGGCTTTCAGGCGCCGTTGGATGCGCCTATCACACCATCCGCGATGTCTGAAATCGGGCCGATGCCGCAGGAGACGTCGGACTACCCGCTTGGCGCGGCGCGGGCGCAAGTGCATGAGACCTATATCGTAACTCAGACGGACGATGGTATCGTTATTGTTGATCAGCACGCGGCGCATGAGCGGCTTGTCTATGAAAGCATGAAGAGATCGTTGGATGGGTCAGGCATCTCGCGGCAGGTACTCCTTATCCCAGAGGTAGTCGAACTGGGCGAAGCCGAAGCAGCATGGCTAACAGTGCGGGCCGAAGAGTTGGCGGAGCTGGGGCTCGTCTTGGAAGCGTTTGGCGAAGGTGCGGTGTTGGTGCGCGAAGTTCCAGCCCTATTGGGCCAGATTAATGCCAAGGCCCTGGTACGCGACCTGGCGGATGAGTTCGTCGCGTTCGGCGATGCCTATAGTTTGAAGGAAAAACTTGAAGAGGTTTGCGGTACTATGGCGTGCCACGGCTCGGTGCGCGCTGGACGGCGCCTCAATGCGGACGAGATGAACGCTCTGCTGCGTGAGATGGAGGCGACACCGCATTCTGGCCAATGCAATCACGGTCGGCCGACCTATGTCGAACTGAAGCTCGCCGATATCGAACGGCTGTTCGGCCGCCGCTAACAACAAGAAAAAGAAGCCGCCTTTTGTCCCGTATTGCTCCTCTGCTCACTGCCACCTGCGTTAATCTGATCGCGCTCGGCATCATCCTGCCGGTTCTACCGTTTTACGTGACCAAGTTCGGCGCGGGACCGGAAGTCGCGGTGTTGATTTTCTCGATGTTTTCGGGAGCAAGCCTTCTGACGGCGCCCTGGTGGGGCCGGCTTTCCGACCGGATCGGCCGTAAACCCGTGTTGTTGATCGGCGTAACCGGTACTTGCATTTCTTATATATGGTTAGCGAATGCTGATTCACTATGGGAGGTCTTTGCCAGCCGTGGCTTTGCTGGCGCGACGGCTGGTTGGCTTACTGCATCGCAGGCCTATATTGCCGATGTTACGACAGCAAAAAATCGGGCTAAAGGTCTTGGCATGTTGGGTGCGACCTTCGGAATTGCTTTCGTTGTCGGCCCGGGAATCACGTACATGGCATTGGGCGGTGGCGGTGATTTGGTGTTTCCCGCATACGTCGCTGCTGGTTGCACGGCAGTGGGGCTGATCCTGGCTCTGATCCTGATCAAGGAACCGGAAACGCGCGAAACCGGTTCCAACACACGTTTCAGTATGGCGATACTGCGCACGCCAACGTTGTTCCGTTTGTTCGCGGTCTATTTCGCGATTTTCCTCGCTTTCACTGGATTGGAGGCGACGTTCGCGCTTTGGTGCCGTGATCTATTCGAGTTCGGGCCGCGTGAGGTGACGCCATATTTCGTTTTCATCGGTATTGTCGCAGCCCTGGTGCAGGGCGGCATGATTGGACCAATAGTAAAGCGGTTAGGTGAAGCCCGCACCGTGGTGCTTGGCATCGTGACGTTGGGTCTTGGTCTTGGATTATTGCCGGCGGCGGTCACACCCTGGCTCGTTCTTCTTCCTATGGGTCTGATAGTATTTGGCTTTAGCGTCATTGGACCAGCGACACAAAGCCTGATGTCTCAGGTGGCCCCGGCTGACCTTAAAGGAGGCGTTCTGGGGGTTGCGCAATCCTTTGCCAGTGCTGCGCGCATCGCAGGACCCGCCTGGGCCGGTGCCGTATTCGCCGGAATTGGTCCGCATTGGCCCTATTTTATTGGAGCGTTGTTGCTCTTTCCAGTGGCTCTGGCAGCATTGCCGTTAATCCGCACGCCCGCGGCACAAGAGGAATAGAATTAGGGCCGCACCGTATTTGCGTCGATCGACCTCTTCCAAAAACTTCGGCAGCGTCACCGTTTCATTGGTTCCCATTTCAGCCACGACCAACGTCTCATTATGGAACCAACCTCGCCTATTAAGGGCGATCAAAGCTGGCTCAATGAGCCGCGCCGCGTATGGTGGATCAACGAAGGCGATGTCAACGGGGCGGTCAGTGGGTGGTGGGTTAGTTGCGTCCGCATTAATGATTGTCGCTCGATTTACTTCGCTACAGGCTGCGATGTTCTTGGCTATGGTATGCTGTGCCGCGCGCGCTTTCTCGATGAAGGTGGCGTGACGGACGCCACGGCTCAGCGCTTCCAGGCCGAGTGCACCCGTGCCAGCGAAGGCATCGAGAACACGAGTGTCGTCGAGCCCAATGCTACTCCGTCCATATTCGAGGATGTTAAATAGTCCTTCGCGGGCGCGGTCGGATGTCGGACGTATGTCGGGTCCTGGTGGAGCGATAAGTGGCCGCCCGCGATGTTTACCGGCGACGATGCGCAAAATCAAACCTCGCTGCGAGTTTTTTGCCAAGCTGATCGCGAACCACTTTTCCAGGAGATTCCTCGACCGCATTACGCTTCAAGTTTCCGAGCTGAAACGGTCCGTACGCTGTGCGGATCAGCCGGTTCACGGAATAACCGAGATGGTCCATAACCTTTCGTATTTCACGGTTCTTGCCCTCGCGCAGCCCAATCGCGATCCAGGCGTTGGCGCCCTCCTGGCGCTCTAATGTGGCTTGAATGCCGCCATAGCGCATACCGTCGACCGTGACGCCACCGGCGAGGCCCGCTAGCTTTGTAGGTTCAACGCGGCCGTAGACACGGATCCGATAGCGCCGGGTCCAGCCAGTAGACGGTAGTTCCAGATGGCGCTTCAGCGCACCGTCATTGGTCAGAAGCAGCAGGCCTTCCGAGGTGATATCGAGCCGGCCTACGGTCATAACGCGCGGTAGTCCTGAGGGCATCTTTTCGAAGACGGTTGGCCTTCCTTCTGGGTCCCGTTCGGTAGTCACGACACCGGGTGGCTTATGGTAGCGCCACAGCCGGGTTGAAGCGGCCATGGGTAGGCGTTTGCCGTCGACCAGAACGGCACTTGGGTCGGCGACGTTAAACGCCGGCGAATTGAGCACTGTGCCGCCTACGCTCACTCGTCCGGCTTCGATCCAGCGCTCGGCCTCGCGTCGCGAACACAATCCAGCGCGCGCCATGATTTTGGCGATGCGCTCGCCTTTCGGTTGGGAAGTGGTTTCCGTCATGGGGCGAGACGAGTACCTGGTTTTAGGAGGTGTTGCAATGGCTGGCTTGACCGTCCTTGATCACGGCGGCAGGGTGCGTCGCATGACAATCGAGTCACCAATGATATATGCGCTGCAGGAGGCCGAACGGGCCGCTGCACGTGGTGAGGTGCCGGTGGGTGCCGTTCTCGTAAATGGCGACAGCGGTGAGATCCTAGCTCGGGCCGGCAACCAAACCCTGGCGGATAGCGATCCTACGGCACATGCGGAGATGTTGGTGATCCGCGCTGCCGCGGCAAAATCCGGCGCGCCCCGCCTGCAGAAAGTGGACCTTTATGTCACCTTAGAGCCCTGCGCTATGTGCGCCGCGGCTATATCCTTCGCACGGATACGTCGGCTCTATTTTGGGGCTTATGACCCGAAGGGCGGTGGCGTCGAGCATGGCGTGCGGTTTTTTCAGCAAGACACTTGCCACAACGCGCCGGAGGTCATCGGTGGAGTCGAGGAGCGCCGCGCTAGCGCGTTGCTGAAAAATTTCTTTGCTGCACGCCGCTAATTGAGCCGCTGCCGCATCTCCGCGCCAACAACCTTGAAGCCATATTTCTCGTAGAATGGCTGGTTGTGCGCTGTCCATTCAAGCAGATAGAGGCCTATTTCTGCGCATCCACGATCCCGCGCTGTCACGATGATACTTTCGATCAACATGCCGCCGGCGTTCTTACCGCGCGTGGCCGGATCGACGAAGAGTTCCTCGAGTTGGCAATATTCGCCACTGTAGCGGATCGCCAGGTTGAAGGAGATGGTAGCCGATCCCAATACCCCTAGCTCGTCATCGTCAGCGACCAGAACTGTGCCACGGTCACCAACCATTAGCGCGTCAAAGGTATCGGACCATCCTGTTTGCTCTTCCTCATCACGCAGCGCGGCGATGAAGGACAAGCATTTTTGTTTGTCGTCGGGTGTTGCCTTCCTTACGGTCACAGTCATCGCTTGTTCCGGTTCCTATTTGTATTCCCTTTTCTGAGTGACACCCTAGCATGACCGAACTTCCGATACTGGTCTTGGTGGCTGCGACATTTCTGCTCGCAGGTGGTGTGAAGGGCGTGATCGGCTTAGGACTGCCGACTGTATCCCTTGCCATACTGACGGCGACGGTCGGACTGCAACCGGCTATGGCGCTGCTGCTGGTGCCGTCCTTTGTTACCAATCTCTGGCAAGCGGTAATCGGCGGAAACTTCATCACCATTCTAAAGCGAACATGGGTATTTCTGCTCATGGCGACGGTAACGGTTTGGATCGGCGGTTCGGTATTGGTTGTAGCCAATGTGTCGAGGCTATCGGCTCTTTTGGGCGTGTTGCTGGTGATCTATTCCGCTTTGAGTCTGATCCGTCCATCCGTCTCCTTGACAAAAACTTGGGAGAGCTGGGCCGGCCCTCTGATCGGAACGATCAACGGTGTCCTGACTGGAATGACCGGATCATTTGTCGTGCCTGGCGTTCTCTATCTTCAGGCGATCGGCCTTCCGCGAGATCAACTGATCCAGGCTATGGGAATGCTTTTCACGGTGTCGACGGTGGCGCTGGCAGTTTCACTCGGCGGTCAGGACTTGCTTTCGGCAGAACTCGGGACGATCTCCATTGTCTCGGTCGTCCCGGCGGTCATCGGTATGCTGTTGGGACAGAAACTCCGGCAGCGCTTGCCGGAGGACAAGTTTCGAAAGGTTTTCTTTAATTCCATTCTGATCCTTGGGCTCTACATCATTGTCCGATCGCTTATCTCTTAACCTCCAGACAGGCTTATGAGTGCCAGGGAAGATAATGTTGCGGAGCGCAAAGTCGAACTGGCCATGCTTATCATGGTTGTTGCGATGTTGCTGTTACCGGCGATCGATGCGTTGGCCAAGGTGCTGTCGGCGACAGTGCCGGTTGGACTGATCGTATGGAGCCGTTTTGCCTTTCAGACGACACTACTGGCCCCCGACGCTCTCCGGAAGCAGCACTCAGCACAAAGCGGTCTTCAGCTAACGCATGCTACCCGCGGAGGATTGCTGGCCCTCACGACTCTGATGTTCTTCGTCGCGGTGCGGGTATTGCCGCTGGCCGAAGCCATATCGATTTTTTTCGTCGAACCTTTAATCCTGACCCTGTTGTCCGCGGTGCTCCTGCGGGAGTCCATTGGCTGGCGGCGGATCAGTGCGGTCGTGTTAGGGTTTTCTGGTGCGCTTATCATCATCCAGCCGAGCTACGAGGTTTTCGGGCTGCACGCGTTGTTTCCACTGGGGGCCGCCCTCTGCTTCGCGCTCTATCTGATTTTGACACGCCGGATCGCAAGACGTGAGGATCCGACCACAATGCAATTTTATGCCGGGTTTTACGGGCTCCTGGTGATGTCAGCCAGCCTGGCCATCGGTTGGATGCTCAACATCTCAGTTCTCACGCCGGTTTGGCCAACCCTGGCAGAATGGGGTCTGCTGGCCTTGGTCGGTGTTGTCGCGACGGTTGGCCATCATATGGTAGTGCACGCCTTCCGCCGCGCCGAAGCGGCGATACTGGCGCCGTTCCAATATCTCGAAATCATTGGCGCAACGACCTACGGGTTCATCATCTTCGGCGATTTTCCCGATGAAACGACTTGGCTCGGCGTAGCAATCATCGTCGGGTCGGGTTTCTACGTATTCCGTCGTGAGCGGGCACTCGCTCGTCGAGTTTCGCCAAAAACGCCTCGCTAGAGCATGCTGATACCGCCTTGAATTTCGACCAACTTCTAGCGTTGGTAACGAATTGACGGGTCTCCGAAGGGTTGCGCGCAAAAATTTATTGGTGGCAGCCACCGTGGTGATCACGACGATCAAGGTTGCCAGAGACCTTAGCAACCAGTCGGGCGGGAAGACCTCATAGATCGCTTCGCAGTTTCTATTGATTGCCAGATCGTAGATAATTTCAAAACGGATCCGGTCTTGAATCTGCGTTTGAACTGGAGGAACCGCCAAACCCCGTGCCGTTGTACGCAAACCAAAGCGAAGGGCGTGCCGGTCAGCTCGCCTTCTCAATGGCATCGACACAGTTGAAATTGTCTGCGAGGCATTCCAGTGACATGCTAACCACTGCGTCGTCGCCATCTATACGGAAATCGATTTCTTACAATTGATGGATTGCCCCTGCAGGGTGGTTAAAAGTGTGAAATCGCTCGTGCGGTCCGATGGGGCGGGTGGAACGCCAGGAATTGTTATCGCCCGTAAACGAAATCGGCACCAATATGAACAGTGGCGATTTTTTCGTTGGAAGCGATTTTACTATTCTGTTTAAGGAATTATGTGGGTTCTAGCTTGTTTGCACCCTTCAAATGGCATCGCGCTCCTTCAGTGCTTTGATCTCGTCTGGGGATAGCGCGAGCCAGCTGCCATAGATGTCTTCGTTATGCTCGCCATGCAGCGGTGAGGATTTAACCGGCACCTTGGTGTCCGACATGCTGAGCGGCCAGCCGGAGACGATAACCTCACCTCGCTGCGGGTGATTAACCGTGGTCATGACGCCGCGCGCATGCAGATCTTTGTCGTGCATCAGCTCCTTGGTGTTGTAGACCGCGCCGCATGGCACCTTGGCTTTGGCGATTATGCCCATCACTTCCTCCTTGGTGTACTGCATGGTCCAGTCGGTGATCGCCTTGTCGACTTCCTCCTTGTGGTTCCAGCGGGCGGTTCCGTCCTGAAGGCGCGGGTCGGTGGCGAGGTCCTCGCGGCCAATTACTTCCATTAAACGGTGTCAGTGCTGTTCGTTTCCGCGCGAAGTAAAAATATAGCAATAGTCGTCGGGTCCTCTGGGCTTGCAGCGATAGAGCCCGCCCGGAGATGAACTCAGTACCGAGTTGCCGGCGCGGGGTAGCACGTCCTGCAACGGCACTTGCTTGCTCATCGGCGTGCGGCAATAGTTGATCATCGCATCGCGCATGGCGATCTGGATATGTTGTCCGCGCCCCGTCGTGACCCGTTGGAATAGCGCGCCGAGGATGCCCATCGCACACAGCATGCCGGTGCCACCTATAGTTGCGCCTGGCTTAATTGGAGGGCTATCTGGTTCACCATTGACTGCCATGGTGCCGCCAGTTGCCTGTGCAATCATATCGAAAGACAGGTAGTTCGCCTGCGGGCTGTTAGGTGAGAACCCCTTAACTTGCGCAAAGATGATACGCGGGTTGATTTCTTTCAGCCGATCATAGTCAAAGCCGAGCCGTGCGAAGGTGCCGGGTGCCATGTTTTCTATAACCACGTCAGCCTCGGTAATCAATTTGGTCAGTAATTCCTTGCCTTCATCGCTCTTCAAATTGCAGGTGACACTTTTTTTATTCAGGTTGTAGTAAATGAATTAGTTAGCATCGACGCCCGGCTGATCGGTGAAGCTCCAGCGGCCGGGTTCGCCCTGTTTTGGCTCTTCTACCTTGACCACCTCCGCTCCCATCCATGCAAGCGCCTCGGTGCAGGATGGACCGGCTTCGAACTGCGTCAGGTCGACCACCTTGATACCGTCTAGGGCTGGAGCCGTGCCATTCGTCGTCATACCATCCATAAATTTATCCTCTTATCCCACAATGTTAGTAAAGATATTGACCGCCATTGACGTGGATAGTCTGGCCGGTGATGCGCGAAGCCGCGTCAGAGGTCAGGAACACGATTGTCTGCGCAATGTCCTCTGGCTTGGTGATCCCTTTGATTGGTGAATCGGCGACGACTGCGGCAATTTCTTCCTCGTTCATCCCGTAGCGCGGCTGCGCCGTATCCGTTAGGCCTGGCGCCACCGCGTTGACCCGAATGTTGTGCGGTGCCAACTCTAGGGCCATCGCCCGCGTCATGCCGACGATCCCTGCCTTGCTTGTGACGTAGTGTACGCCGTTGGCTGAACTGCAGAAAGCCGCTCGCGATGCCAGGCTGACGATGCTACCGGGCTGACCCGCCGTGACCATGCGTTTGGCCGCCGCCTGTGCGCACAGGAAAGAGCCCTTAAGGTTGACGCCGATGACGGCGTCCCATTCCTCAACAGTCATATCCAGTAAAGGAGAGCGTGGGAAGATCGCCGCATTGTTGACCAAGATATTGATCCCACCCATTTTGTCTGCGGCGGCTAGCAACGTCTCTACGTCGCCACGTTTGGAGATATCCGCTTGCACTGCAACGGCAGCGACGCCTTGGCTCTCTGCTTCGGCGACAATCAAATTTGCTGCGCCCAGGTCGTCTAGATAGTTGATGATCACCGAAACTCCGGCCTCGGCCAATGCCAATGCGGCGGCCCGTCCGATGCCTTGCTGCGCGCCGGTAACAATAGCAACCTTTGAGGTCTGCTCGCTCATGATATCTCGCTACGCGGTTGGAGCGCCGGAACTGCCGGCGCGAATAGGAGATTTTTTCCCTTCGAGTGATAGCCTGTCAATGCTGCCACCGCTGCAGCGGTAAACTAAGGCGAAGCCGAGTTCATAATCCAGGGCTTCACTCGCAACTGTTAAAACAAACCAGCTATCAGGCACTCCTTCGACCTACTCTGTGGTCTCTGACGGCGCATCTCGTTACTCAGATGAGGTCGTGGTTACTTGGAAGTGCCTTCAGCCATCCAAAAACCGTGCGATTCCAGTCTATCAGCCCCCGCGGCTACTCTGCTGCTTTTTAAATTTTATCCTGGGTTTTCGTTCCGAAGTCGCTAGCATCGTGGCGTTCGCGCAATTGCTCGCTAGGTTCCCCACGCACCCGATTGACCATGCGACCCCGCTTTACCGTATCTCGACTATAGAGCTCATTGGCCCAGCGTTGAACGTTCGTATAGGACTGGACGTCTAGGAACTCCTCCGCCTCGTATTGGTTGAAGATCGCCAGCCCGCCGTACCACGGGAAAATCGCCATGTCGGCGATGGTGTATTCGTCACCGACCATATAGCGGTTGTTGGCCAAGCGCTGCTCCAGCACGTCGAGCTGGCGCTTGGTCTCCATGGTGAAGCGGTCGATTGGGTACATTTGCTTTTCCGCCGCGTAGGCGTAGAAATGCCCGAATCCGCCACCGACATAGGGGGCACTGCCCATCTGCCAGAAAAGCCAACTTAGGCATTCTGGTCTAAGTACCGGGTTCTTTGGCAAGAACTCGCCGAACTTCTCAGCTAGATAGAGTAGGATCGATCCGGATTCAAAGACGCGGACCGGAGGATTGGTGCTGTGGTCCATCAGTGCTGGGATCTTGGAATTAGGGTTGGCTGACACAAATCCGCTGCTGAACTGATCGCCGTCGCTGATCTTGATCAACCAAGCGTCATATTCTGCGCCGCTGTGTCCCAGCGCCAGCAATTCTTCCAGCAATATGGTCACCTTGACACCGTTCGGCGTCCCCAGCGAGTAGAGCTGCAACGGGTGTTTACCGACCGGCAGTTCGCGTTCGAACTGGGCGCCAGCGGTTGGCCGATTGATATTGGTGAAAGCGCCCCCATCCTGGGCTGCCCATGTCCACACCTTGGGCGGTGTGTAGGTCGTATTACTCATCCTAAGATCTCCCTCTTGGTGCTCGATTTGGCGCACCACCGTCTGGCTTGCTTCCCCATATGAGGTGCTCGCGCAATGATTGTAAGCCTCCCGCCCACATTCTTGAAGCGGACTGGTGGTGTTGCTCTTGGTTTTACGGTGTGACGGGTTCTAGTCTCTTGGACGACAGGGTTCGAGGGAGATTTCGGTGAACCAGAAAGAGATCAGCAATGCGTTTCAGACACGCCGCGCTCGCATCCGTGAGGATATGGGCGGGGAGCACCGCTTGGAGCGTATCCGGGCGCGTGGCGGTTGGACAATTAGGGATCGGATCGATGACTTGTTTGATCCTAAAACCTTTACAGAGATCGGTACTTTCGCACGCTCCTCGCGGGTAGAGGACAAGGATGACACCCCCGGCGACGGCAAAATTGGCGGTATCGGACGGGTCGAGGGACGGCCGGTTTGCGTCGTTGGCGATGATGTCACGGTCCGACACGGTTCAAGCTCTCAAGTTAGTAGCAAGAGAATGGACCGTATATACCAAATGGCGATCGAAAACGGGCACCCCTTTGTCTATTTCGGCGAGACCGGTGGCGCGCGCCTGCCGGACACACTAGATTCTGAGGGTTTTTCGCTGGTTACGCCGAGTGTGGAAATAAGTGCCCGTGGCCGCGCCATCCCGATGGCGGCAGCGATCCTTGGCCGATCCTTTGGTGGATCCTCCTTCAAGTCGGCGATGGCGGATTTCGTCGTACAGACCAAAGGATCCTGCCTCGCCGTGACCAGTCCGCGGGTGGTTGAGGTGGCTATCGGTGAGATCGTAGGATTTGAGGAACTCGGAGGCGTCGATGTGCACGATCGCATCACCGGACAGATTGACCGGGTGGCTGAGGATGAAGGCGATGCAATCCGGTTGATCAAAGACTGGCTCGGCTACATGCCGGCAAATGCGTGGGAGGTCCCGGAACGTCGTGATTGGGACGGTGATCTGTCGCCTGATAAAACGATTTACGATCTCGTGCCGACGCGTCGGACGCGGGGATACGACATGCGGCGTGTGCTGCGTAGCTTGACCGACGATGGGAAAATCTTTGAGCTTAAACCGAATTTTGGGCGCAGCACTATCACCGCGTTGGGCCTTATCGCTGGTCGCACGGTTGGATTTATTGCATCGAATCCGATGTATTATGCGGGGGCGCTGACGCCGGAATCTTGCGACAAGGACACAGCCTTTGTTTGCCAGTGTGACGCCTTCAATATCCCGCTAATCTTCCTACAGGATGTGCCGGGCTTTCTGGTAGGCAAGAAGGTCGAGCACGACCGGGTTCTGTCCAAAGCGATCATGTTCCAACAGGCACTCACCCATTGCCAGGTGCCGCGCATAACTATCGTTATGCGCAAAGCCTTCGGGCTTGCCTATTTCAGCCTTGGTGGCAGTAATCGGCTGGGTGCAAACTCTGTTGTTGCTTGGCCTGGAGCCGAAATCGGATTCATGGACCCACAGGTTGGCGTCAACGTGGTCTACGCCGATCAACTGAAGAAGGCAGAAGATGCTGATGTGGAAAGGGCCCAGTTGATTAAGGGGTGGACTGTTGATACCGGCCCATTCGGTGCAGCGGGAATTATGGAAATCGACGAGGTCATTGATCCAGGGGAAACTCGCAGCTGGCTGCGCCGCCATATGGACTTCCTGAAGATCGTAGCGCCGCCACAGGGCGTGCGTAAGCCATTGGCTTATTGGCCAACCTGTTATTGAGTGAGGGATTGATCGTTTCTGGAAAATTCCGTCAAATCACGCACGGGTACTTAAAAATCGAGTTGATTGTTACAAGTATCCGCAGATGTTTTAAGAAATCGTCAACCGAAATTCAGAAACGAGCCGCATGCGACCAGGAAAGGTTTTACCTGACGCCAGTTTGCATTGCGTGCACAATTTTCATAGTCCAAATAACCCTACAAAATATCCATCGATGTTCAGCGTTAATATCCAAACCGTCGCCTAAGGCGAATAGCGCGTGCTGATAATCGGTATAGATCTGCCTGCAGCTTTGCCTTGCAATAACCGATTAGGGTCACAAGGAAAGTAAGGAATCCCGATGATTATTCAGGATTAGTTAATTTCGGTTTGGCGGCTGCGTGATTAACAATGGGTTTCAACGCACCTTGCTTGATTAAGGTGACGCCGCAGGGGCGTCTGGCTACCATTAGTATAAATCAAGGCATTAACGTTCTGGGAGACTAGTGATGGAAATCGCACTTACACCGATGGAGTTTGCGCGGCGGGCGCGGCGCCTCTATGGCGACAAGGAAGCAGTCGTCGACGGCGAAAAGCGGTTTACCTATTCCGAGTTCCTGGAACGCTGCGATCGCTGGTCGTCTGCACTGCAGGGGCTGGGTGTCGGTCAGGGTGACCGGGTCGCATATATCGCGCCCAACACCCACTCGCATCTGGAGGCTTATTATGCCGTGCCACAGATGGGTGCGGTGCTAGTGCCGATCAACTATCGGCTGCTGCCGGAGGATTTCGAATACATCATCAACCATTGCGGCGCGAAAGTGGTCTGCGTCCATTCGGATTATCTGGAGGCGGTGGGCGGTATACGTGATCAGCTGACCCAAGTTGAGCATTTTGTAGCGCTGGAAGGCGCGAGCGAGGGCTGGCTAGACTACGAGGCTGCCCTGGCGTCGTCGTCTTCGGACTATGCGAAAGTCACAATCGAAGAGACCGATCTTTTGACCATCAATTATACCAGCGGCACCACTGCACGACCGAAGGGTGTGATGATCACCCACCGCAACGCCTACATGAACGTCATGGGCTCGCTGGTGCATCACCATCTAACTCCCGCGGACCGCTATCTGTGGACGCTGCCCATGTTTCACGCCAATGGCTGGACTTTCACCTGGATCAACACGGCGCGCGGCATGACCCATGTTTGCCTGCGTCAGGTCGATCCGGCGCTTATATACAAGCTGATCCGCGAAGAGAGCATCACCATGTTCTGTGCCGCGCCGACAGTGCTGATTAGCATCGCCAACGCGCCGGCTGAGATGCGTGAAGGTGCGCCGCGCGGTGTGCGGTTGTTTACTGCGGGTGCCCCGCCGGCTGCTGCGACAATCGAGTTGGTAGAGCGCGATCTGGGCTGGGAGTTGACCCATGTCTACGGTTTAACAGAGACGGCACCGCTTATCACTGTCTGCGAGATCCGGCCTGAACATTGCAACCTGCCGGTCGAGGAATTGGCTCAGATCAAGTCGCGCCAGGGTGTCGAGCTTGTCAGTTCTGGAGAGCTGCGCGTTGTCAATGAGGATGGCGAGGAGGTGCCGCATGATGGTAAAACCTTGGGAGAGATAACTGTGCGCGGCAATGTGGTCATGAAGGGCTACTACAATGACCTGGAGGCGACAAACGCTGCCATCAAGGATGGCTGGTTCTATTCCGGCGACGCCGCGGTGGTTCATCCAGACGGCTATGCTGAGATCCGAGACCGCTTCAAGGATGTCATTATTAGCGGTGGTGAGAACATTTCATCGGTCGAGGTCGAAGGTTGCCTGTTGCGTCATCCCGCTGTGCAGGAAGTGGCTGTTGTGGGTATGCCGCACGCAAAATGGGGTGAGTCGCCGCACGCCTTCGTAATTCTGCGAGAGGGAGCGGAGACGACGGAAGCCACCCTCAAGCAGCACGTGCGGGACAACCTTGCTCACTTCAAAACGCCGCAATGGGTAAACTTTGTTGACGACTTGCCGAAGACGGCGACCGGCAAAGTTCAGAAATACGTGCTACGTGGTGGCAAGGTGGGAATTTCACGCCAGTGAGGTCTAGCTATCCGCGGGAGGCGGCCAGCTCCCCGCGTAGGGTTTGACCAAGGCGCGTTCGACCAAGTCCAGATGATCCTGGCCGTAAAACATATCGTCACCGACAAAATAGGTTGGTGAGCCAAAGACGGAGCGGTCGATCGCCTCTTGAGTGTTCGCCTTGTAGATTGCTTGCACGTCATTGCTCAACGCGGCGTCGAGCAGAGGTCCGGGGTCGATATCAACTGTTTGCGCCAGCCAGGCGAGGGAGTCTCGTGCGGTGAGATTGGCGTCATCTTTCCAATGCGCCTCCAGGAAGCCGTGGGCCAATCGGTTGGTGTCGCAGTCTTGCTGCGAACAGGCGATCAGCATGCTGTTCGCCAAGGTCATATCGTCATGGTGGTGGGTAGGAATGCCCTCGATGACGGGTGCGTTACGGTGCTCTGACCAGCGTTGTATCTCGCGTCCGAAATAGTAGGCACGGTGCGCTGTGGATCGGGTGCGTGTCGAGCCCGCGCCGCCCGCCTCAATTGCTGGCCCCAGTTCAAATGGCTTGTGCACGATGGTGTGACTACCAGTGCGAGCAATTTCCATCAAACGGGCCGAACCAAGGTAGGCGAAGGCAGAATGAGCAGAGTAGAAATATTCGATGTCGGCCATGTCGATTTACTCTATGTGCTGGGTCGCTGTCGACGAGCTGCCGGCTGATACGCTCTGAGGCTAGCTTGTCACGTTTTTAAATAGTTCGGTCAAAATCAGCGGTGCCTCAGGCCAATCCGATTTGCCGTGCCTCAGGAATAGCAACGTATGCCTCGCTACTCGCTCTCTTCTCGCGCGACGGCTCGCCAGCCGATATCGCGGCGGCAAAATCCGCCGGGCCAATCGATTCGGTCGATCGCTGCGTAGGCTGCCACTTGGGCCGCCTTTACCGTCGGGCCGAAGCCGGTGACGTTGAGCACCCGACCGCCAATGGCCAGCAGTTCTTCATTTTCACCGCGCGCCGTGCCGGCGTGAAAGATTACGGTGTCTTCGCTGGCGGCTAGCTCGACCCCAAAGATCTTCGTGCCTTTCTCGTAGCTGCCGGGGTAGCCATTTGAGGCCATGACGACGCTCAGTGCAGCTTCGTCACGCCAGCGCAGGTCGAAACTGTCAAGCACGCCATCAGCCGCCGCGACTAGCGCGACCAGAATGTCCGACATCAGCAACGCCATCAACACCTGGCACTCGGGATCACCAAAGCGGACATTGTATTCGATTAGTTCGGGTCCCTCTTCGGTGATCATCAGGCCGGCGTACAACACGCCCTTGTAGGGTCGACCTTCTGCCTTCATGCCTGCAACGGTTGGCAGGATTATTTTCTGCATGACCGTCTCAGCCATCGCTTCGGTCATTACCGGCGCTGGTGCGTAGGCGCCCATACCACCGGTATTTGGCCCCTTGTCGCCATCGAAGGCCGCCTTGTGATCCTGCGCAGACATCAGGGGTAGTGCGGTGTTCCCGTCGCACAGCGCGAAGAAACTGGCCTCTTCGCCCTCCAGGAAAGCCTCGACCACAATTTTGGCCCCGGCTTCGCCAAACTGCCCGTCGACCATCGCCGCGTCGATGGCGGTGAGTGCTTCCTCAAGTTCGGTCGCTACGGTAACGCCCTTGCCCGCTGCCAGACCGTCCGCCTTAATGACGATTGGGGCGCCCTGGGCCCGGGTCCATTGTTTGGCTTTCTCAGGATCGGAAAAGCGGCGATAAGCAGCTGTCGGAATGTCGTATTTGGCGCAGAAATCCTTGGTGAAGCCTTTCGAACCTTCGAGTGACGCCGCATCGGCACTCGGGCCGAAGGATTTTACACCGATTGCATCGAGCCGGTCGACTAGTCCCAGAATCAGAGGGGTTTCTGGCCCGATTACGACGAATTCGATGGAATTCTGCTGCACGAACCCGATAAGACCATCGATGTCCTCCGCGCTTATATCGACGCATTTGGCATCCGCAGCGATACCAGCGTTGCCCGGCGCGCAATAAAGTTTTTCGCACAGGGGCGAAGCGGCGATTGCCCAGCACAGGCTGTGCTCGCGCCCACCCGAACCGACCACCAGAACTTTCATGTCTCCTCCCAGAGGCAAGCTGTATACTCGTTACAACAACAATATCATGACAGCCGTGCCTATGACCGATATTTCCACCGACAGCCCCCGCAATATGCCGGAATATTCGGTATCCGAACTGTCGCGGGCGCTTAAGCGGACAGTCGAGGACGCCTATTCCTACGTACGGGTGCGGGGCGAAATTTCAGGCCTCAAACGCGCAGGGTCCGGCCACCTCTATATGTCTCTGAAAGACGAAACGGCCAATTTGGACGCGGTCTGCTGGCGCGGCGTAGCGGGTCGTCTCGCGATCAAGCCGGAGGATGGGCTTGAAGTCATTGCTTCGGGAAAATTGACCACTTATCCAGCGCGTTCGAAGTATCAATTCGTTATAGATTCGCTTGAGCTGGCGGGTGAGGGTGCTCTGCTAAAGATGCTGGATGAACGGCGCAAGGCCCTCGCCGCTGAGGGGTTGTTTGATAAATCGCGCAAGCAGGAACTGCCATATCTGCCGGATGTGATTGGTGTCGTCACGTCGCTGACCGGGGCGGTCATTCGCGATATCTTGCACCGTTTGAATGACCGGTTTCCGCGACATGTTTTGGTGGCGCCGGTTTTAGTTCAGGGTAATAGTGCGGCGGTCCAAGTAGCGGCTGCGATCGAAAGTTTTAACACGCTTGATCCCGCAGGCGATGTGCCGCGGCCGGATGTGCTGATCGTGGCGCGCGGCGGCGGCAGCCTGGAGGACCTTTGGGCTTTCAATGAGGAGATCGTTGTCCGAGCAGCGGCCGCGAGTGAGATCCCAGTAATTTCCGCCGTAGGGCATGAAACGGACACTACCCTCATCGACTTTGTGTCGGACTGTCGTGCTCCGACACCGACAGCGGCAGCGGAGATGGCGGTTCCGGTCAGGGTAGAACTGGTCGAAACGGTCATGGGTACGGCGCTACGCATGGTTGGCGGAATGTCGCGCATACTGGAAGAGCGGCGTTTGCGCGTTGAAGGGTTGGCGCGCGGGCTCCCAGATGTGACAGGATTGCTCGGTGTGCAAATGCAGCGACTGGACGTTACGGTTGAGCGCCTCGCTAATGCAGGTGCGGGGGTCACGGGAAACCGGTCCCAAGCCGTAGCCATTCTAGCCGCTCGGCTCAAAAGCCCGGCGCAGTTTGTCGAGGAAACAAGTCGCAAGGTCGAGGCGGAAGCCCGTGCGTTGCGTACAGCGATGATACAACGCCTTGACCGGCTGCAAGAACGGAATGGCGGTATCGCCCAGCGATTATCCCCTTTACCGCTTCACCGCTCTCTCGAGGTCGCGAGCGAAGCCATGTCGGTGCTGGCACCAAGACTCGAACAGGGCGTGCAACGCTATTTTGTTGATGGAGAGCGGCGTTTGGCCCATCTCTCAGAACTTCTGGACAGTTACTCACCAGAACATGTGCTCGCGCGCGGTTATGCGATAGTGAGAGACGCTGACGACATCCCGGTTACCTCTGCAAAGCGGCTGCGACCTGGTGACGCTGTGGCTCTGCAATTCGCCAACAAGGAAAAAGCCGATGCGGTGATCTCAGGCAGCCGTTCAAAGCGGACAGCTAAACCAGCAGAAGATAAACAAGGCGAACTCCTGTGAGGATCTTAGCTTTCATTTTGGTGACCTTTTGGACCCTTCAAGTTCACGCGGTGGATTTACAGGGCAAGTTCACCCAAGGGGCATTGATCATCGGCAAAACCTCATCAACCACGAAGATTGCGCTGGATGGCAGACCAATTCGGGTTTCGCCAGACGGTGATTTCGTGTTTGGGTTCGGACGCGATGCGCCAGCTAGCGCGACCCTGAAGATCGAACGCCCGGGACATGCCGTCGAAGAACGTAAATTGGTGATCGCTGCAAGGGAGTATCAGATCCAGAGTATCGATGGCCTGCCGCCCCGCATGGTAACACCGCCAAAATCGGTAATGGACCGCATTAAGCGGGAGAATGGCACGATTGCTAAATTACGAGCCGAAGACAGCCCAAAGGTGTATTTTCGAGGGACTTGGCTGCGTCCGTCGAATGGGCGGGTGACGGGCGTTTATGGCAGCCAGCGCATATTAAATGGCAAGCCACGCCGTCCGCATTTCGGCATCGACTTTGCTGCTCCCTCGGGTGCGCCGGTCGTTGCTCCTATGGGTGGCAAGATCGTCTTGGCCCACAAAGACATGTACTACAGTGGAGGTACCATTATCCTGGATCATGGCCATGGGTTGACCTCCGCTTTCCTTCATCTGAGCGTGTTGTCAGTGAAGGTTGGCCAGGTTGTTAGTCGAGGTCAAAAGATTGGAGCCATTGGAGCAACGGGCCGGGCGACCGGTCCGCATCTTGATTGGCGTATCAATTGGTTCGAGCAACGGGTCGACCCAGCATATCTCTTGCCTGCTAATGCTTTGAACTAAATATGCAGGGCCCGATCGAGTAGGGGCTCGATGTCCTTCGGATTGCGCCATTCTAGGAGGACTGGAAATGGCTCCACCATGAGCTGAGCGTCAGGCGGCAGCCGCGCGAAGTCTTTGGTAGTTGTGATTGGAGTAGCGTTTGCTGCTCGTGCAGATTCGACTAGCTGCATAATTTCCTCTGGTGTGAAGGTATGATGGTCAGGGAAGGCGTGTTTGTTTAAGATTTGGCAACCAATTTCTTCCAATGTTGTGAAGAACTTCTCTGGCCGGCCTATGCCTGCGAAAGCGACCACGTCGCGGCCGGCAAATTCCTGTGCCGCCATCGTTGGCACCATGCGAGCGCGGATGATCGGCTTCGCTGCGCGGTCAAGCTCTGTAGCGACGTTACTCAAAACCGGTTCTATCAAAATAATTGCGTCTGCTTGGGCGAGCCCATCATCGATTGGCTGACGCAGCGGTCCGGCTGGCAAAACCCGACAATTGCCGAACCCTGCGACGCCATCTACCACCACGAAGCTTAGTGTTTTGGCGAGTGTCGGGTTCTGTAGACCGTCATCCATGACGATTATCGAAGCGCCTGCGGCAATAGCGGCCTTTGCGCCCGATACTCGATTGCGCGCGATCCAAGTGGGGGCCACCTCCGCTAGTAATAATGGCTCGTCCCCAACATCTTGCGCTTTATGCCGTTCGCGATCCACGCGGATAGGTCCGCGCAACCGGCCGCCATAACCACGGCTCAGAAAATGAATTTTATGCGCCTGTTTGCGAAGAACCTTTCCGAGCGCAAGGGCGACAGGGGTCTTGCCGGCCCCACCGGTGGTGATGTTGCCCACACAAATTACAGGAACGGTCGCTTGCCAAGGCTGAGTCCACCGGTGGCGGAGCCTCGCAATGGCGACGTATAG
Organism: Rhodospirillaceae bacterium; assembly: GCA_002717185.1. Next base: position 44,331 of record PBDC01000042.1, read on the forward strand.
GCCCGCAAGTGGCGAAAGCGCTTGGCTTATACCGTTGCGGTGCTCGAAATAGTTAGGCGCGCGCATCGGAACTTCCTGACGGTAGCGCGTCGAGAAACGGTTTGAGCTCTTCGATAACCGCATCGACAACTGCAGTGTTAGATTCTGCAACCTTGGATGCTGCAGCTGCGGCATCTTGCCGATGTACCCCGTCTTCGAGAAATTGTGCGATAGATTTCGCTAGTGTGGCAGCATCGCGAATTTCTGTTCTGGCGTGCGCTTTTGCCAGTTGCTGTGCAACGGTTGCAAAGTTCGCCATATCCGGCCCGTGTATAATTGCGCAATCGAGTTGAGCCGCTTCAAGGGGATTGTGGCCGCCATGTTGGCCCATACTGCCGCCTATAAATGCGATATTAGAAAGGCGGTAGAACAACCCCAATTCGCCCAGTGTATCTGCAATGTAGATGTCATCCGCAAGCGTGATGTTTCCCCCAGCGCCGCGCCGCGAGGTTCGGAGGCCTTTCGTAGCAAATTCTTTTTCGATCTGCTGTCCACGCGATGGATGGCGTGGCACGATAATTGTAAGGAGGCCGGGAAAAGATTTCTTAAGAAGGTCGTGTGTTTTGGCAACAATTGCTTCATCGCCTGGATGTGTGCTCGCTGCTAACCAGAGGGGCCGTTCGCCTACTTGCTTCTTTAATGTTTTGAGATCGGTACTGTCCACCGGCAGTGCGGCCGCGGAGAATTTTAAGTTGCCCACGCATTTGACTGGGTTGGCTCCCAACGCCCGAAAGCGTTCAGCTTCCTCGTCGGTTTGAGCCAGACACAGGCGAAACGCGCTGACGATATCGCCAATAAATCCCGGTAACAAACGCCAATTGGCTGCCGATTTGCGAGAAATACGGCCATTTGCGAGGACCGTTGGTATGTTTCTCGCCTTGGTTTGCGTGATCAGGTTTGGCCAGAACTCGGATTCGATCCAGACTGCCATGTTGGGTTCCCAATGATCGAGAAAGCGCTGTACCCAGCGAGTTCGATCAACTGGGACGAATTGGTGGAAACTGCGCTGCGGTAGACGCTCTTCGAGAAGCTTTGCGGATGTCACCGTGCCCGTCGTGATCAAAATATGGAGATCGATCCGCGTTCGCAGCATCTTTGAAATCAACGAAAGGGCGGATTGCGCTTCACCGACACTTGCGGCATGCACCCAGGCAAGAGGACCTTCCGGTCGTTTGCGGGACGGAATGCCTCGGCGCTCGGCGATGCGGTCTGGATCCTCCTTGCCGTTGTTGAGCCGCCGCTGCATATACATGTCGATGAGCGGGCCGCTCATCTCCGTCAGACCACGATAGATTGTCAGTCCCACCATACTTTCAGCGCTCCGCGGGGAAAGGAGCCGGCTCGACGATGGGGCGGCCCATCATCTCGTCGCATCGGCGCAACACTGACGTCAGGGCCGCCTCCACTTCGATTCGCTTGCTCTCCAACAGTTCTTTGTTTGCGTTTTTCGGGATATGGATGGGTTTGCCCCACGCGAACACGCCGCGACAGAACGGGTAGGGCAACAGGAAGCGATCCCAACTGCTTAGCAGTTTGCCGCTATTCGTCGAATAGGCGATTGTGAAAATAGGCACTTCTGCCATGTGGGCCAGGGCGACGATGCCATCGCTGGCACGCATTCGGGGGCCGCGTGGGCCATCTGGTGTAATCCCGATGATACAATTTTCTTCGCGCAGGCGCCGTATCAGTTCGCGCGCCGCTTTGGTGCCGCCTCTTGAAGTCGAACCTGCTATGGTGCCAATGCCCAAATGACCGATAGTTTTGGAAATGAGCCGGCCGTCTGGGTGGTTCGAGATTAACATATCGACTGACCGACCTTGCTTGTCGTGGCAGAACGGCATCATCAATAATCGCCCATGCCAGAACGATACGATGAAAGGCTTGCCTGTTTTCATGAATGTCAGCAACGCGTTATCGCCCACGATTGTCCACCGTCCGGTCCAAAACACGAACCGTACATAAGTAGCAACCAGCCAGCACAGCGCATCCTGCACTTTTTGGTGACGGATGACCGGCCGAAAAACCTGCATGACGCTAAAATTGCGCCTGAATGGAAACTGGTTCCTCTGTGTCGTGAGTGGTCAGCTGCATCCTACTAAGCTCCGCATATAGGCCGTTACGTGCCAGTAATTCAACGTGAGTGCCCTGCTCTACGATCTGACCAGTATCCAGTACATATATTCGGTCCGCGTCTATCACGGTCGACAGCCTGTGCGCGATTACCAAGGTAGTGCGGCCGGCCATCAGCCGCTTCAGAGCCTCTTGCACCAGCCGCTCCGACTGTGTGTCGAGTGACGAAGTCGCTTCGTCAAGCAACAGAATTGGAGCGTCACGCAACATGGCTCGTGCGATGGAAAGTCGCTGCCGTTGCCCTCCGGACAAGCGCAACCCCGCTTCTCCAATAATCGTGTCATAGCCCTGCGGCAGTTCGCAGATAAAATCATGTGCGGCGGCGGCTTTTGCTGCTTTGACTATGGCGTCGTCGTCCGCCGCTGGGTCGCCATAGGCAATATTGTCTCGAACGGATGTATTGAACAAGCCGGTTTCCTGGCTTACCAGGGAGATGGATCGCCGTAGAGACTCGATTGTCACCTTGCGGACATCCTGTCCGTCAATGAAGACCGAACCGTTGGCAACATCATGGAATCTCGGCAGTAAGTTTAAAACGGTGGATTTGCCGGCGCCGGACGGTCCGACCAGCGCGATCTTCTGGCCAGGCTCGGCGTCGATGGACACGCCGCGCAATGCTTGCATTCCGTTGCCATAGGAGAAGACCACGTCGTCATAGCGGATCGCGCCTTCTGTAATTTGCAATGGAGCGATATCTGGCGCGTCGACGATTGCCGGCCGATAGTCGATCATCGTGAAAATGCGCTGCGCCGCCGCCAGCCCTTCCTGAAGGCTGGCGTTTAGGCTGGCCAGGCTGCGCATCGGCTGGAAGGCCATGACTAAGGCGGTTAGGAACGCGATCAGTTTTCCAACCGTAGTCTCACCGTGCAGCACCTGATAACCGCCATAGAATAGGACACCGGCGATTGCCAACCCGCCCAGTGTTTCCATGATCGGATATGAGCGTGCGCGAACCCGGGCAGCCTTGAGAATAAATTGGAAAATCGACTCAAACATGCCATCGGCGCGGCGCTGTTCGTGTTCTTCCATACCGTATGCTTTGACTTGGCGGACCCCCTTAAAAACGTCGTCCAGTAGGGCGGTCAGTACCCCAAGCTCCGCCTGGATTTCTGCTGAGAGGCGGCGCAGGCGCCTGCCTATATAGATGACCGGAAAGACACTGATAGGAAATACGATGAAGGCCATCGTTGCTAGGACCCAGTGGGTGTAGAACATCACGCCGACCAATACGATGACAGTCAGCAAGTCACGCACCGAACCCGTCACTGTCTTGATCACCGCTTCCCGCAGGAAATTAACATCGTTGGTGAAGCGAGAAATTAGCTTACCTGTAGCGTCGCTATGCAAAAAGGCAAGGTCTGCGCGGACGATGCGGTTGAACATCTGGCTCTGCAGGGTAGTAACGACGCGCAGGCCAACTCGGTTCATGAGTACTGTCTGTCCGTAACTGCCGACGCCCTTGATGATCGAGATTACGAGGAAGGCGAGAGGAATAACCCAGACTAGCCGCTCGTCCCCAGTCACTAACACTTTATCGAGAGCTGGTTCGATCAGTCTTGCTTGCCCGCCGGCAGCGATAGCGACGATGACCATGCAGAGGATTGCCATCAAAATTGCGCGCTTGTGATACCGGACATAGTCGCGCCAGATCCGCCCCGCCAGTCGTCGGGTCGGCTCGTCCATCCGCAATTTCTTTCGCGCTCTTTTTTGTTCTGCCAAGTCTCGGCTGCTCCGCAGGAATTGGCGGACATATACCATGGCCTGAGAGTCGCAGCCAATTGCCCTTTTAAGTGCCTCGAAGCGATCGAGGCTGAGGGGCTCGCAGCTTGGGTGCCGAAGGCAATTTACATAAAATTTCTGATGATAGCGTTTGGCGGCAAGAAAGGCGTAAACGTGAATTAAATGCAGGCATGAACGCCTAAAACGTTATCAACCATACAATAGCACCTCGGTCCTGACTGAGGATCGTTCGTTTTTTATTGGTCTGGTTAATTCTCATTGGAAGTTGCGCGTTATGTCCGCATACACATGTCCCCACAATTTTTCGAACTGAGTGGATAACCGTTGTTACGAATGGGCGTTTACTATCTAAATCGCCATGCTCGGTATGGAGTTTGAACTGGCCCATTGTATCGGACGCTGCACGAACGAATTGTCTAACGTTGATAGCGCGCTGCTGTCATAGAATCACTGTGCCGAATTGGCCTGACCGGGTAAATTAAGACCATGGGTTATCTTGACCATATCCACGCTTGCAACAACGCCAATCTAAGCCAGCTCGTACCCTTTATCGTCGATGGTCAACGGGTCGGTTGGCTGCGACCGGAATTTGCGTTCAGGCTCGCAGATTGGCCAAATGTATTCGAAATAGATGAAGCTCGTGTAACGATTGTATCGTTACTCGACAATTTCGATTCTCGCAGCTCGGCGGTCGCGCCAATACTGCGCGCGCTGGCGACGATTGGATTAATCGACGGTTGGCGTGACGAACTGTATCCGGTCATGCCTATTTGGGGTGGTTCACCTTTGTTGCAGATGGAACGCGCAGCTGTTCCGCATTTCGGGGTGCGTGCCTGGGGTGTGCACATGAATGGCTTTGTTTGCCTTGCAGGTGGGTTGCATATGTGGGTCGCCACACGGTCGCGAAACAAGCCGACCTATCCCGGCATGCTCGATAACACGGTTGCTGGCGGTCAGCCGATTGGCATCACGCCGCTCGACAATCTCATCAAGGAGTGCGATGAGGAGGCAGGAATTCCGAAGGCGCTAGCTCAGCAAGCGCGATCGGTCGGCGTTATTAGCTACTGCCATGAAACGTTGGATGGTGCCAAACCGGATCAGATGTTTTGTTACGATTTGGAAATGCCGGCGGATTTCACGCCGGTCAACACAGATGGCGAAATCGATGGGTTTGAATTGTGGCCGATCGAACAGGTTGCTGAACGCGTTCGCGATAGCTTCGATTTCAAATTCAACTGTAACCTGGCAATAATCGATTTCTTAATTCGCCATGGGATCATTACGCCAGAGAATGAGCCAGACTATATCGAAATTGCTCTCGGTTTACGCCTGCCTAACTGAGGCTAGAAGAAACACGCCAGCCATTGGATTCAGGGATTGTTCTGTTCAAAGGTGGTCAGGTAGGCATTGAGACCGGTCAATTTTGCGTTTTGCAGGAACAGGGTCACCGTGTTAGCGCCTATATCGATGAAAAAGCAGATAGGTAACCCGTTGATCTTGGCCCCGACGTAATAGAGACCGCTATTGTCGAGGCGGAACAGGATTTCGCAACGGGCGAACCTGGCGATGCCGGTCCGAATGAACGCGTATTGCAGGATTTTCTTAGCGCGAATGCCTTTCTGAAAAAAACGCCGTCGCGACCAAGGCCAGGAAACCCATAATATTAGGTGTGATGCGTTCGGTGACCTTGTTCTTTCAAAGCGCACAGTAGCCGCCAGAGACAGCGAGACCTCATATGACTGCCTCATCGCCTTCGATGGTACAGCGTTGCATGAGCCGCCGTAGTGGCAGTTCGTAGTCGTTGGTTGCCTTATGCTGGACCGCGCAATTGTCCCACATTAGTAAATCGCCGACGCACCATTGGTGGCGATAATGAAAGGTCGGGTCGGCAAGATGACTGAATAATTTTTGCAGCAGTGTGTCACTTTCGTGCTTTGGTGACCCTATCACAGCATGGGTGTAGCCTTCGCAGACATATAGGCATTTGCGTCCGTTGACAGGATGGGTGCGGACAATCGGATGGATCGCGTCGGGAGGGAAGCGCGTTTCCAGTTCTGCCTGGCTCAGCACCGGGCGCAGACCGAATTCATGCGCTTTTTTGTTCCACATGTAACGATAGCTGTTCGCTGCCTTGAGTCCTTTCAGACGCTTCTTCATCGTGTTGGGAAGGGCATCATAAGCCGCCGCAGCTGAGGCGAACTGTGTATCGCCAAAGACAACGCCGCCTCGCTCCGGCACTTCAATGGCGTTCAGCAGTGTCACCTTGCTGGGAGTTTCTAGATAGCAGAGGTCAGAATGCCAGTAGCGACCGGCATCATGAGAGCCTACAGGCTTGCCGTCCTTCGTGAGGTTGGAAATCCAGAAAATTTCCGGCGTGTCCGCATTGCGCGCCTCAGCCCGGACATTGATTTGTGGTGGGCCGAATCGGCGCGAGAAGGCGGCTAGTTGTGTCGGCGTTAGTAGGTTGTCGCGGATGACCACGACCCCGTGCTTGTATAATGCATATTCGATTGAAGAAAACGTCGCTGTGTCAATCGTTTCAGTCAGGTCGAGCCCGGCAATTTCCGCGCCGATCAGGCCAGTTTCAGTAGCTACTTCGAATGTTTCCAAGGTCGTTTTCAAGAACTTTTCCAACCATTCTGGTGCGAGGATACTTGAAGCAATTGAAACACAAAACTTGTATCGAGATATAGAGCGGAAACAGCAAGCCTCTGCCTCGTCAGTGTTGGATGGTGTTGTCCGTTGGTATAAGTCCCACTATGACCGTCCAACTAATAAGGGCAGCTCGCCTTCCGTTCCATGCGGATACGGATACTTGTGTGTTTTAACTCCGCAGCTAGCTGTGGTTTGCTCCGGTGAGCCTAATCGATCGTTTCAGTTTCCTGACGGATAGGTAAGTACGGCTCTTTGATCATATTCAGGATTGGTGTTCCTTCGTGAGGCTGATCCTCAATCGACTCGGGGAAAGGGTAATCGTTGGTCTCGGCCGGCTGTTGGCTGGCAATAAAGCTGCAGCCATCCCTCGAAACCGTATGGTTGCAGGGTGCAACGGGCACTAGTCCGTTGGCGGGGAGATAGAACATTCGGCGACCAATAGCGGCAACTTCAAAGGGACTGAGTTACAGGCCCTCTATCTCTTCGTAGAATGCCAGTGGTGGCAGGCCCGCCTTATTTCGGCGCTGCTTCAGTTTCTTCAGAGTTTCCCGTCGTTCTTCCTCACCCCAATGCGGCCATCGGGCGATTTCCTTAGGCGTGCGGAAGCAGCCGAAGCAGGTATCGGTGCGGGCGTCTATCACGCAAACGCCGAGACAGGGAGAGTCGAGTGCTGTGGCCATCAGACGAGTGCCACTGCCCGCAGCGGGTCAGGACGCGGCTCGGGCAGGCTATCCTTAAGATCGGCGAGCAGGTCGCGGCGTAGGCCAGTGCGGGCCGGGTCGTTCCAAAGGTTGACCCATTGCAGCGGGTCCTCGTTGAGGTCGTAAAGTTCGCCCTCGTCGCCATTGTAATAGTTTGATTCCTCGTAGGCCGTGCAAATATAGCCGTCGCGATAGATCGAACGCAGCCGGATCTCGTTGCCCAAATAGTTGCTGTCCCATTCGGTGAGCACCCGTTCACGGTCGGAGCCGGTATCAAGCGGTAGCGGTGCGCCTTCCATTCGTTTGTCTGGGTTGAGCCCTGCGACCTGGCAGAATGTCGGTGCAAGGTCGAGGTGGCCAACTGGCTCTGTGATGGCATTCGGCATCACCTCCGCAGATGGCGCTGGACGCCAGATCATCGGCACGCGCATAAGCGCGTCGACATGGTAAGGACCTTTGAACAGTAGGCCGAACTCGCCTTGCATCTCGCCATGGTCGGTAGTGTAGAAAACGTCTGTATCTTCCCCCCAGCCACGTGTATCAATGCGGTCGAGTACCCGGCCGCAAGCCTCGTCAATAAGTTCGTTTGAAATGTGGACCATCGCGTTTACCTCGCGCACCTGATCCGGCGTCAACTCGTGCGGTCGAAACAGAGGCGGAACCTCATAGTTGAATTGGCCCTTGCCCTCATACCATTCGAGCCAATGCCGGGGTTTTCGCCTTAGTAGTTCGACGATTTTTTCTTTGCTGCCAGGATAGAAGTCGGGCACGTCGAGATCGCGCCAAGGGCAGCGATGCAATTCAGAAGCTGGAGGATCCCAGGGGTGATGCGGGTCCGGAAAGGACATCCATAGGAACCAATCGTCGTCTTCCGGTAGGGTGTCGAGCCAGGCGATGGCCCGATCGGCGACCCATTCCGTGTGGTACAGCTCGCAGGGCATTTCGTTATGCCAGAGCTGAGCTAGTTTCGTATCGCCACCGCCACGCGAACTGATTTCTTTCTTCTCGGTCACGTATTCGAAAAATCCGTCCACAAAGTCCGGGTGGTTCTCGGCCAGCCATTTTGGGTAGTGAAACAAACTGCGTCCCGCGCGGCCGGTATGCCCGGCGAGTTCCATACGCTCGAAACCGCGATGTGGCCCGTTGTTGTCATTGCGCGCGGCGAAGTTCTCGAAATAACTCTGATCCGGGGCCGAGGCGGGTTCGAAATGCGCTTTACCAATCAGTGCGGTGCGATAGCCGGCCTGATCGCGCAACTGAGCCGCAACATCGGGCCCATCGGTTGGAAGCGGGATGCCGTTCATGACGACGCCATGGGTGCGTACATACTGGCCGCTGATCATTGTCGACCGCGCCGGCATGCAGACCGTGTTCTGATTGTAGGCGCGGCTGTAATTGAGCCCCTGCGCTGCCAGACGGTCGATCACTGGAGTACGGGCAATCGCACCGCCATTACACCCCAATGCGTCGTAGCGCTGCTGGTCGGTGGTGATGAACAGAATTTTTCGGCCCATGCGCTTTACTCCTTCCGATCGTAACCGATCGATAGCATTTCCTAGAACCGAAAGCACGGGCCAGTTTAGGAAGATTGGACTGTTTTGCGCAGCCGTGGTGCCAAAAATGTCTTGGTACTAGTTTGGTCTCGCGATCAAGGTTTTGTCTGCGCCGTTGATAGAGGTTATTTAGGGTGCGCGGGTCCAGATCGGTGGCCCCTTGTAGTAATGGGCTATTGCGGCTAACTCATTTCCAAGCCGCGTATGCAGACTGGCGGTTTTTTTACAGTCACACCTAAAAGCATGTGGGCGTTTTACTTTTTTTGGAGAGGCTGTTACTTACGAAGCTCCTTCCCGCGCGTAACCGTGTTAGCTTCCCCATGTCCAATACAACTCTCGCCTTTTTCATCGACCTGGAGCCGGCGGTTACGGACTTTAAAGAGTCAGTGATTGAAGGGCTGTCGCGGGCGCCGAAGCAACTTGCGTGCAAATTTTTTTACGATGAGACAGGGCTCGATCTATTCGGTAAGATTTGTGAGACCGAGGAATATTACGTCACTCGCACAGAACTGGCCTTGATGCGGCGGATCGGACCGGAACTTGCCGGGATAGTCGGTCCTCAGCGAACCGTAATCGAATTAGGCTCCGGGTCCGACCTGAAGATCCGCTTGCTTCTTGATGCGCTGCGCGCGCCGGCGCAATATGTGCCGGTTGACATCTCACTTGTGCATCTGCGTGCCTCGGCTAAGGCAGTGGCAGAGGATTATCCACACGTTCGCGTTGGTGCGGTATGCGCGGACTTCACGGTGCCGCTGTCGATACCAGCGAACGCGATTGAAAGTACGGATGGCGCGCGGCTCGGCTATTTTCCCGGTTCGACAATTGGGAATTTGACCCCGGCGGACGCGGTAGCGTTTTTGCAGGGGCTGCACCCTTTATTGGGCCCAGACGGTGCGCTTCTGATTGGCGTAGATTTGAGCAAGGATATCAATATTCTCAATCGGGCTTACAACGATGCGGCTGGGTACACCGCAGCGTTCAATCTCAACATCTTGCACCGGATCGCCTCTGAACTCGACGCTTCAGTCGACCCGGCCGCCTTCGAGCACGTAGCTTTCTTTAACGAGGGGAAAGGCCGGATTGAAATGCATGTGCGCAGTACACGGCGTCAGTCAGTTCGCATTGGTGAAGATCAATTCGAACTCGCTGCAGGAGAACTGATCCACACCGAAAATTCGTACAAATATACGCTCGATGGGTTTGTAGAACTGGCGGAATCTGCGGGCTATCACTCATCCGCCCGGTGGACGGATGCCGAGGATTTTTTCAGTATTCACTATCTTACAATCGCGGCTTAATTTTTCCGCGCCAATCCTCTTCAGTTTCTCTGGATTTTAGCCAAGATGCGGTCTTTCATAAATCGCTTATTGGTGCGGCTGCATTGACCCATTAAAGGGTTACCAGCATAGTACCGCCCCTTCGCCCCTTGGTCGAAATCGTTATTTGAAAACAATAGAGCAGGTTGCGTACGCATGAGTAGTGGGGCGCGGTTGGCCGTCGATATAGGCGGAACTTTCACCGATGTGGTGCTCGAGCATACAGGTGGTCAGGATCAACTCAAGGTCTTGACGACGCCGGACGCGCCGGAGCGCGCGGTACTTGAAGGTGCAGCTGCTGTGCTGGCCCAGGCAAACGTTCCAGCCTCTGCTGTGACGCTTGTTTTCCATGGTACGACCCTGGCCACTAATGCGCTTATCGAGCGTAAGGGTGCAAAAACTGCTTTGGTGACGACTGACGGTTTTCGCGATTCTATTGAAATTGCCTACGAGCACCGCTTCGAACAGTACGACCTCTATATGGAGCGGCCAAAGCCGCTGGTCGCGCGGGACTGGCGGTTTACCGTGCCGGAGCGGGTTGCGTCCGATGGTGCTGTGTTGCTGCCCTTGGACGAAGACGCGCTGCGGCGTTTGGCGGATGAACTGGCCACGTTGCAGGTGGAGTCCGTCGCAGTTTGTTTCCTGCATTCTTACGTCAATGGCGATCACGAACGACGGGCCGGTGAGATCCTAGCCGAGGTGTTGCCGGATGTTTCGATAACTCTTTCTTCTATCGTTTGCCCGGAGATTCGTGAATACGACCGGATGTCGACGACCTGTGCAAATGCCTATGTGCAACCACTGGTGGCAGGCTATCTGGGTGGGCTGCGGAAAGGGTTGCACGCAATGGGTGTTGGCTGCCCGATGTTACTGATGATGTCTAGCGGTGGTGTCACGACAGTCGAGACCGCGGCGGCGATGCCCATCCGGCTGGTCGAGTCGGGGCCGGCCGGCGGGGCGATCCTGGCGCGCGATATAGCGAAAGAAAATGATCTAGACACAGTGTTATCTTTCGATATGGGCGGAACGACGGCGAAGATCACCCTTATCGACGATTTCACCCCACAGATCGCCCGGTCTTTTGAAGTCGCACGTATGTACCGGTTTCTCAAGGGCAGCGGGCTACCCTTGCGTATTCCGGTGATTGACATGGTAGAGATTGGTGCTGGTGGTGGTTCGATAGCCGAAGTCGATGGTATGCAGCGCATTCGCGTTGGTCCGGAAAGTGCTGGGTCGGTGCCGGGGCCTGCGTGCTACGACAACGGCGGCGAAAATCCCACGGTGACCGATGCGGACGTGGTGCTAGGCCGTATCGATCCGGCGCGCTTTGCGGGCGGGCAGGTCAGTCTAGAACCGGAACGATCATCCAAAGCAATTGAAAGCGAAATCGGTGGCAAATTAGACACGGCGATCCATGTGGCCGCCGCTGGAGTCGCGGAAGTTGTCGATGAGCATATGGCTAATGCTGCGCGCGTGCATGCGATCGAGAACGGAAAGTCAATGGTCGGTCGCACTCTGGTGGCGTTTGGTGGTGCTGCACCGCTGCATGCTGCGCGGCTGGCGGACAAGCTGGGGATCAAGCAGGTGGTGATGCCGAAGGGCGCCGGGGTCGGTTCGGCGATCGGGTTCCTGCGCGCCCAAATTTCCTATGAGGTGGTCCGCACTCGTTATATGGATCTTCGCGAATTCGACCTCGCTCAAATCAATGATTTGTTTACCGAAATGCGTGTTGAAGCTGAAGAGGTGGTAAGGCTTGGCGCGCCGGACGAACCGTTGGTCGAGACACGCGCGGCTTTCATGCGTTATCGAGGCCAGGGGCACGAGATCATGGTGCCGCTTCCTGGTCGCAACCTGACCGCGGAGGATGGGGCAGCGTTGAATGAGTGGTTCTCTAACGCATACAGTACATTGTTTCGCCGCTCTATTCCCCATCTGAGCGTTGAGGCTCTAAACTGGACCTTATCGCTTGCGACCGACCGGCCAGGCGCGGAGTCGGTGAGCAGTTTTGCGGAAGATTACACGCCAGACGCTGAAGGATCGCGCGGTATATTCGACCCGGCCAGTGGCGACTGGATCAAGGCACACGTCTATTCCCGTGCCGCACTGCACCCGGGTGCGCGGGTATCCGGTCCCGCTATCCTAGTCGAGGATGAAACCACGACGCTAGTTACAAACGGTTTCAGCGCCGTTGTGAATGGCCTTGGCCAGATAATTTTGGCCAAAGTTGAGGCGACTGAATGACAGTAGCCTTATTTAGAGACCTGGTGATCGCCATAGAGCGGGATGCAAATGATGTTTCGGCGAAGCTTCGGTTGGCGATCCGTGAAGGTAACTGCTCTTTAGATGATGCGATGAACGCTTTGCGTGGCGCGGCACAGGATGTAGGTGACGCGCAGAACCCGGCGGTCGTGAAACATCAAATTGGCGAGATTGCGAACGGGCTTCGCTTCGCCGACATGACGGCCTTCAATGATTGGGTGGCGCGCAACGGCTCCGTTTTAGGGCAAGGGGTGATAAAATACACGCCAGACGAACCAGAGAAGGACTACGAACCGCCAACGATTATTGGTATTTTGAAACGGGTGCTCCTGGGCCGGGATTAGTAAAGAAGGGTAGGTGGCGATGAGCGATTCCAATATGGATCGGATTCGGTTCCAGGTGATGTGGGACCGGCTTCTATCAGTGGTCGAAGAGCAAGCGCAAACCCTGGTACGAACCGCGTTTAGTACGTCGGCGCGAGAGGCGGGCGACATCTCCGCCGGCGTGTTCAATCTGAAAGGGCAGATGTTGGCCCAGGCAGTGACCGGCACGCCAGGGCACATAAACTCGATGGCCCGCGCCGTGGTGCATTTCCTGGACGTCTTCCCTGCGGAAACAATGAATGAAGGTGACGTCTATATCACCAATGACCCGTGGAAAGGCACAGGCCATTTGCACGACTTCACTGTCGTTTCGCCTGCTTTCCGCAAGGGCAAGATGGTCGCTTTATTCGCTAGCACGACCCACGTTGTCGATATCGGTGGTATCGGTATGTCGCCGGACGGCAAGCAGGTCTATCACGAGGGTCTCTTCGTACCGATAATGCCACTTGCACTGAAGGGTGAGATGAACGAATGGTTCCTCAACATGGTGCGTGCGAATGTCCGCGAGCCGGTGCAGGTTGAAGGTGACATCTATGCGTTGGCAGCGTGCAACGAGACCGGTGCGGCGCGACTTTTCGCGATGATGGATGAATATGATCTGGATGATCTCAACGCACTGGGCCATCATATTATTGAACAGAGCCGAACGGCTATCACCTCTAAAATCAATGCGATGCCACAGGGCAGTTGGTCGCATTCCATGCGAATTGACGGGATGGAAGCACCAATCGACTTTGTCGCCAGCTTGTCGATCTCGAACGGTCAGATCCATGTTGATTACACCGGGTCCTCTGGCACCTCCGATTACGGAATAAATTGCCCGATGTGCTACACGGAGGCTTACACGGCGTTTGGCGTGAAATGTGTTGTCGCGCCTGAAATTCCTAACAATGCTGGCACGCTTGACGCGATTACCGTCTACGCACCCGAGAACACCATCATGAACGCACCGCATCCCTGCGCGGTGGTCGCGCGGTCGACTATCGGCCACATGCTGCCAGATGTTGTATTCGGTTGCCTGCACCAGGCGATGTTGGATGTGGTGCCGGCGGAGGGTACTTCGAACCTCTGGAATCTCAAGTTGGGCGCAGGACACGGCATCACGCCACGTAGCGACGAAGAAGCGACCGCTTTCATGATGATGACCTTCCACAGCGGTGGCTCTGGCGCCCGACCAAAGCAAGATGGTCTGTCTGCAACACCCTATCCCAGTGGTGTGCGCAACGTGCCAGTAGAAATCTCAGAGGCAATCACCCCAATGGTTATCTGGCGCAAGGAGTTGCGCCTGGATTCAGGCGGCCCGGGCGCGCAACGCGGCGGGCTTGGTCAGGTGATGGAGGTGACCAGTCGTGAAAACGCACCCTTCGGCATGTTCGCTAGTTTTGAACGCGTGCATTATGCGGCGCGTGGCCGCGATGGCGCCGGCCCGGGCGAAAAAGGCCGCTTGCGACTGGAGTCGGGTGTGGAACTTCGCAACAAGGGTATTCAGACTATCCCTGCTGGCGACCGTCTAATTGTCGAGATGCCGGGCGGCGGAGGATACGGAGATCCGCTGACCCGAGATACGGTGGCGGTTGCCGACGATGTCCGGCTTGGCCTGGTCAGTATGGAAGCGGCGGAACGGGATTACGGTGTGGTTTTTAATCAGGAGGGTACGATCGACGAAACAGCTACGGCTGAGCGGCGCAGTTAACTGCGTTTACCTTTCGCCAGAGCGGGATTAGTTCTGACGGTGATTAGAAAGCAACGATAGTCCGGTCGTGCCAGCGTTTCTGAGGCGTGTGTGCTGCATCTAGCAAGCGTTCTCGCTCTCGTCCTGCTCTGGATACATCACCGAGAAATGATGGGCTGTGGTGTGCCTGCAACGCCATTCACTCCTCATCACGCCGAGAGGGAAGCGCCAGTTTGCGGAGATAACCGTGTGCCTTGAAGATGGTGTCTTAGCGCCATACGAGATGCCTTTCTAGTAGTGAGGCCAGCTCTTTTGTCTGTGCCCTAAGTGTCGAACCCACGGTCGTACGTCTAAAACTTAGCTGAAACATGTAGTGTCTTTGCATCGACGCTGAACGGAAGAGATCGACATGGCAATTAAAATTTGGCACCAGAGCTTCACTGTCCTTGGAAAATTGCCGGCCTACGAGGAGCGGCTGCGCAAACATATCGACGGCATTGTTCGGCCTGACACTGATGTTGTGCTGCACGGGATGCATTCGCAGACCTATGAAACGGAATACCCGGGCCATGACCTGCGCTACAATTTGCTTTACGCACTGCACGCCAACCAATTCGTGCTCGCCGGACTGGCGGCGCAAGAACAAGGATTCGACGCCTACGCGATAAGCACTATCCCTGACCCGATGCTGCTGGGAATTCGCAGTGCCCTTGATATCCCGGTCGTCGGTTACGGGGAATCCTCGATGCACCTAGCCTGCCTGTACGGCCACAAGTTTGGCATGCTGACCTTTATCGAGGAGCAACTGCCCTTTATGGCGGAAAAGGTTTCTGGATACGGTCTCAAAGACCGTTTTGCCGGTATCCGCCATGTTGGCTTTACCTTCGATGACCTAATCGCCAACTTCAACGATCCAGCGCCATTAATCCGCCAGTTTGAGGAGTCGGCTCGGACGCTTATCCGAGAGGGGGCAGATGTGATCATTCCTGGCGAGGTTCCGATGGGTGTGACCATGGCTGCGCATGGCGTGCGGCGGGTGGATGATGTCCCGCTGCTCGATGGGTTAGCGGCGACCATGAAGATGGCTGAGCTGATGGTCGATCTTCGCCGAAGCATCGGGCTCGAGGTCAGTCGAAACACCTGTTACACGGCAACTCCACCGCCAGAACGGCTGGCCGAAATACTTGCCTTCTACGGTCACGACCGGCTGATGCCAGGCCGGGAGGAATAAAAAATTACATCTTTTTCGAGCTTATGACCTCTTTCGCGACCAGACTTTCGATCGCTGCTTCGTCGTAACCGCATTCGCGCAACACCTCCGCATTGTGCTCTCCTAGCAGCGGTGTTGGACGGGCTGCCGTCTCGCGCGTGTTGCCAAAACGGATGTAGTTCCAGGCGATGCGTAATTCGCCACCTATAGGATGCTGGCGGGTCATGATCATTTTGTTCGCCTGGCTATGCGGATCGTTGAGGAAATAGTCGCTGTCTGGTTTCTGCGCCTCGATGCTCGGTACGCCTGCGCTATTTAGCGCTTCTAACGTTTTGTTTAACGTTCGTTCAGCGAAAGCGGACGACAATGCTGTTGCAAATTCTGTGTCGTTAGGATGCTGTCCGACTGTCGGTTCCGCAGCCGTCAAATCGGCGTTGGGTTGGCCGGCTACCGCGCACAGAGAGCGCCGCTTTGCATTGTCATCCGCGACGACATAGATCCAACCATCCCGCAATCGATAGAGCCTATGGAATGGGTTTAGGCCGTATTGCTTCTTGTCCGCCATTGGGCGGACCGGCTGTCCGTCAAACTTCGTAAACCAGGCGGAACTCAGCACCACGGCTGCATTCAGTAAATTGGCGTCAATTCGTTGCACTGTGCCCGTTCGGTGCCGCGCAAAAAGCGCTAGGATCATGCCGAGTGCACCCATTGCTCCGTTCGTAAAATCGGTGGGTGCCAACTGTGCTGGGAAGACAGGAGGGTTCTCGGGTCCGCCCTGTGCCCGCTCCATCCCCATCAGCGCCTGCGCCAGAGGATCAATGCCTGGCCGTTTTGAATAGGGGCCAGTCCAACCATATCCCGTCAGGTGGGCTTCGATAAGCTTTGGATTCACCGTAGCGTCGATCCCCATACGTTCGGTCGCGTGCGGCCGTAGGTTGGCGAGCAGACCATCGGCAGAGGCTGCTATCTTCTGAGCGATCTGCTTACCTTCGTCAGTCCGGGTGTTAACGGACACCGAACGTTTGCCGAAATTAATATTATAAAAATAAGTGCGTCCGATTGGTCGCGACAGGTCACCGGTAGGCGGTTCGAATTTGATCACATCAGCACCGAGATCGGCGAGCAGACGACCGCCTGTTGGACCGGCTATTAGGTTGGTTATCTCTAACACGCGGATCCCATCAAGTGGCGGCGCATCCGGCCCGTTTGCTGTTGGTGCAGCCGGCTGAGGTTGCGGATAGTTATCCGGCATGCCAGCGATTGCCATTTCTGGGCGCGGCACTGTTGCCCTGCCAGGCATTTCGCTCAGCATGATAGGTGCGCCCATCTGCGTCACAGGGCCGAGCACCGGGTCTTCAAGCGTGACCACCATGTTATTGTGGTTGATTTGCGGGTCTTGCATGCCTTCGTCGATCGTCCGGCAAGGGCCGAAGGGGACGTCGGCTTCCTCAAACAGTTCGGCCCACTCGGCTTGTGGTTTGGAATTTATGACCTCGGCAATTGCCGCGCGTAGCTCCTCGTCATCCTCCGGCGTGACGCCGCCGCGGCCGTCCTGGAACCGCTTCTCCTTGATCATTTCGCCGATGCCCAGCAACCCGGCACAGATCGCCATAAAGCCAGTATGCACGCAGCCGAGCTGGATCCACCTATCGTCTGAACATTCGTAGACGCTGTAAAATGGTGCACTACCTGAAGGGTGGGTCTGAAAGACCGTGCGGTCCAGCTTCTCGCCGATCACCTTAGGGTGGTAGAGCAATGCGCCAGCCATTAACGACGTTTCGACGGTGCGGCCGCGTCCCGTGGTCTCTCGCGCGAGCAATGCTGCTGCGATACCGAGATTTGCGAACAGAGCTGCGCCGACCGTTGGTAGCGGATGAATAATATGAACCGGCGCTGGCCGGAAGCCTGGCATGCCGCCCATAACGCCGGTGCGGGCGAGCACTAGCTCTTCGATCGGCGGTTCGTCCTTTAGCGGCCCGCGTTTGCCATAAGCGGTGATCGAGCAACTTACCAAGCGCCCGTTCTCAGCCTTGAGCCAACTCGGTTCAACCAGGCATTGAAGGTCTGAGCTTGGCGCAAAATCTTCCACCAGTACGTCAGCGCCTGCGACCAGTCGGCGGTACAGCGCCGCATCGTCATCGCTGGCATTGCAATCTAATCCGTTCAGTTTCAGTCCCACGCACTCCTTGCCTCGATCCCAGACGACGAACCCGCCTTCGCGATGCAGCGGTGCTTTTGGATCCACGACCCTGACGACTCGAGCGCCAAGGTCACTCAGCAGCATCGTTGTAAACGCCGCCGCTGCCCCTGTGCCGAGATCGAGTACAGTGATTCCGTCGAGTGTGCTGGCCATAGCGGTGGATGCTCCTGGGGATTGCCGGTTGCGATTCTATGATAAGAATTAAGTGAAACGGTAGGCTCCAAAAGCCGCTCGATCAAGACGCTTTCAGAACCAATTATAAGGTATTACGACCGTGCATTTGATCGATTTGGCCGAAAGGCTGCCCTCGAGGTGTGAGAGTTGGGCAAAATGCTCCGAAGCAGCGCCAGGACTCTTTTGTTTTTTCGAATAAGCACAAAATTTTCCAGAGAACGGTCCCGAGCCAGCCACGCTGATGAACAAGAATGCGGCTTTACAAAGTTAAGGAGCGGAGATCGTATCCAAGACGAGGGAAATGGACG
>PBDC01000043.1 GCA_002717185.1 Rhodospirillaceae bacterium
CGGTGAACCGCAGGCCGTGATGGTGCATGTCAGCGTCGGCACCGCGAACGCGCTATGCGCGGTGATGAACGCCAGCCGTCTGGAAATCCCGATGATCTTCATGGCCGGCCGGACGCCGATCACCGAGGACCGCTCGGCGGCGGAGGGCGCCCGCACCGTCTATGTGCATTGGGCGCAGGAAATGTACGACCAGGGTGCCATGGTGCGTGAGATGGTAAAATGGGACTACGAGCTGCGTGCGCCGGATGAGGTCGATAAGGTGGTCGACCGGGCGCTCAACATGGCGCAGAGCATGCCAAAGGGCCCCTCCTATCTGTCGTTGCCACGCGAGGTGTTGGCCGCGCCCGCATCGCCGCCATCAAATCCGGCCCTACGTTCTGCGCCGGCCCCGGCGCATCCCGATCCGTTGGCGATTGAGCAAGTCGCTAGGATCCTGTTGGCGGCAGAGAAGCCCCTGATTGTTACAGCCGATACGGGTCGAGCACCGGAGGCGATGAGCCACCTGGCGGCACTGACAGAGCGGTTTGCGCTGCCGGTAATTCCCGCATATCCGCGCTATCTTAACCTGCCGAGCGGTCATCCCATGCTGCTTGACTACGCAGTCGGGCCGCATATCGAAGCAGCCGACGCGGTGTTGGTGCTAGATTGCGACGTGCCCTGGATTCCGGCAAAGGATGGGGTGCCGGCGAATGCCAAGGTAATCCATATGGGAACTGACCCACTCTATAGCGGTTACCCGATGCGTGGTTATCCTTGCGACATTGCGATCGCAGCCCCCTCGTCGGTATCGCTACCGGCGTTATCGGCGGCGATGGAAAAGGGTTTTTCTGCCCATGAGGTGAACATCGCTGCCCGCCGCGCCCGTATCGACGACGTGCGTGAGACGGTCCGTGATCGATGGCGTGAGATGGAAAAAGGTATGGAAACGGCCGCGCCGATCAAGCCAGCTTGGTTGGCGCGTTGCGTCAGCGAACTTATGGATGAAGATGCGATCTTGATCAACGAGATGGGGGTGGCGCTGCCTCACGCGTCACTGAAGACGCCGGGTAGTTTCTTCGCCGCGAGCCCGGTCAGCGGTCTCGGTTGGGGGTTGGGTGCTGCCGTTGGTGCCAAACTAGCAGCGCCCGATAAGCTGGTAATAGCTGCGATCGGCGACGGCTCCTACTATTTCGGCAACCCGGCGGCCGCGCACTATTGCTCCCGCGCCTATGACCTGCCGGTGCTTTACATTATCCTCGATAACTCGGCTTGGGGTGCGGTCCGCCGCGCGGTCCGCGACATGTATCCTGACGGGCGCGCAGTGCGGTCGAACGATATGCCGCTGACCAGCCTGGAGCCGATGGTTGCCTATGACAAAATGTGCGAGTCTGCCGGCGGGTACGGCGAGCGGGTCGAAGATCCGGCCGAACTGCCGAAGGCGCTCGAGCGAGCGAAGAATGCGGTGACGGTGGAGAAGCGCCAGGCGCTGTTGCACGTGGTGCTGGCAGGGCCCTGAGACGTCGTCAATTGGCACCAACCTAATTGGCCAGGAGTTTAATTAAGTACCGGATAATCCTATTGTCGCCCGGGAACTTCTGGGTCAAATGCACATAGCATCGTTTCTAGTCGCGGCATTCATCCATCGGGTTTTCTTACCGGCTTGCTCTTCATGGCCAACTTTCAAATCGCGACGGCTGTCTGCGATCGTTGAGCGTTTCAGATTGCCGGATAAGACTTCAGTATCGCGATGATGGGCTTTAGCCGGATGCTGCCTTCTGTGCCGCGTCTTTCGCTGCCATACGGGCCTTGAGCTCTTCCGGTGCCAGGCGCACGATGTCGGCGTTCTGGTGGCTGAAGATGTCATAGCCTTCAGTTTCAAAGTCTTCCAGCACGATACGGCCGCTTAGTACGTCGCCTTTCCATATCGCGTGATCGTCCTCCATCGCGTGGAATTCAGGCATGACCTCCTCGGCAAACATTTTCAGGCTGCCACAGATGTCCTCGTGGCTAGTCTTGCCAGCCTGGTTCAGCAGAATGACCTGGTCGACATGGGCCTCCTGGAATTGGTGCAGCTTCTCGCGGATCGTAGCGGGCGAACCGATCAGGGCGCCTTTGAAGGCATCTTGAGCCTTTTCGCTATGTCGCCAGTCCTCAAATTCCTCCCACAAATTGCCTTCACCTGGCGCATCGACGCCCTTACGTCCGTAATAAGACAGGGCGAAGATGAAAAAGGTCCAGCCTGAGGCCTTCTCGTAAGCCTCTTCGTCCGTCTCGGCGCACATGAAACCCGAAACCATGGCGATATTTGGGTTGACTGGATAGTCCGTTAGCCGGTTCGGTCGATGTAGAAGGTTGTTATAATATTTGTTAACCCAGGCTGTTGCTGCGTCCGGCGAGACAAATGTGAACCCGAGCGCTCCCATGCCCCATTCGCCGGCCTGTCCAATGGTCTTGATGTTTGAGCAGGCCACCCACAGCGGCGGATGCGGTTTTTGGTAAGGCTTTGGAATAACGTTACGCGCCGGAAAGTCGTGGTATTCGCCGTGGAACTCCCAGCTTTCCTTCGTGAACATTGGGATGATCGCCTTGACTGCTTCCTCCCAACGGTCGCGCTTGCTGCGTACCTGAGTGCCGAAGGGGTGTAGCTCCGCCGGTCCAGCACCTTCGCCCATGCCAAGTTCTACCCGTCCCTTTGAAAGCAGGTCCAAGGTTGCGACCCGCTCGGCGACGCGGTGCGGTTGATTGGTCGGTAGCTGGATAACGCCATGGCCGAGCCGAATGTTCGTCGTACGCTGACTGGCGGCGCCGAGGAAGACCTCTGGGGCCGAGGAGTGACTGTATTCCTCCAAGAAATGGTGCTCGACCTCCCAAGCGTAGTCGTAGCCCAATTTGTCAGCTAATTCGATCTGCGTCAGGGAGTTTTGCAGCAGCTCATATTCCGAGTGCTCCTTCCATGGCCGCGGCAGCTGGTGTTCGTAAAAGATTCCAAATTTCATATGCTTTGTTTCCGCTTTGTCACGTGCGGTTTAGAAGGGTTCGTCGCCCTTCACCATGATCTTGTGCATGCGGCGTTGGTAGCCGTCATAGTCGTTTATCGCGAAATGCTGGCAGCAGCGGTTGTCCCACATCGCCATGGCGTTCACCGTCCATTGAAAGCGGCAGGTGAATTCCGGTCGGGTCGCGTGCGTCTTCAAGAAGTCGAGAAGCTGCTGGCTTTCTTCCTCTGTCCAGCCGTCGAAGCGCTCCGTATGACCGCCGATATAGAGCAGTTTGCGGCCGGTCTCCGGATGGGTGGGAACCACCGGGTGCGAAGAGATTGTCTGCGATTTTCCAGGATTAATCTGCGGCATATGGATCGTGCCGTCCTGCACCCGCTCCGCTCGGGTCTTTCCGGAGGGATGGTTACGACTATCTCCATTGTGGATCGCCCTAAGGCCTATTAGCGATGCCTTCATGCCCTCCGACAAGCTTTCATATGCAAGGTACATGTTGGAGAACATGGTGTCGCCGCGCCCCTCTGGCATCTCGCGGCTATACAGCATCGTCGCCTTGGCTGGCTTCGGCGTATACATCTGGTCTGAGTGCCAGCGCCCGCCCGCGTTAGATCTCATCTCTGGCGTCTTCAGGACCTCTGTGATCTCCGGATGATCGTCCATCGCCTTGTTGAATAGGTGCAGGTGGATTTTGCCGAATTGCTTGGCGAAGTCGATCTGCTGCTTCGGTGCAATGCTTTGGTTGCGGAAGAAGATGACGTTATTTTCCAGCCATGCTCGATAGATCTCGTCCTGTGTCTCCTGGTCGACGCCGGCGGCAATGTTAACGCCCTCAATCTCGGCACCCAACGCACCGGCAATCGGCTTCACGGCTATGCGTTTGTAGCTGAAATCTTCCGAATTTATCGTGGCGACCTCGACCATCTGTAACCCCGATTTGTTCCATTTTATTGAATTACATTATTGCGCATGGTTTCGCATATCGCCAGTGTAGGTCCGCAAAAGCGCAGAAACACTCAGTTTAGCAAAAATTTTGTGTTGCCGAGATATTGACCCGCGGGGCCTAGGAGCTTATTTGCGGGCGATAGTAATCTACGGTCGATATGGGTCGATGCTATGTCATTCAGAGAGCGCGTTGGTGCAGTCGTTGACCACCCAAAGGTTCAAAATTTTATCGTTATCCTGATCGTTTTGAACGCAATAACGCTTGGTATGGAAACCTCGGCCGAAATTATGGGGGGCCATGCTCATCTGTTCCACGCGTTCGACGCGTTCGTACTAACTGTTTTTGTAGTGGAGATCGCTGCTAAGCTAATCGCCCGCGGTATCGGTTTTTTCAAAGACGGTTGGAACATCTTCGACCTATTGGTCGTCGGCATCGCCCTCATCCCGGCATCGGGGCCATTGGCTGTGTTGCGAGCGTTGCGAATTCTGCGTGTTCTGCGTCTGATGTCTGTAGTGCCAGCCATGCGTAATGTCATCCAGGCGCTGATTACGGCAATGCCGGGGATGGTGTCCATTGTTGGGCTTATCGGCCTAATTTTCTATGTAGCCTCTGTCTTGGCGACCAATTTCTTCGGCGCGCAATTTGACGAATGGTTTGGTAGCGTTGGCGCGTCGATGTATTCGCTGTTCCAGATCATGACCCTGGAAAGCTGGTCGATGGGGATCGTGCGGCCGGTGATGGTAGAGCACCCTTGGGCCTGGGCGTTTTTCGTCCCCTTCATCCTGATTACGAGCTTTGCTGTGATTAACCTCTTTATCGGGGTTATTGTTGATGCAATGCAATCGCAGCATCGCCAGGAAGTGGACGAAATTGAGCAGGAAATGGATACGGATGCGAACGAACTTCGGGAGGAAATAACGGCGCTCAGACATGAAATCGCAGTGTTGCGGAAGTCTCTGAGCCAGATCAGCCCTGATTGACCGTCTTGCGGTGGCGGTTAAGCTGAAAGGGATTGTTTCAGAGGGAGCCTTACCATGCCGATTAACGCCGCTGCCGTCGGAAGCCCCGTCGAGCCCTATGACGTGAATGTGGATGTCCGCAAATGCCTCGCCTACGCGGCAGGTATGGGTGAAACTTCGGATGTCTATTTCGATGACGCACGACCTGGCGGCATTGTGGCGCCGCCAGCCTATGTCGTCTCATTGGAGTGGCCGGCATCACGGGATATCCGCAATACGCCCGCCTTTGGTGCAACGCCGGAAGAAACAATACGAGGTGTGCATGCGGTGCAGGACACGCAGTTCCATCGCTTGATTCAGCCCGGGGAGTGCATTCGTGTAAGCGGCAAAATAGTGGCGGTTCGGCGCATCAAACCCGGGGCGCTGACCATAACGCGGATAGACTTGACAACGAAGGACGGTGAGAAGGTCGCCACGACCTACACGACGGGAATTAGTCGTGATGTCGCCGTAAATGGCGAGGATCAGGTGATTGAGGATGCGCCCGACTGGCCTGACGACGCACCTTCAGGCGAATGGATCGAGAATGTAATCCCAATCCCGCGCGAAATGCCGCATGTCTATACAGAATGCGCCGATATCTGGAACCCGATCCATACCGAACGCAAGGTTGCACTGGCGGCGGGATTGCCGGATATCATATTGCACGGTACGGCGACTTGGGCCTTGGCGGTGCGAGAAATTGTGGCTAATTACCTCGGCTCGGATCCGTTGCGATTGTCCCGCTTCACAGGGCGCTTCACCGGTATGGTAATCCCCGGTACCGATATTATCATCCGGCACGCTGGGACGCCGCGAGGCGCGGTGTATGAAGTGATCGCCGCTGACGGGTCGAAAGCGATTAGTGCGGGACGGGCGCTGTTCCGCGACTGATTGGCACTGGCCCTTGTCAGGGTCTAAGCTGAAAGCAAGCAAGACAAGAGACACTTGGGAGGAAATCCTTTGAGCAAGCGAATTGCGATGGTCGGCAGCGGTGCGGTCGGCGGATACGTCGCCGGCCACATGGTGCGCAACGGCGCCGACGTCACCCTGATCGACGCCTGGCCCGAACACGTTGAGAAAATGAACGCGGACGGGCTCAGTCTCCGTGGAACCACGGATGCGGAATCCCATGAAATGCCGGTTAAGGCGATTAATATCTGCGAAGTTTCTAACTTGCCGAAAGACGGTCCGATAGATATCGCCTTCATTTCGGTCAAGTCATACGAGACCCAGTTCGCAGCCGCTTTGATCCGTGACTATTTAGCGCCGAACGGTTTCGTCGTCTCGTTACAGAACGCGATCAATGAAGAAGCGATCGCCGACGTGGTTGGGGCGCACCGTGTCATCGGCTGTATTGCAAGCTCGATAAGCTGCGGCCTCGAAGGTCCGGCACTGGTGCGACGGCACGTGCCAATCCGCGGCGATAGCTATACGGTTTTCCGCGCTGGTGAGTTGCACGGCCGGGTCACGGAGCGGGTAGAGGAAGTGGCCGAACTGGTCGGTTATACCGACAGTTCCAAGGTGACAACGGACATCTGGGGCGAGCGCTGGACCAAGCTGGTAATCAACTCCAGCCACAACGGCCTATCCGCATGTACCGGGCTGGGTGGCAATGACATGGTGCGCGAAGATGGTGCACGCTCGGTGAATATCCGCCTCACGGCTGAGACTTTGAGGGTTGGCCGGGCGCTTGGTTTCGTCGTGCAAACAAAGAAGGGCACTACGGCGGAGCAGTGGTACGCCGCCGCCGAAGGTGACAAAAAGGCGCTGCAGGAGATCGAGGAACTGTTATTTGCTGAAATCGGCAACCGCAGCGACAGCGCCCGCCCGTCTATGGGACAAGACATGATTAAGGGTCGAAAGACCGAAATCGATGCAATGAATGGCTTCGTTTGTGACAAGGGTGCCGAAGTCGGGATCCCGACGCCGATGAATGCGGCGATGGTCGATTTGGTGAAACGTTGCGAACGCGGCGAATTGACCCCGGACGCCAGCAACGTGGCGGATTTATAGGCGCCTACGGGATTTAAGATTGGAGGAAGAGATGGGTTTGAAAATCGCAATCGTGGGGGCCGGTGCGGTCGGTGCGCAGGTTGGTGCCTTCATGGTCAAGAATGGCGAGGACGTAGTCTTCATCGATGGATGGCCGGAGCACGTTGAGAAAATGCGTGCCGATGGTTTGCATCTGACGGGCGTAACCGAGGCGGAGGAGTTCACTGTCCCTGTCAACGCGCTGCATTTTTCGGATGTACAGGCTTTATCGAAAGATCGGCCGGTCGACATCGCCTTCGTTTGCATGAAGTCTTACGAAACTGAGATGGCGACCTATTTGATTAAGCCTTATTTGGCGCCGGATGGGTTCGTCGTTTCGCTGCAGAACTGCATGAACGAAGAGTTCATTGCGGGTATTGTCGGCTGGGGCAAGGTGGTCGGCTGTATTGCGGCGAAGATCTCGGTTGAGTTGCGCGGACCAGCCCATGTTAACCGCAACGTGCCGGTGCATGGCAATTCGCACACCGTATTCCGCGCCGGTGAGGTGCATGGTGTGGAAACTGAACGCACCCGTGAAGTCGCACGGCTGTGTAGCTACACCGATAGTTCGATGGTCACCACCAATCTGTGGGGCGAGCGCTGGACCAAACTGTGTCTGAATGGCAGCAGCAACGGCGTGTCGGCAAGCACAGGTTTGGGAGGGGCTGCGATCGCTGCCGATCCACATTTGCGCGACGTTAAGATGAAGTTGATTTCGGAATGCATCCGCGTCGGACGCGCCTCCGGCTTCACTTTGGAGAAGCTGGGTGGGCTGGGACCGGACGTATATATTGCGGCGGCCGAGAGCGACGGTGAAGAGCGTAAAATTGTTGAGGACAATTACATCACCACGGCAGGGAAAGGAAATCCAAACGCGCGCCCTTCCATGGGGCAGGACATGATGAAGGGGCGCCGCACTGAGATTGACTTTATGAACGGTTTGGTCGTTCAGAAGGGCCAGGAAGTCGGCATCCCGACACCGGCGAATGAGGCGTTAATCGCCGCGGTCAAAAAGGTAGAGCGCGGTGAGGCGGAGGCTAGCCCTGACCTGCTGAAGGGCATATGAAATAAAAATTAAGAGCCACGGCTTTTTCAGCCGTGCAGCTTTGCACCCTTGGTGATCTTATCGACGATTTTCTTGTCGTAACGCAGCGCCAGGCCAGCTATCGGCATATCGCCTGGCTGACGGGCTTTGACGGTAGCGCGATTGGCCGCGTCGTAACCGGTCTCGAACATGTCGTCTATATAAAGCGACAGGCGTACTCCACGACCCATGGCCCGGTCATAGATCGTCTGGATGCGTTGCGCATCGGCGACGAGCACGATCACCGGCTGGATTGATAGCGCGTTATAGTGGTTGCCTGCGGCATCTTCGTAGGGCTCGCCCAGCAGATTTTCCGTTGCTCCAACGATACCGCTGGTAAGGAAGGCGGTGACGTTCAATTTTTGCCATGTAGCCAGATCGTCGCGGATGACAATGGCAATTTTTGTGTCAAAATTCATCGTATCGTGCCTGCTGTTGCTGTGCCCGTATACCTATCGCCTTAAAGGGCGCACTAAGCTGGCTTGTCGCCTTGTACCGTCGTGCGGTGCATGTGCCGTGTGAAGTGCTTGTCGTCGTAGGGTTGGGCATGGTGCATGGTGCAGCGATTGTCCCAAAACACTACATCGCCCTGCCGCCATTTGTGCTTGTATATGAAGCGGTCTTCCTGGCAGTGGCCGTACAGCTCATCGAGTAGTGCGGTGCTCTCCGATTTATTCATGCCGACGATGTATTTCAGCAATTTGCCTCCGAGGTAGAGGGCCTTACGGCCAGTTTCCGGATGGGTTCGCACAAGTGGGTGATCGTAGCCGGGTAGATGATCCTGCTGATTTTCGCTGAGGCTAAAATTCTCGTGGCTGTGGTTGTAGATATGCATCCCGCGCATCCCGTCGAGTTTCGCCTTCATATCCCTGGTCAGCGCTTCGTAGGCGGACGTCATGTCGCAGAACCATGTATCGCCGCTGCCGTCCCGGGGTATCTCGATGGCATAGAGGAGTGAACCCAGTGCCGGTCGCGCCTCGTAGGACTGGTCTGTGTGCCAGAACCGTCCCGCGTCCGGCAGGCCTACATAGCGGCCATTCTTGGTTTTGTTCGAAACCAGCAAAATTTCCGGGTAACCTTCCAGTAACTGATCCTCGAGAACGTGAATTGCCAGCGGTCCAAAGCGGCGCGAAAAGCATATTTGGTCGTCGGGTGTCATTGTCTGATCGCGAATAACAATTACGCCATGCTTGAGATGTGCGGCCTTGATGGCGGCGAACTGGTCGTCATCGTCTTGCTTCAGGTTGGCGCCAACGACTTCGGCAAAAAAATTCGTTTCAGACAATGGGTTCACCTGGATCGAGGACATGCACCCCCTCCGTTTTTGAGTTTCATCATCACAGGATACTCATTTCAATTGCTGTCCTGAAATAGGGTGAACATCCTGTTGCGCTGGACGGTATTCGTCCTATGTCGGCGGCAAGGTTCCCGCAAAGGGTTTGACCAGCGCCCGCTCGACAAGCTCCAGATGGTCTTGACCATAGAACATGTCGCCACCGACGAAATAGGTTGGTGAACCGAATACCGACCGTTCGATGGCTTCTTTGGTATTGGCCTCGTAGATCGCCTGGATGCTTGGCGACAAGGCTGCGTCGAGCAATGGGGCTGGGTCAAGGCCGACCTCTGAGCTGAGTATCGATAGCGTATCACGGTCGTCGAGGTTCGCGTTGTCCCGCCAGTGTGCCTCAAGCATGCGATGGGCAAGTAGACCGATATCGAGCCCCAGCTCTAGTCCGGCGATGAGCACCCCGTTCGACAGGGCAATGCCGTTGTCGTGATGCTTGGGATGATGTGTGAGGATGCCTATACCACGTGCTTCGGCCCAGCGTACGATTTCTCTGCCGGAGAAGTAGGCCCGGCGTTGCGGCGTTAGCGCGTTAGTCGGGCCAGGCCCGGTTACCGCGACGACGGCACGCAAATCCATTGGCCGGTAAACAATCGTATGATTGCCCTGTTTAGAAATTTCGGTGAGCTTCGCTGATCCGATATAGGCATACGCGGAGTGTGCGGAAAAGAAATATTCGATCTCGGCCATAATTGTATCTTGGGTTTTGCTTTTGCAAGCTGGGGGCGGGAAGGCTATCACCTGTGGCTAATCAATGGGGAGAAATTCCATGAACGCCACAAAACTGAAACGTACCCTAAAGTCTGGCGGTCACGTTTTTGGCTGCATGTTGTCGCAGATGGCCTCAACGCGGTTGAGCAAGTGCTCTCTGGTAGCACGTTGGACTACGCGATCATCGATTCAGAACATGGTTCACGCGACCGAACCGAGATCCAGCACCTGTGCGGTATGTTGCGCCGGGCTGACGTTACACCGGTCGTGCGTGTGCCGATCCCAAAGTCGGAGTGGGTAGCGATGGCACTTGATGCTGGGACGGCAGGCGTCTTGGTGCCGTACTGCGAAACGGTCGAGGAGGTCCAGGCGGTTGTGGCCACGGTAAAGTGGCATCCGCTCAAGGGCGAGTACCTGCGTCGTGCGGTTGAAGAAAATAAGCTCCCGAGCCCGGAGACGAGGAAATACCTGCAGAACCGTCGCAAGGATAACTTCGTCATCATCGGCATCGAGTCAGAGCCAGCTTATAATAATCTCGACGCGATCCTGGATGTTGGCGGGATCGATGGCGTCTTCATAGGCCCGAACGATATGTCTACCTCGCTAGGCATTCCTGACGACTATTCCAGTCGGAAGTATCTGAGAGTTGTCGAGGATATCATCAAGCGATGTGCGGCCCGTAAGATCCCGGTGATGGTCCATCAGCAAACAATTGAAACCTCAACTAAGGCGATCAAGCTGGGCGCTCGTTTTGTGCTTCATTCGACCGACGGCCGAATGCTACAGCGGATTATTCAGCAGGAAATGAACCAGTTGCGCAAAGTCGTTGGAGCCACCGCCGCGAAGACGAAGGATACGGTTGAGACTGTATAGGCCGGTTTGGCGTTGTCGATCGCACAGGTCATACTTCTCGAAGCCAAGCAGCGGATGTCGTCATAACGTCCGCATTTAGGGAGAGTCTCTAAGCATGAAAGTCACGGTTTACGGCGCCGGAGCGATCGGCGGGCATTTGGGGGCACACTTGAGCCGGCAGGGGGCTGACGTCAGTCTCATTGCTCGCGGTGAGCATTTGGAAGCGATGCGCGCGAATGGTCTAAAGCAGATCACCAAGGATGAAGAGTTAATAACCCATCCGAACGTGACCGACGACCCTTCCACGCTGGGGCCACAGGATTACGTGGTGATGTCCTTAAAGTCCTATCAGGCGCCGGGTGTCGTTGAAGCGCTGCAGCCGCTACTCGGCCCCGATACGGTGGTGGCGACGGCGATGAATGGGATCCCCTGGTGGTATTTTTACAAACTACCCGGCCCCTGGGAGAACTATCGGGTTAAGGCGGTCGATCCCGATGACAAGCAATGGGACGGGATCGGACCGGAACGCGCCATCGGCTGTATCACTTACGTTGCCAGCGAAGTGATCGAGCCGGGTGTTGTGAAATCTGCTGGCGCTTGGTTCCGGTACCAGATTGGCGAACCAGATGGTTCGGAATCCGAGCGTTGCAAACGTTTCCAAGAGGTTGTCGAGGCGTCTGGAATCTCCTGCGATGTTCGCCCGGATATTCGCAAGGACATCTGGGTAAAGCTGATGGGTAACATGGCTTACAACCCAACCAGTGCGCTAACCCTCGCCCATACGGGGGCGATGACAGATAGCCCGAAAATGGAAGCTGTGCTGCGCCGGCTTATGGCGGAAGTGATTTCAGTGGGCGAGGCGTTGGGTGCAGACCCTGAGGCTTCGATCGACGCGCGAATTGATGGAACACGCAAGGGCGCAGCCTTCCATAAAACGTCGATGCTGCAGGATTTGGAGCGCGGCAGGCAGATGGAAATCGCGCCCATCGTGGGTGCGGCGGCCGAGCTGGCAAAACTGGCTGGCGTTGATACACCGACGGTCGATACCGTTTTGGCGCTGGTCGAATTGCGAGCGCAGATGACAGGGCAATTGCCCGGCGCACCTGCGATCGAACTTCCGACGTAAGCGGAGAGAAGCGATGAATAGCAAGTCGCATGAGCTTCTTAGAGACGTCGATTTTAAACGTGGCCCGGACCAGCACACCTTTACTGCCATTGGCCGCTGCCCGCGTACCGGGCGGCTTGGCGTCGCGGTGACGACCGGTGAAATTGGCACCGGCGGCCGCGTCCCCTCGGTGATGGCGAATGTCGGCGCCGTTGGTACGCAGGCCTCGACTGATCCTCGTTTAGGCCCGCTCGCCATCAAACTGTTGGAGTTGGGCTATCCAGCGGCGCGCACGATGGCGGAACTTGAAGCCAGCGATCCTTACATCGAATATCGCCAGCTTGGCATTGTTGATCGGTTTGGCCGGACTGCCGTGCGCACCGGAACTAGCAATAATCCATGGGCTGGGCATGAGACAGGTGATGGCTGGGTGGTGATGGGCAACGCGGTAGTCGATGAAGGCGTCGTTTCAGCGATGGCTAATGCTATGCGCGAATACGAGGCAGATGATATCGAGACCCGTTTGATGCATTCGATCAGCGCAGGCACGGACGCCGGAGGTCAGCCGGACGGGCAACGGGCTGCGGCGGTTCTGGTGCATGAGAACGAAGGTTACGCCATCATCAATCTGCGCGTCGACGATCATGACGAGCCCATGAAGGAGCTGTGGCGGCTGTTCGATAGAATGCGTCCGTTGGTGCCCTATTACCGGCAGCGGCCGGATGACCCAACCCTGGGCCGTGTTGTCGACTGGAAAAAGGAACGGGGAATCGAATAGAGCACACTGACGGGATCAACCAATCACCCAGACCGGACTGAGCATCGACCCGAGTGCAGCGTTATCCTGGATGACAGCCAAGCCTGTTGGCGATCAACAGACCAACCCCGTCGTCGACCAATTCAGGTAAGTCGGCGAATTGAGCTACCTGAAAGCCTATTCCCAAATTAGATCTGTAAAAGGCTGCAAGTTGGCGTAAACAGGTTGAACTTGCCGTGGGTCTGTAACCCTATTTGGCCTTTCGATACGGCGCGTGATAGCGTTTTCAGATTGAAACTGTACCGTTTTAGGGATCAGCCAAGCTTCACTTTGAGCGGACCGCTGACGATTTTGGAGAGTGACGCTATTCTGTAGGGGGGCATCAACGAGGCCGCTTTTGCGTCCAGTCACTTCCAGTGCGCATCGTGTGCGACGCAAAGAGACATGGTTGTGAGCAGCCCAAGTTTCGATTGCGCCGTGTCCGTCACGTGCATCAGTATATTTTTAGGCTTATTAGCACTCCTCCATGACGTATCCCAATATGGGACGCGGTAGGGCTTTCGAAGCGATTTATAATTATTCAACTGCCGCTTGACGTACGGCGAAGAAAGCGAAAACACATGACCAAGAAGCAAGTATTTTATTTTAATTTTCTTACGAACCCAAAGGCCTTTGAGGAGACCCTGACGCAGGATGGTGATTGCGAACTCTCCAAACTGACCCACGATATGCAGGACACTGATATTGATGCGGTGTTGGGGCGTGCGCACGGATATCAGATCCGCGGAAATTGGCGTGACGTGCCTGACGACTATCGCGGACATGCTGCACTGATCGAGCGCTGCCCGAACTTGCTGGCGATTTCGACCGGCGGCGCCGGCTACGACACGATCCATGTGGATGATTGCACGGCGGCGGGTGTCCTCGCCGTCAATCAGGCTGGCATGAACGCAGAGGCGGTCGCAGAACACGCGGTTGGCATGATGCTGTCACTGACTAAGAAGATCGCTCAGGTGAACCAGGCGCTACGCCGCGATCGTGAATGGGTCCGCCGGGACTACATGAATAATGATATCTATGGAAAGACGTTGGGTGTTGTAGGGCTGGGTCAGATCGGTGCACGCGTGGCTGAGATTTGCAGGCTGGCTTTTGGTATGAGGATCCTAGCGGTTCATCCGCGATTGACAGCGGAGCAAGCCGCCGAACGAGGCGCTGAGCTCGTTTCTTTCGAAAGCGCACTGGAACAGAGCGACTTCGTGCTCGTTGCGTGCGGTCTGAATGAAGAAACTCGTGGCATGTTCGGCACCGAAGCCTTCGCGCGCATGAAGTCGACTGCTTATTTCATCACCATTGGCCGTGGTGGTATCCATGACGAAGCTGCCCTGGCCGACGCGCTCACAGAGGGGCAATTGGCTGGAGCTGGTCTCGATGTCTGGATCGAGGAGCCGCCGCCGCTCGATCACCCGCTGCTGAAGTTCGACAATGTATTTGCCTCACCGCATATTGCCGCGATTACGCCGGAGAGTGCGTTGAAGGCGATGACGGAGGCGGCTAATCAGTGGCGCTTGATCCTATCCGGTCGGCGACCGCCGCGCCTTGCCAATCCAGAGGCATGGCCATCATTCAAAGACCGTTACAAGCGGATTATGGGCAAGCCGGTGCTGGAAGACTAATCAACCAACACAGGGTCGATCTCGTCGATGATCCAGCGGGCAAATGCGGTCATCCGGGCGTCCTCATGCTGCTGCCCCATGATCTGAGCGCCGACCGGCATGCCGCCGACGCTCATCAACGGCATTGTGACGCAGGGTGCGAACAGCATTGAACTCGGTGTGTTGAAGATCGCATCACCGGTCGGGCGCGGCGCCAGCGGCTGGCCCTGGATGTCACCTGGCCAAAGCGGCGCCGGACCAGGGCAACTCAGCGTAATTGCCGCATCCGCTAGGTTGCCAATCGCCGCGTGAGCACGCTGGGCGGCCTCGCGGTCAAGGATCGCGGCTCGGTAATCGTCTGGCGTCATCGCTTCGGCCTTAGCCAGGGTTGCTTTAGCGCGTTCACTTACGAATTCGCCTTTGAGGTTTACCAGGTTGCGCTGTGCCCAGCGGTTCTCCCATGGCGTAATGTTGCCGGTGATAGCAGGCGCCTCGACGATTGTCTGTTCCAGCTTTTCAATCAGTGGGTAGTCGACGCGGCGCAGCAAGGTGATACCTGCGCGCTGTAGATTTTCTAAAAGTCCTTCGAAGGCGATCTTGCTTTTGTCGTCAAGCATGGCCCAGCCAGCGGTTTCCAGAACGATCAGCGTGTCCGGCTTTGCGGCGGCTGGCGCTGTCATCGGGCCGAACAGGCCGAGTGCCCCTCGATCGCCGCCGGAGCGTTTGGCGATTTCTATTGCCACTTGCCACATATCCTCGACGCAGCCGGCATGGGGGCCGTGCGTGCTCATACTTGTGGCTTGTCGTTCGCCGCGATTGATGCCGCCCTGTGTCGGTTTCAGGGCGACATTACCGCAGAAGGCGGCCGGTCGGATGATAGAGCCGCCAACTTGTGTGCCAATTGCGGTTGGGACCATTCGTGAAGCCACCGCCGCTGCAGAGCCGGAAGAGGAACCACCTGGCGTGCGGGATGGGTCAAATGGGTTGGTGGTTGGTCCTGGGTGCGATCCGCCTAGCTCCGCCGTGACTGTCTTACCAAGGACAACGGCACCGGCCTCGCGTAGTGCCCATACAGCTGCGTTGTCATTTGTTGGGAAGTTCCCGGCATAAGCTTCGCAGCCCATCTGCGTTGGCATATCCTTTGTTTCCAGAAGATCCTTGATGCTAATAGGTAGTCCGTCGATTGTTGATAGCGGCTTACCATCCTTGTAGCGCTGAGTGCTGGCATCAGCTGCTTCGCGCGCACCGTCTTCGTTTAGCACTACATAGGCTTTCACCTCCGGCTCGCGTTCGGCAATGGTTTCGAGACATTGCTCCAGATATGAACGAGGCGTGTCGGACCCATCCAGAAAGGACGGCACTTTGTCGTGAAAAGTTAGCGCTTGAAACGTCCTGGGATCGTAGTGCTCGGACATTATTTATCTCCCTGAAATCTACGACTGATCTTGGCAGCTTACCGACGGGGCTTCAATGTGGCGCGATGATTAGCTACAGTGATGAAAAGCGCAACCATTTGGAGCCTGATCGATGCCCGCACGCCCGGCCCCCTTTAACGGTATTCGCCATGTCGCCTTCGTTGTCCCGAACCTTGAGGAATGCGAGACATTTTACACTGAGGTGATGGGCATGGAGATCCTTAACCGCGCCAATGAGAACCTCGTCTATCTGACTTGCGGTAACGACAACTTGTCGCTGGCCCGCTCCAAGAAGCCGTCAGACGGTAATAACTGCTTCGACCATTTCGGCTTTATCGTGCGGACGAAGAAGGAACTGGACAGCTGGTACGACTACTTCAAGTCAGAAGGAATCGATGTCATGGATCAGCCACACGACCACGCTGACGGCGCGCGCAGCTTTCATGTGAAGGATCCGGCTGGCAATGTCATTCAGCCTATTTACCACCCGGCTATATCGGGACAGACGTTTACCTAAAGGCTATTTCACCAGCGCACGGCTGATTACCAGGCGCTGGATGTCGTTTGTGCCTTCGTAGATCTTGCAGACGCGGACGTCGCGGTAAATTCGCTCAAGCGGATGGTCTTCCAGGTATCCGTAGCCGCCGAGTGTCTGGATCGCGTTGGAGCAGACCTTCTCGGCCATTTCGGAGGCTGCAACCTTGGCCATCGACGCTTCGATTAGGCACGGTTGGCCGGCGTCGCGAAGGGCGGCGGCGTGCCAGACTAATTGCCTCGCCGCTTCAATCTCTGTCGCCATGTCGGCTAGTCGGAAACCGACGGCCTGATGCTCGAAGATGGGCTTACCCATACTCTTCCGCTCCTGCGCGTATTTGAGCGCGATCTCATAGGCAGAACGCGCCATACCGACTGCCTGTGAGGCAATGCCGATGCGACCGCTCTCCAGGTTGGCGAGCGCAATGCGGTAGCCTTCCCCTTCTTTGCCGAGCCGGTTTTCTTCCGGTACCTCGATGTTCTCCAGCACGATCTGGCAGGTGTCGGAGGCACGCTGTCCCAGCTTTTGTTCGACCCGGGCAACTATGTAGCCAGAATGATTGGTTGGCACGATGAAGGCGCTGATGCCGTGTTTGCCTTTGTCAGGGCCGGTTCGCGCGAAGACCAGCGCGATGTCTGCGTTCTTGCCAGTTGTGACGAACTGCTTGGTTCCATGCAGAACGTAGTATCCGTTCCTGCGTTCTGCTCGAGCGCGCAGGGTCGAGGCGTCGGAGCCTGCATGCGGTTCGGTCAGGCAGAAGCAGCTCAACATTTCGCCGCTGGCGAGGGCTGGTAGGTAACGGTCCTGCTGTTGCGCTGTGCCGTATTGCATGATCGGCAAGCAACCGACCGAATTGTGTCCGCTAACGGCCGTGGACAGCGCGCCGCAGCCCGCCGCGATTTCTTCGAGCATTGCGGCATAGGCGATATGGTCGGCGCCGACGCCGCCTTTATCTTCAGACACTAGCATGCCCAGGAAACCGAGCTTGCCCATTTCGGTCATAGTATCGCGTGGGAAGTGGCTGTCGCGATCCCAGTCTGCGGCGTTAGGGAAAAGTTGCTCCCGGGAAAAGCGCGCAGCAGTATCACTAATTAGCTTCTGTTCCTCGTTCAGAAGCATCAGTCGTCAAGTTTGTAGGTTGTCACTGCGACGTCGTGATAGAGCTTCGCCTTATCTTCGGCCGAGTAGTTAGCGGTAAGCCGTTTGAACGAGTTGTACAGTACGTTGTAGCTGCAGCTCAGCTTATCGACTGGGAAGTTGGACTCAAACATACAGCGGTCCACGCCGAACTTCTCAATCGTGTACTCGTAGTAAGGCCGTGTCGCCTCGCAGAGTTCTCGGCTGGTCGGCGGTTTCGGCTTTTCGTGCCAGGCAAAGCCGTTTACTTCCATATTTATGCCGCCCAGCTTGGCCCGAACGTTTTCACAAAGCGCCAGTTCGTCAATCGAGCGTTGCCATTCGGCATATACCTCTTTGTCCTTGCCTTGGTAGGGCCCTATGCCGATCGGACCTCCGAAATGATCTAAAATGATAATCGTATCAGGGAAGGCGCGAGCGAGATCGGTGACGTCGGGGATTTGTGGATGATAGCACCAGGCTTCGTAGCTGAGGTTGCGAGGCGCGAGATGCTTGAAACCGGCGCGAAAATCGTTGCGCAGCACCATGTCGCCTGCCGGGTTGGTGCGGTGGTTGCTGACTTCGTCATGTTTGTCCCAAGCCATACCAAGTCGTATGCCTTTGAAGTGGCCCCCACCGGCGGATATTTGTGCATCCAGTACGTCGGCTGCGGCGTCTCCAATTTTTAGATCGCAGGTGCCGATGATGCCCTTGGCAACCCGCGCGTCGCTGTAGAGGCCCGACGCGCTCATGGCGGTGATGCCGCGCACGAACTCGGTCTCACCGACCGCCTTCAGCGGTTCTGGCCCGTCCGTTTTAAACATGGCGCCGCATTCGATGAAAACCGTAGAGACGATATTGTGGCCGGCGTTTAGGTCTTCCAAAATTTCGTCCAGCAGGTAGCGTGGCTGGGTGTATTCGGTCTTAAATTCCCAGAGATGGTGATGCGGATCGCAGATCGGCAGATCCGGCTCCAGGGTTTCTTCAACTGTCAATGCCAGCCAGTCGTCATGCGTGCCCATGTTCCGCGCCTCTCTGTTTAATTTTACCGTAGAAAGAATCAAACGCTTTAAACCTGCGCTGTCAAAGCGACATCGATCGGTTAGAGTGCGATGCATGTTTTTGAAGAAGAGGTTTAATGATTTCGGTAACGCTCAACGAAGTGCGTCGCGGCTTTTATCTGGATTCGGTGGCGCTAATGCGGGTCGCCCGGTTGTTATTGGAGCGGCCTGGCATAGAGGAAGCTGCTTTAATGATGGGCACGCCGGCGAACCGTGACCTGATGCGGAACGCTGGTATTTTAAGCGACGATGGTGCGAGGGCAGACCCCAACGACCTCGTCATCGCAGTGCGTGCGGTAAGTCATTCGGCGGCGGAAGCAGCTCTCGCAGAAGCGGTAAGCCATCTCGACCGGCCGAAAGTACAGAGTAAGAATGAAGCTTGGCGTCCGAAGACTTTGCGTCAGGCCATCAAAATCGGGCCAGAGGCAAACTTGGCGCTTATTTCGGTACCAGGAAATTATGCGATTGCGGAAGCTCGGAAGGCCATCGGTCGTGGCCTGCATGCGATGATTTTTAGCGACAACGTTCCCGTTGAGGCTGAACGCGCTTTAAAAGAAGAAGCCCGCTCCAAGGGACTGCTCGTCATGGGCCCAGATTGCGGTACGGCGATTATTGGCGGCGTACCGCTTGCCTTTGCCAATGCGGTGCCGAATGGCGACATCGCGATTATCGGCGCCTCCGGCACCGGTATTCAGGAGGTTAGCTGCCTGATCGAACAGCATGGTGGCGGAATATCGCATGCCATTGGTGTCGGCGGTCGCGACCTATCGGCGGAGGTTGGCGGCATCACCACACTGATGGCGATGGATCTGTTAGACGCGGATCAAGCGACAAAGCGCATCGTCATGATTTCTAAGCCACCGTCAGAAGAAGTGGCGCAGCGGGTTATTGCGCGGATCGCCGAAAGTCCAAAATCTTATACGGTTTGTTTTATAGGTAGTGGAGAGCTGTCTCTACCGCATAACGCGACAGCGGTATCGACCTTGAAAAACGCCGCAATGCACGCTTTGGAGGTTGAGAAGGATCAGTCGGTTTTTCCGGAGGTCTGTTCGATAGGAGACAGGTCTGTGGTCGGCCTATTTTCTGGTGGAACCCTGTGTGCTGAGGCTCAAATTGTTTTTATGGAAGGGGGCGAAGCGGTCAAGTCTAACGCGCCGGCGCCAAATAAAGGTATTACCGCTTCCTCTGTTCACAGCTTCCTCGATCTAGGGAGTGACGAATACACCCAAGGTCGCCCGCATCCGATGATCGATCCCGGTGTGCGCGATGGGCCTTTGACGGCGGCCTTGCAGGACCCGGCGGTAGGGGCGGTATTGCTAGATATTGTTATCGGTTACGGCGCACATAGTGATCCGGCAGGACATCTCGTGAGACAGATTGCGGCGCTGGACCAGATTGATACAAGGCTCATTGCTTCGGTAACCGGAACAGATGGCGACCCCCAGATCCGCAGCTCACAGGAGGCTACTTTGCGCAACGCGGGTGTCACCGTTCTGCCATCTAACGCAGACGCTGCAGCCTACGCGCTGGCCTGCCTAAGTGCGGTTCCTTAAATATGCTGAAAACGGTTCGGTCTCGGCGGGGCATGGTGGTCGCTCCGCATCATTTGGCCGCCCGTGCTGGTGCACGGGTTCTGGAGGATGGTGGTAACGCAATTGAGGCGATGGTCGCCGCCGCGAGTACGATCGCTGTCGCCTATCCACATATGAACGCACTCGGTGGCGACAATTTTTGGCTGATCCATGCACCCGGCCAACCCGTCATCGGTATCGATGCTTGCGGCGCTGCGGCAGAGAATATTGCTCTATATCGGGACAAGGACGTTATCCCGCAGCGCGGACCGTGTGCGGCGTTAACTGTTGCGGGTGCGGTTTCTGGTTGGCAGTCAGCGCTCGAAATTGGTCAGGGGTCGTGGGGTGGAAACATGCCAGTCGAACGGCTGTTGGAGGAGGCGGTCTTTCTGGCTGATGACGGTATAGCGGTCACTCGCACCCAATCGGAAAACACAGTCAAAAAGTTAACCGAGTTGCGGGATGTGCCAGGGTTTGCCGAAACTTACTTGATTAATGGTTTGCCGCTGCGTGAGGGTGATCGCTTCCGACAACCCCGTCTAGCTGAAACCTATAGGCGGCTTGGACGTGAAGGTCTCGACGGTTTTTATCGAGGCGAGTTGGCAAGGGCGATTGCGGCTGATTTATCGAAAGCTGGTTCGCCACTCGAACTTTCCGATTTCAGGCGCCACCGCGCGTTACTGGTCGAGCCGCTGACCGCAATGGTCAGCGGCCACCGTCTTTACAACATGCCCCCACCGACCCAGGGGCTTGCTTCCCTGATGTTGCTCGGTATTTGCGCGCGTCTCGGCATAGCGGAGGCCGAGGGTTTCGACTTCGTGCACGGGTTCGTGGAGGCTACGAAACGCGCCTTCCGTGTTCGTGACCAGCATGTGACTGATCCAGCCTATATGGATGTTGATCCGGTATCATTCCTGGAAGATGCGGCACTTGACCCGTTGGCAGCGGACGTCGATATGGCAAAAGCATTGCCCTGGTCTGGTGTGTCCTCGAAAGGTGATACGGTCTGGTTGGGCGCCATTGATGGCGAAGGCCGCGCGGTCAGCTTCATCCAAAGCATTTATTGGGAATTCGGCTCCGGCGTTGTGCTGGATGAGACAGGCATTACCTGGCAGAACCGGGGTGTCAGTTTCAGTCTTGATCCTGCGCAACAAAACGTTCTCAAACCGTTCCGCCGGCCATTTCATACGATTCAACCGGCTCTGGCTCAGCTGAACGACGGGAGGGTGATGGTCTATGGCACTATGGGCGGAGAAGGGCAGCCACAGACACAGGCGATGCTTTTCGCCCGGTATGTGCTGCATGGCCAGGATTTGCAGAAGGCGGTGAATGCCCCACGCTGGCTTTTGGGCCGGACCTGGGGGGAGGAGGCGACCAATCTTAGGATCGAGGACCGTATCGACCCCGCTGTCATCAAGTTGTTGCGTGCGGCGGGCCACGATGTGGAGATAGTTGGAGCTTTCGACGAAATTATGGGTCACGCCGGCGCAATTGCTCTTCATCCGGAAGGTTTGATGGAAGGTGCCGCCGACCCTCGAAGCGACGGTCAAGTCGCGGCCTTTTAACCGTCGAGGTAGCTCTTGATACGTGAGGTTACATGTTTGGCATCGGGGCCGACACCGTAGACGACGCCCGACCGCCTGGTGTGCAGGTAGTTGAGCCCCAGAAAATAAAGCCCAGGTGCCGTAGTTTCTCCGCGGCAGGTTACCGGGTAGCCATAGTTGTTGAATATGTTAGCGTCGATCCAGGAAAAATCGAACGCGAACCCGGTTGCCCAAATCACTGTACTGACCCCAGCGTCATTCAAGTCCAGCACTTTCGGTTCTGGAATGCTATCCAGGGCGTCGAGAGGATCATGGGCCGGATCATCACCTTCGTCTGGAGGATCGGGTAGACCATACCGTTCGATATGGGCATCGATGCTGCGGCAAAGCCGCTCGGACGACTGGTCGGCGAACGCGATATTTGTGCGCAAATCCGTGGCCAAATGCAGCTTTGAACCTTCGATGCCATTTACCCGGCCGAGCAGGCAGACGCCTTCACGGTGGAACTTTTGCAGGCTGACCGTATGGCCACCATGCAACCCAGTATATTGGGGCTGACCACCGAAGATTTGTCGTGGGTCATCTAAATCGCTGGCCTTACGGTCCATTAATCCGAGTGGCTCATACCAACCGATGATGTCGCGGCCCCGATATCGCCGAGGTATCCGGCTGACTTTTCCTGTGGACAGATAGGCCTTGCGGCCGGCCGTCTGCAGGTCTTCCATGATCTGCATACCCGATTGAGCTGATCCGACGACCAGGACGTTGCCCTCCGGCAGCTGGCGCGAATTTCGGTATTCGGCTGCACTCAGCGAAAGGATGTTTTGATCCAGAGATGAGGCTGCCGCCGGAATTTTAGGGAACTGATGGGTCGAGGTGGCCACCACGATTGCTCGCGCGGCCATTGGTCCTTCGGAGGTTTCGAGTGTCCACCCGTGATCTGAGGGCTTGGCGTTATGAGCTTCGACCCCCAACTGGACCGGCACATCAAAGTCCTCTGAATAGCGATTTAGAAGCTCGACAAAATCTGCACGCTCCATGAACCCATCGGGATTGCTGCCGGCGTAGTCACGGCCAGGGAGGTTGAGGGTCCAGTTTGGCGTGTTCAAGCAGAAGCTGTC
Source organism: Rhodospirillaceae bacterium (assembly GCA_002717185.1). Next base: position 22,820 of record PBDC01000043.1, read on the forward strand.
CCATCGTTGCCGACGCCAACTGGCGCCAACCTCGTACTTTTCCAGGACGGTGTGGCCGATCCCTAGTCCGGATAGGCAGACGCTGGCGGCGAGACCAGCCTGGCCGGCCCCCACAATGATCACATCAGGCACGGATCAGATTTCGTCTGGTGTGGTGATCAGAGAGTGGTCCATCTCCATGCGGAAATCGATATAGCCTAGGGATGGTGGCTTGATACCGGAGATGCTGATCATATTGTGAGCTTGCCCGCGATGGTGCGCCTGGTGCTGAGCTAGGTTTGTGAAATAAATGTGTTTCGGTACTTCGCGGCGGTCGCGGTTATCTAGACCTAGGGTCCAGAAGACGAAAGGTTCGTCCAAGCGGTTGGCATCGACATCTTTGGTTAGGGTGATCCAACGCTGATCCTCTTCCGCCTGATGGGCGGAGAGCGACTGCAAGCCCTCATGTAGCGTGTCGTCCAAACCGTTGAATGTCGATTCGATGCCTTCGATCCGTTCGCGGTACAGAATGTCAACCAACAAGATGTGGTTCAGCGTACCCAGGATCGAGCCGAAAAAGGCACCGCGTTCGAGCATTACATCTTCCGGCGATAATTCCTCGCAGATGCCATGCAGGCGCCGATTAGCCCATGCATTGTACTGAGCGAGAATATTAGGGTGTGCCAGCATTACCTATAGTCCTTTGATAAAAAATATTAAATAAAGTTGCACCACATAATTGATAAGCAAAAACCAAAATTTTTGGTTCTTAGTAGGGCGGCCTCGACAAAGAATATATTTTAGATACACCAACACCCTCAAATTGCCATGGTATGGCTACCTGCCAACGTACGATAGACACTCGCGCGCCCTCGCTATCGTCCCGCATATAAATTTTCTTGTTTCCAATTGAATCCCAATCCGCAGCGGTGCTTTGTGTGAAATACACAACCGTCACCATTTGACTGACGATTGCCGCGCTTATTTGAGGCGACGGGATATAATGAGAGGATGAATCTCTAAAGGGTCTAATTCGGGGAATATAATAATGGCCAAGCGCATTAAAGCTTTAGTTAGCTCATTGGTTTGTTTAATTTTTGCCTACAGCGCTTGGGCGGAACCAATTTATCATGAAAAATTTTACCCCGAGGGTTCTGGTCCATTTCCAGCAGTCATCGCATTACATAGTAGTGGCGGTTTCAAGAGGATAAAACATCTCGTCCAACGTTACGTTGACGATGGTTTTGCTGTTTATGCACCGGATTTTTTCACCAGACACGGACTGACTCAAAGGACGAGAATGGAGACGTTCAGTACCTACCGAGAAAATATTGAAGAGGAATTGTCAGAGATTGTCGACCTCATGAAAAATGACTCCGACATCGACAATAAAAACATATTTGCAGTCGGTTTTTCCAATGGTGGGTATTGGGTTTGTTATTTAGCGGGGACTTCAAGAGTTAATGCTGGTGTATCTCACTATGGTGTTTGGAAAGCGAACTTTGGTCGGGAGATCACGAATCCATATCCTATGAAATATTTTTCGGCGTCAAGTTCCCCGTTACTCGCGCTCCACGGCGAGGACGATGGTACACAGAGATTGGAAATTGTCGAGCAGGCATGGGACGAGGTGAAATCTCAGGGAGGAAGATTAGAAACCCATATTTATGCGGGTGCGGATCATGCTTGGGATCGAATTGATTCTAAAAAGTGGGACTATAACGAAGAGGTTGATAAAGACTCTCACAAAATGACAATAGAGTTTTTTAAAAAGCATTTAGAATAGAAATGTTAAGGATTTTCTAAAAATTTATTGCTTGATATAGAAAGGAAATTTTTTGTTTTTCTTCTCTATTTGCCGTTTGTCAAGAGGATGAGGCATCGGCTCCGGACCGGTCAAACGTGTGGTGAGGTCCCGCAAGGTAAGCCGCGCTAGCTACCCAGGTTCTCCAGCATATCCGCCACCATCTTTGCGAGATCGTACTGCGGCGCCCAGCCCCATTGGTCCCGCGCCTCGCGGTCATCCATTGAATTTGGCCAAGACTCAGCAATTGCCTGTCGCACGGGATCGACATCGTAGGTGATAGTGAAATTAGGGATGTGTATCCGGATTGCGTCGGCTAGTTCATTAGGGGTCACATTGATCGCTGTAACGTTGAAAGCATTTCGGTGTTTTAGGCTGGCTGGGTCGGCATCCATCAACTCAATCGCCGCCCGCGTGGCATCCGGCATGTACATCATGTCGAGCCGGGTATCAGGCGCGAGGAAGCAAGTGTAATGGCCATTTTCGAGTGCATGATAGAAAATCTCGACGGCGTAGTCGGTCGTTCCGCCGCCGGGCGGTGTGACGTGTGAAATCAGGCCCGGATAACGTAAGCCGCGCGCATCTAAGCCGAAACGATGTGCGTAGTAGTCGCACAACAACTCGCCGGAGACCTTGCTTACACCGTATATCGTGTTTGGTCGCTGCAAAGTGTCTTGTGGCGTCTTGTCGAGCGGCGTGCTGGGCCCGAAGGCGCCGATCGAACTGGGAAAAAATAGGGCACAGTCCCGTGACCGGGCTGCCTCCAACACCGCGTAAAGGCTACCCATATTGACGTCCCAGGCCATCTGCGGGTCCGACTCACCTGTTGCCGACAACAGTGCGGCAAGATGGTAGATGGCCCCGATCCCCTGTCGGTCAAGCAATTCGGAAAGCTGCTTGGCATCGGTGCTGTCGAGATGTTCGACAATGCCGTCCTCAGTCGTCGGTCGTTTGCGGTGATAGGTTGAGATCACCGCCTCAGCACCGTAGCGGTCCTGCAAGGCCGGTACCAGCTCAGACCCTATCTGTCCCTGTGCGCCGGTGATCAATATTTTCCGCATCCTTGCCGCGCCTCCCTTCGCCCTACACAATACCGCTTTTGGAATCTTACGAGGAACACAATCCCATGACTGAGTCCGTGCTCTCGCTGATCCCGAACAATTATCTGAAGTTTGGCATCTTCCTTGCTCCATTCCAGGGTATGAAGGAAAACCCAACCCAGGCAATGCATCGTGACATGCTACTGCTCGAGCATCTTGACGACCTTGGCTATCACGAAGCATGGATAGGAGAACATCATTCTGGCGGCATGGAGATCCTTGCCTGCCCAGAGCTTTTCATCGCCGCTGCGGCGGAGCGGACCCGGCATATCCGACTCGGCACTGGTGTCGTATCGCTTCCGTACCACAATCCCTTCACAGTGGCTGGGCGCGTGACACAGCTCGACCACATGACCCGCGGCCGGTTCATGTTCGGCGTTGGGCCCGGCGCGCTGACCGGTGATGCATATCGTATGGGGATCGATCCGGCGAAACAGCGCCGCATGATGAACGAATCGCTTGATGCTATCGTGAAATTGCTGGACGGTGAGTTGGTCAGCATGGAGACCGACTGGTTTCATCTGAGGGACGCGCGTCTCCAAATACCATCTTTCCAGGTCCCACGGGTCGAGATGGCGGTAGCCTGCGCCCGGTCACCCTCGGGTGCACTGGCGGCGGGGAAACATGGCTTAGGCATGCTATCGATCGGCGGTACCAGCGACGATGCCTTGGCGGCGCATGCCAATAACTGGCGCATGTGCGAAGAGGCAGCAGCTGAGAATGGCCAGACCGTGAACCGCGAAAATTGGCGGCTCGTTACCTTAATGCATGTCGCGGAGACGCGGGAGAAGGCACGCGAGAACGTGCGCTTTGGCTTAGACGAATGGGCACAATATTTCCGCGAGATTGCCACTTTTCCGATCGTTCCTGCCGATATAGACGATGCCTATGAGTACCTTTTGGAAAATAAGATGGCTTGCATAGGTACGCCGGAGGACGCCATTGCCTATATCGAAACGCTGCTGAATGGCGCTGGCGGTTTTGGTGCGTTGATGCAGCTGGCGCACAACTGGGCTGATTGGGAGGGCACAAAGCGCAGCTACGAGCTGATCTCGCGCTACGTCTTCCCGCACTTCCAGAACAGTAACTGGCTGCGTGACTATAGCTACGAATACAGCTTCAAGAACCGAGAAGCCTTCGTCGGGGAGGCGGCGCAGGCGATCCAGACGGAGATCGACCGTTATCAGACGCGCAATAAGGGCGAAGCGGCAGAGTAGGGGTTAAACCTTACCGCGCGTAGTCGTCCATGCCTGCGCGTTCGAGCTGGCGCAGCAGCATGGGCCATTCCTTGCCTGCCTCGATGAAGCCGCCCTCGCCATACATCTTGAGGCCCATGTCGATGGATTTTTGTTGCGCCACCGGCGAGATATCCTGCAGTTCGGCGCCGCCCGACATTGCGTCGATCTGGTGTCGGCAGGCGGTCTCTATGCGGTAAAGGAGGACAAAGGCCTCGCCCACCGATTTGCCCACCGAAAGCAGCCCATGATTGCGCAGGATCAGGATTGACTTGCCCCCGATATCGCTGACGATGCGTGGTTGCTCACTCTCGTCTAACGCCGGGCCTTCAAAATCGTGATAGCCGACCCAGCCCATGATGGTCAGCGCCTTCTGACTGTTCGGTAGCAGCCCACGTTTTTGCATGGAGACAGCTGTGCCGTAGCGGCTGTGAGTATGTAGCACGCAATGCCGGTCGTCGCCTGACATGTGGATCGCACCATGGATAACGAACCCGGCTGGGTTCATCGGATAGTCGCTGTCGCTGATCAGATTGCCTTCACCATCGACTTTGATCAAAGAGGAGGCGGTAATTTCCTCGAAGAACATCCCGAATGGATTGAGCAGGAAATGATCTCGCGTCCCGGGCACGCGAAGAGAAAGATGCGTGTTATTGAGGTCAGTCCAACCATATAGTGCGCAAAGCCTGTAGGCGGCGGCGAGTTCGCAGCGCGCCTCCCATTCCGCTTCGTGCATGCCGGCGGGGGCATTTGACGACTGCGTGGCGATACTGGCGATCTCGGCCATGACCTGTCCTCCTTTACGATTTAGGAGCAGGATATCGCCGACTGATGCTGCTGTCGATTCGGCACCTTGGCCCTCGTGGATGGCCACACCTATGATGGTGCTGCAAACCAGAAAGGTGCGATATGCTCGATTTTTATTTCTGGCCGACCCCTAACGGGTGGAAGGTTTCCATCATGCTGGAGGAGTGCGACCTTGACTACAATTTGATCCCGGTCAATATCGGCAAGGGGGAACAGTTTAAGCCAGAATTCCTCGCGATTAGCCCGAATAATCGCATGCCGGTGATTGTTGATCACGATGTCGACAGTGATCCCATTTCGGTTTTCGAGTCCGGTGCGATCCTGCACTACCTGGCAGAGAAGGCGGGAAAATTTATTCCCGATGGCCCTCTTGGCCGCAAGGAAGTGATGGAATGGTTGTTCTGGCAGGTTGGCAATCAGGGTCCGATGGCCGGCCAGCTTAGTCATTTCGTGAACTACGCCGACGGCGGCATCGATTACGGTAAGAAACGCTATGGCAACGAGTACAATCGCTGTCTCGGCGTTTTAGAAAAACGTTTGGAAAACCGGGAGTATATTGTCGGCGATTATTCCGTTGTCGATATGATTTATTGGCCATGGGTACTCATCGCCAAGCCGCTCGGCCAATCGCTCGATGATTTCCCCAACGTCTCACGCTGGCGTAAAGCGGTCAAAGAGCGGCCGGCAGTACAACGTGGCGTAAATGTGGGCAAGGAATACCGCCGGTCCGGTCCGCCAAGCGATGAGGAGCGCAAGGTAATGTTCAACCAGACGGCTCAGACAGCGCAAGAACAGAGCGGGGCGTGAAGCTCTTCTGGACACCGGCGTCGCCTTTCACGCGTAANGTCGTCGTCTCGGCCAAGGAANTTGGCCTATGGGATTGGATCGAAGTTGTGCNGACTGTCTGGCCACTCGACTGGGGTTACGCCACGGTGGATTTCACGCCGGGNTTACCCGAAGCTAACCCAGTGGCGCGCATCCCGACCCTTATTACGGATGGCGGCGTGCCGCTTGGAGGCTCCACCCTGATTTGTCAGCATCTCAATCGCGTGGCGGATGGTAAGAGTTTGATTCCTGACGGGGTCGCAGCTGAGCGCATGTGGTCCCTCTACGCCGTTGCTGACGGTTTAGTCGAAGCGCAGATCCTCATGCGAGCGGAAATGCTGCGTCCGGAGGACATTCGTTCCGAAGGTTTCCTCGATAAACAGCGCGATCGCATTGTGCGCTGCTTCGATTATATCGAGGGACGCGCCGAAGAGCTGAACGGTCCGCTCGACCTGGCGCAAATCGCGGTAGGTATAGCCTGTGGTTATCAGGATTGGCGAGACTGGCTGGATGACTTTCGTCCCGGCCGAGATTGCCTAGCGGTTTGGTACGCGGCGTTCGTTGAGCGTCAGGCGATGCGGGATACGGAACCTCAAGAGACCCCGGCGGATTAGATGAAGCAAAATATTTTTTTTTGCTGTCGCTGAAACAACACCGCTTCGGTCCGGTGGTTTGTATAAGCACGATGATACAGACTTAACACCATCGTCCTTGGCCTCATTGAATAATAACGGAATAATGGGACAGACATTGGGGAAGAGGTGGTGATATGGCGAACGCAATGTATGAGACGTTGGATGACGCTTCTCTGCGCGGCTCGGTGAGCGACCCGGAATGGGCGGCTAGAGTTGAACTTGCGGCGGCGTTCCGCGTTGCCGTATCGCGTGACTGGAACAATACGACCGCCAATCACATGACGGCGCGCATTCCCGATCAGCCGGATACTTTCCTAATGAACGGGGGCGACTTCGCCTGGGATGAGGTCACGGCCTCTAACCTCTTGAAGCTTGATATGGATGGGAATGTAGTAAGCGATACCGATCGCAAGCCGCGTCCAGCTGGCCTCAATTTTCATAGTGCCTTACAACGCGAATGCCGACATCTTGGCTGCACCATTCATATACATGCCATGGCCGGTGTCGTCGTATCGGCCTGGGAGGAGGGGTTGCAGTTTTTCGACCAGGGCTCCTGCGGCGTCTACGGCCAGGTGGCTTATCACAACTTTGAGGGGATTGCCGAGGAGGAAGATGAGGGGCCGCGCATCATTGCTGACCTGAACGGCAAATACACGTTAATTATGCGCAATCACGGCCTGCTTTCTGTCGGCCGCACGGTTCCGGAAGCGATGGCCTATATGGACAGGCTGGTGAATGCTTGTGCTGTTCAGGAACGTATCCTAGCGACCAACCACGCGACACCGCGGCCTCTCTCTCGGGAGATTTGCGAGTCCACGGCGTCCCAGTTTGCCAAGCGGGCAGGTAATAGGCCAATTGGTGACGCCGAGTTCGAAGCCTGCGTCCGGCGCGAACTGCGCAAGGATCCGTCTTTTGAAACCTGAAGCATGAGTGGCTAATTGCGAATGAGAAGTTTGTTGTAAACGAACGTTGCATAAGACCGCCCTGCGGTCGCGGATCAAGTCCGAAATTGATGGTGTAGGGAGCGTTCTTTAATCCTCGGCTGCGCTTCTTATTTTCTGTTTTAGGCGCGTCATACCCTCGATCCAGCGTTCGGGATCGTCAGCCTTCTTGGCCCAGTAGGCACCGGCTGGTTCGTGCGTATAGATCAGGAAGCGGTCGTCGGCGATGCCATTCATGATTTTTGCGGCTGCCTCGTCGGCACTGATTACGCCGTCGCGCACGGTGCCGCTATCTAGGGCTCCTTCGGTCATTGGGGTGGCGACGCGGAGGGGGCAGACGACGGAAACGTCAACACCCTTTGGTCCCCATTCCACGGCAAGCCACTCCGCGAGGCCGACGGCGGCATGTTTGGTCGCCGTGTAGACTGCCGAATTCATCTGCATGAGGATACCAGCCGCCGATGCAACATTGACGAGTTTACCGCCACCGCGTGAGGCCATCTGGGGGGCGGCTGCGCGGGCTGCGTAAAGATGTGCCATCACGTGGACATTCCACTGCTGATTCCAGTGATCGTTATCGTCACGCACAGGTTTGGGGCTAATTCCGGCGTTGGACACGAATAACTCAACTGGTCCCAGTTCAGCCTCAGCACGGTCGAATAGCGCGCCGATGGCCGCCTCATTCGTCACATCGGTAGTGGTAGCGAGACCGCCAACTTCCGCGGCCCGTGCTTCCAGCGTGTCAGCCTTTAGATCCGCCATGGCCACACCCTTCGCGCCAGCAGCCAGGAGCGCTTTCGATAGCGCAAAACCTATGCCGCTGGCTGCGCCAGTGACTACGGCGACCTTGCCGGTTACATCCATTCTGAACTCCCTTTTTCGTTCTAACTCGCCAGGAATGTCCTGATCGCATCAATCTCGTCCGATGTGGTCAGTCCCGGGCAATGGCCGACGCCGGGTACCTCGTGGATCAACGAATTTGGGCCGGTTGTTGCCATACGCTCGACGACATCGGCGGGAAGTAGCTTCGATTCTTTGCCCCACAACGTCAGCACGGGACAGGTGATCTGCGACCATAGATGCCAATTATTTGTATCTTGAACCGGTGCGCCTATTTTCGAAAGCCCGGGATCGTAATGCAAAGTCCATTGTCCATCCGGCAGTTGGCGCAGCGAATCTCGGCCAAATTTTTGCCAGCTAGCTTCGCCGAAGGGACCAAATGCGCTGCGCGTTTCGCGCACATGGGCGATGCCTAATTTTTCGCTCTTAAAGCGCGGATCCTTTCCAAAATCCGCCTGGTTATGGCGGCGCCCCTCGGCCGGGATGAAAGGTCCGATATCATTCAGGACCAGTTTGACGATTGGCGTGCCAGGCCGGCTGGCTAAACGCATGCCGATTATTCCGCCCATGGAGGTACCAATCCACACAATTTCATCGCCACCGCTACGTGCTAGTACTGCGGCGCAGACCGCCTCATAAACTTGATAACCGTAGTCGTTTTTTTCCTCGAGCCAGTCGCTGTCTCCTCGTCCTGGCATATCGATGGCGAGGACGCGCCAGTTGGAGGCGAGCGCAGCGGCGAGATCGTCGAAGTCTTGGCAATTGCGCGATAGGCCGTGCACGCATACCACAACCTTGGCATTGTCGGACGTCCCCCATTCCCGATATCGGATGCGGAGGAAGCGGTTCGCTGCAAACACCTTGAGATTTTTGTCCGTGAAATTGGTCATCGGCTTCCCCAACTGGCGTGTTACCGCGCGTCGACGCAATTATCGAGCAGAGGAACAGCTTCGCAAGTGATATTAAGTGCACGTAGCTGAATACGAAGGCTGCGGACGTCTTGGTTTTTCAGGCCACCGAAGGTCAAAAGCATAACCTCGTATTTAAGTATCGATTCCTTTGGCAAATTTAGGAGGATGCCGAGTTCCTTGGCCTCGCCCTTCCGCTGCCTTTATCTCTTGAGCTGTAAAGCCCCACAACGGTATCGAAAGCTTCGCCTGACATTAAATATGCGTCCTGGCCCATTGAGTCTCCCTCAGCTAAACCGAGATGTTCGCTGGATAACTAGTATCGCTATGCATTAACTTGTTGAGTATAAATACAATTTCTTGTTGCTTTCCGCCAAGCGTGTTCAATTGTTTTGCAGGCAACGCCACAACACCCAATTGTGTTGCGAGGGCATCCATAGCTGCAGCGGTGTAGTCGTTAATGCGGCGCGAGCCACCTGTCTAGAAGCGATGGGGACGTCGATCCTACGCCGCGAATGCAGAGATCGCCTTTTCGTCGAACCTCAAGCCTAGCCCCGGTTTATCTGGCAGGACCAATTCGCCATTCTCGATTAATGGGGTTTCTTCATAAAGCTCAAGCATCCAGGGCATGTATTCCACGGTAAGCCCATTCGGGCAGGCTGCGACGAGGTGCGCAAGGATTTCCGGCATCACGTGACTGACTATCGGAAGGTTGAAAGCCTCCGCCATGCCGGCGATCTTCATCCAGGGAGTGACGCCGCCGGCGCGCACCAGATCGACCATGACGATATCGACGGAACGCGCTTCAATCATCTGTCGGAACGGTCTGATGCCGTATAGGTATTCACCGCCGGCGATTGGCGTGTTGAGTGCTGCTGTGACGCGCGCAAGCCCCTGATAATCGTCCGCTACGGTGACGTCCTCCAGCCAGAACAAACCAATATCCTCAACACGGCTGCCGATATCGATTGCTTGCTCCGGTCGCCATCTCTGATTGATGTCACACATCAGGGTGATGTCCGGGCCAACCGCTTCGCGGACCGTGCGCACGCGGCGGATCTCGTCAGTTGGTGTGGGATTACCCGGCAGCGCCATCTGGGTCTTCATTTGTGTAAAGCCTTTCGTGACCAATGTGCGCGCGGCCTCGGCCACTTGATCATCGGTCAGGCCGCGTCGTAGCGCTCCTGATGCATAAGTGGGCACCCGGTTGCGGTGGCCTCCGAGCAATTTCCAAAGAGGCTGACCCAACGCTTTGCCCTTTATATCCCATAGCGCGGTGTCGATTGCAGCGAGCGCCAAGGAATAAATGCCACCCGGACCAGCTGAGTTACCCGTTGTGTCCAACGTTTCGATGATTGCTTCAACGCGCATTGGATCTGCGCCGACCGTGAGGTCAGCTAGTTCCTCGACTGCTTTACACAGGCTGCCCGTCATAGCCCCGCCATAGAAGGTGAGCCCAAGTCCTTCGATACCATCATGCGTTCGTAACCGAAGGATGACGACAGGACGAAAGCGACCTCTCTCTTCCGGCATATTCGCTAACGGTTCGTCTTCGGGAACCTTTAGGATTGTTGTTTCGTAGCTGGCGATTTTCATGGGTATTATCCTCGACCTGTGCGGTGATGGGATAGGCTACCGCAGAGGCGACGACCACGCGAGAGAGGGTAGGCATACATGAAACTTTGGCTGCAGAGTGGCAGCGGCCTGTCGGCTGACAGTGCTACGACGTACGGAAAGCGTTACGAGGCGTCGGTCGCAAAACATATGGCGGCGGTAGCGCGTCCCGGCACGGAGCTGCAGACGTTTGGTATTGAAGGCACGCCCTACGGTAAGGACCGCTACCGCGCTTCGCTGCACATAGTTACTACAGGTGTTATCAAAAGCGTGTTGCGCGCTGAAGACCAAGGCTTTGATGCGGTAGCCGTTATCAACACCCTTGATCATGGGTATTACGAGTTGCGTGAACTGCTCGACATCCCAGTGGTGTTCATTACGGAAAGCTCGATGCACCTGGCCTGCCAGTTGGCGCCTTCCTTCGCATTCGTCACCCACAACGCCAATATGCAGCGCCACGTCGCCGAGCTTGCTAGACGCTACGGCTTGACAGATCGGTTCGTACCAGGTGGCAATCTCGGCCTGACCTATGAAGATTTCCCGAAGTTATATGCAGATCCGGCGGCGTATCTCGACCGCTTCAACGTTGTTGCTCGACAAACTATCGCTCGCGGCGCAGCGATGCTGATGGTGGCTGGAAACCCTTTCAATATGTTTTTGATCGACGAAGGAGTGCGTGACGTGGATGGCGTGCCGGTCCTGGATTGCTGCACGGCGGCGATCAAAACTGCAGAGTTGATGGTTGATCTACAGGCGTTAGGCCTTCGGCGCAGTGCCAAAGGCCTGTTCGAGGCGCCTATCGCGGACGGCAGGGATGCGATCCGGGACCTGTATCGCTAACGATCAGCGTAGCAAGGCGTCAGTGATCTGGTCCCACTCTTCCTGCAACGTTGCCGTGCATTCCGGCTTGTTCGCATTGCGATACCAGTAACCGGCGTTGCGCAAATCACCTTCGACACGATGTAGATAGGCGTGCACCCAGGCCCCGGTCTCGTCCTTCTGATCCTGTGCGAGTTTGTGCGCTTCATCCCAGTTGCCCTTAGCATCATGCCATAGCGCCTGAAGGGCTAGACCGAGCCTATCAGGCGGATTGTCATCAGCAACCGATCTTTTGAAAGCCGTGATATCCATGCTGTTCTCCTGCGTTGTCACGTGTCGCTTCGCGTTCGCCGGACGGCATCTTGCCACCCGTCATAGCGGCGTGTCCGTTCCGCTTCCTTCATCGCCGGGTCGAAGCGAGCCTCGCGTCGCCAACGTTGCGCCAAGTCTGCGGGACTTCCCATAATCCCCGTCTGCATCCCGGCGAGTGTTGCCGCCCCCAGTGCCGTGGTCTCCGGCTGCACCGGCCGCTCCACTGGCATGTCAAGAATGTCGGACAGGAACTGCATTGCCCAGTTATTTCCAACCATGCCACCATCTACCCGCAGGGACGCCGGCGCAGTAGCACCGTCGCGGGCCATCGCTTCAAACAGATCGCGGGTTTGATAGCAGATTGATTCTAGCGTTGCACGAGCTAGCTCAAAACGACCTGTGTCACGCGTCAAACCGAAAATTGCTCCGCGTGCTTCTGGATCCCAATAGGGAGCTCCCAGTCCTGTGAAGGCGGGCACGAGATAGACTGCGCTGTTCGGATTGGCTTTGCTGGCCAAAGCTTCGGTGTCTGCCGCATGTTCAACGATACCGACGCCGTCACGCAGCCATTGCACCGCTGCACCTGCGATAAAGATGCTACCCTCCAAGGCATAGGTGGTCTGGCCGTCGAAGCGGTACGCGATGGTAGTCAGCAGCTTGTTATTGGATTTGACTGGGCTTCTGCCTGTATTAATCAGGGCGAAACAGCCAGTGCCATAGGTAGCCTTGATCATGCCTGGCTCAAAACAAGCCTGCCCGATCGTTGCCGCTTGCTGATCGCCCGCCATGCCAGCGATTGGAATAGCCGCGCCTAGAAACTCTCTATTGGTTGTACCGAAATCCGCCATGTTGTCGTAAACTGCTGGTAGCATCACCCGCGGAATTCTGAAGACTGCAAGAAGGTCGTCATCCCAGTCCTGTGTTTTGATGTCAAACAGGGAAGTACGTGCGGCGTTGGTCGCATCCGTCGCATGCACTGCACCGCCTGTAAGGCGCCACAGTAGAAAGCAGTCGACGGTACCAAATGCTATTCTTCCCGCTTCGGCTTTTGCCCTTGCGCCGTCGACGTGGTCCAGGATCCATGTGATTTTGGTCGCTGAGAAATATGGGTCGAGCAACAGCCCGGTCTTTGATTTTATCGTCGGCTCCAGCCCGTCAGCGCGGAGCGCGGCGCAGGTCTTTGCCGTGCGTCGGTCCTGCCAAACGATGGCGTTATTGATCGGCTCACCAGTTGCCCGATCCCAGAGGACCGTTGTTTCACGCTGATTGCTGATACCGACCGCTGCTATGTCCGACGGTACTTTTCCGCCAGCCTCAATCGCGTCCCGGCAAACTGAAACAGTCGCCTGCCAAATCGCTTCTGGGTCGTGCTCGACCCAACCCGGATGTGGGTAGATCTGCAGCAGTTCCTCCTGGGCTTGGCCCAGTACGGTCCCGTCTGCGTCATAGAGGATCGCACGCGTGCTCGTCGTCCCCTGGTCGATGGCGAGTATGGTCATCCACTGCTCCCTGTTGCCTGCATGGTCGCAAAGCGTGTCGCCTTTGTCATGTCTCGAAGTTCTGCTTGCCCGGACCTGCGTTCCGTCGCAGAAATGTCGATGAATGCAAAGTGAGAGAGCAGGGGAATGGCGGGAAATCTCGACCTTAAAACACTGACGGCGCTGATCAGAGCCGGGGATATAGATACGGTCCTGGTCTGTTTCCCGGATATGCAGGGGCGGCTGGTTGGCAAACGTATAACCGGCAATTTCTTTCTCGACCATGCTGTTAACGAGATGCATGTTTGTGACTATTTGCTGACCGTCGATATGGAGATGGAGCCGGTGCCGGGGTATCAGGCGGCGAGTTGGGATACCGGCTATGGCGATTTTGGGGTACGGCCTGATTTGGCGACGTTGCGGCGAGTTCCTTGGCTCGAGAGTACCGCCTTAGTGTTGGGTGACTGTGTCGATCATGAGGGCAACGAGCTGGCGCACAGTCCGCGCGCCATTTTGAAACGCCAGATTGAACGGGCGGGGAAGGTCGGGCTTGCGATCAAGATGGGCTCGGAACTGGAATTTTACATCTTCGACGAGAGCTACGTTTCGGCTTCCGATAAGGGCTACCGGAACCTGCAGACTGTCGGTCGATATATCGAGGACTATCACATCTTCCAGACGACCAAGGAGGAACCACTGATCCGTGCTATCCGCAACGGTATGGAAGGCGCTGCAGTGCCGGTTGAATTCTCCAAGGGCGAGTGGGGGCCGGGCCAAGCAGAGATCAATCTGCGTTACGCTGACGCCCTGGAAATGGCCGACCGCCATGTCATCTACAAGAATGGCGTCAAAGAAATCGCTTGGCAGAAGGATAAGGCTGTAACCTTCATGGCAAAATTCCGCGACGATCTGGCGGGAAATTCCTGCCACATCCACTCCTCTATATGGGATGTGGTAGACGGATCGTCCCGATGTGAGGATCGTGATGGTGAGAACAGCCTTTCCGAGACGTTCCGTCAGTGGACTGCCGGTCAATTGTCCCTGACCGATGCAATGACGCTTTTCTTCGCGCCATCGATCAACGCTTATAAGCGCTTCCAGGCGGGCTCCTTTGCACCAACTCGGATCGCCTGGAGCCGCGATAACCGAACCTCTGGTTACCGTCTGGTAGGGCAAGGCGACAGTTTGCGGGGCGAATGCCGAATTCCGGGCGCAGATTGCAATCCCTATTTGGCATTTGCAGCGCTGATAGCCGCCGGACTATACGGTATCGAACACAGCCTGGATCCTGGCCCGCTGATGGTGGGCAATATTTATGACCGCGATGACATTGAGAGGGTCCCGATGAATTTGCGCGATGCGATTGCAGCGTTAGACCGGAGTGAGGCGATGCGGGCAGCCTTTGGCGATGCGGTAATCGAGCATTATCTGCACGCTGCGCGTTGGGAGCAGTCGGAGCATGACCGTCAAGTAACCGACCTGGAACGCTGTCGTATGTTCGAGCGCGGCTGATGGTCGATTTACTGCATTGCATCTCGCCAGTCGATGGCAGCGTTTTTGTCGAACGTCCGATTGCCGATGAACAGGAAATTTCGGCAGCGATCGCGCGCGCGCAGGATGCCACCGCTGCATGGCGCGCTCTGACCATCCTCGACCGTCAATCGATCCTGTCTTCAGCTGCCGAATTTCTCGAATCGGAGACAGACGAGGTAGCACTCGAACTGACTTGGCAGATGGGGCGCCCGACGCACCAGGCCCGGGGTGAACTCCTGGGATTTGCCGAGCGGGCGCGCCATATGACGTATATTGCCAACGAGGCGCTGGTCGATATCGAGACCGATTATCTGCCGGGTTTCAATCGTTTCATCCGTCGGGAACCGGTTGGGCTCGTTCTCGTCGTTGCTCCTTGGAATTATCCTTATCTGACGGCGGTCAACGCAGTTTGGCCAGCACTACTGGCTGGCAATACGGTGATCCTCAAACATTCACACCAGACGCCACTCTGCTCGGAGCGTTTCGCGTCCGCGATGGCTCGGGCAGGCGTGCCGGATGGGGTCTTCCAGCCGCTGCATCTGTCCCATGAGGGGACGGCCGCATTAATGCAACATAACGATGTCGGCTTCGTCGCCTTCACCGGTTCTTTGGCCGGAGGTCTCGCGGTGCAGCAGGCCATGACCGGGCGGCTCATCGGTGTGGGGCTCGAACTAGGCGGCAAAGATCCTGCTTATGTGAGGCACGATGCCGATATCGATCACGCGGTCACCGAGCTTGCCTCTGGCGCTTTTTTCAATTCAGGACAGTCCTGCTGTGGGATTGAGCGGATATATGTGCACGAAAACGTATACGAGGATTTTGCAGCCAGGCTGATCCTCGCGGCTCGGGGTCTTGAACTGGGTGATCCGCGGCGCGAGACGACAACCATAGGGCCTATGGTGCGGCCCGCGGCGGCAGACTTCGTGCGCGGCCAGATTGCTGAGGCAGTGCGGGCTGGAGCGCGGCCGATGGTCGATCCGAATACCTACCGTCTGGACCGCGAAGGGTCGGCCTATAAATCGCCACAGGTCCTGGTGAATGTGACCCATGAAATGCGAGTGATGACAGAGGAGAGTTTTGGTCCAGTCGTCGGCATCATGAAGGTTCGCAGCGACGAAGAGGCCATCGCACTGATGAACGACAGCGACTACGGGCTGACGGCAGCGATCTGGACCAGCGACGAGGAAGCCGCGATCTCAGTCGGCGAGCGGGTGGATACCGGTACCTGGTTCATGAACCGCTGTGACTATCTTGATCCGGAGCTGGCATGGAGCGGTGTGAAGAACTCCGGCTACGGCTGCAGTCTTTCGACAGTCGGATATGAGCAACTCACCCGGCCGAAATCTTTCCACTTGAGGATCACGACGTGATCCATCCTGCGACCTTGCGGGACGATTGGAATTACCCGACGCAAAGGCTCGGCCGTATTCTTGGCGTTGAAGACCCATCTTTCTATGGCGTAATGGAGTGGCTGATCGGTCTGGCTGGACATTGGGTATTCCGGAACCGCTGGGCGCGTTTGACGTGCTGGATAACGAAAGAGCGCGGGTCGCCGCCGGTGCGATCGATCCCACGGCGGGGACCTAACCTAGAACACTCGATCCGGGGAACCTCGATAGCCTTTTCCTGAATTGCTTGCGAGGGACATTGTGAAGGAAATCCTATGACCATAATGTTGGAGCCGATTGCCTATGTAATCGGTGGACGGGAAAAACCAACGGATGATGATTGGGCCAGGGAGCGCGCAGTTATCCAGCTTGACGAGACGCGTTTTACGGCTGAAGCAATAGAGGGCCTTGATAGTTTCTCTCATATCGAAGTGGTGTTTCATTTCAACAAAGTTCCGGAAAATAAGGTGCAATATGGGGCGCGGCATCCACGCGACAACACCCGGTGGCCGAAGCTTGGCATCTTCGCTCAACGCGGCAAGAACCGACCGAACCGTATCGGTGTGACGGTGTGTCAACTGCTGAAACACGAGGGCACGAGGTTGGAGGTCGCTGGGCTTGATGCCATCGATGGGACGCCGGTCCTCGACATCAAACCTTTTATGCGCGATTTCGCACCCCGCGGTGAAATCCGCGAACCGTTCTGGGTTGGGGAATTGATGGCTGGATACTGGTGATCGGCTGAACATCTTGGTATGAAAGTATACGGAACTGAAGGGACCATTACATGCTGGTGAGCGGCGTTGCGTATCGTACGATCTGGGTCGCCGAAGATGGTTTAACAGTCGAGATAATCGACCAGACAAAACTGCCCCACCTATTTGAAACCGTTAAATTAAAATCCGTCGAAGACGTCGCGCGAGCTATCAAGGTGATGCAGGTCCGCGGCGCGCCGTTGATTGGAGCGACGGCCGGTTACGGTATGGCCTTGGCGATGCGGAGTGATGCCAGCGATGTGGCTGCGCGCGCTGCCAGGGACCTGTTGATGAATACGCGCCCGACGGCGGTCAATCTGCGCTGGGCGCTGGATGAAATGACAAATTTTTTACTACGTCTGCCAGAGGGGGAACGCCGGGATGCGGCCTATCAGCGCGCTGCGGAAATCTGTGACGACGACGTTGGTATCAATGAGGGAATAGGCAATTATGGCATTGACCTGATCCGAGCAGCGTCGGAGGCGAAGGGTGGCGCGCCAGTTAACATACTCACGCATTGCAATGCGGGTTGGCTAGCTACCGTCGATTGGGGGACCGCCACAGCGCCGATCTACCGCGCTCATGACGAAGACATACCCGTGCATGTTTGGGTCGACGAGACGCGACCACGCAATCAAGGCGCCAGCTTGACCGCCTGGGAGTTGGGGCATCACGGAGTGCCGCATACGGTGATTGTCGATAGTGCCGGCGGCCATTTGATGCAGCATGGCGACGTTGACCTGTGCATCGTTGGCAGCGACCGGACGACGGGGGCGGGCGACGTTTGCAATAAGATTGGTACCTATCTGAAGGCGCTCGCGGCGCATGATAATGGTGTGCCTTTTTATGTTGGACTACCGTCGCCGACCATCGACTGGACTTTGGCGGATGGTGTCGCAGAAATACCAATCGAACAACGCGACGGTGCGGAAGTGTTCGAGATGACGGGCCGCACCGAGAACGGTACGATTGAAACTGTGAAGATCACACCCGATGGCAGCGATGTTGCGAACTATGCGTTTGACGTGACGCCGGCGCGCCTAGTCACCGGCCTTATTACGGAACGCGGAATCGCCACTCCCAGCCGCGAAGGTTTGCTCGATTTGTTTCCCGAAAGACGATGAGACGACAATATGGATAGCCTTTGGTCGACAAACGAAGCGGACTTGTTTGTTTCGCAATACGCTGATGACGGCGTAAACCAGGATCTGGCGCTGCGTGTATACACTAGCCGTTTGCTGGGCAGTGATCCGAGGCTTGTTTTGCATGGCGGCGGCAACACGTCAGTCAAAACGATACAGACTGACATCGTCGGCGAAGCGGTGGATGTCCTTTGCGTCAAGGGTAGCGGCTGGGACCTAGGGGATATAGAACCGGCAGGATTGCCTGCGGTTCGGCTGGATCCTCTGCTGCGGCTGGAAGCGCTCGACAAGTTGAGCGACGAGGATATGGTCAATGTCCAGCGCGGTAATTTGCTCGACAGCACGGCACCAAACCCTTCGGTTGAGACACTGCTGCACGCTTTCCTTCCGCATAAATTTATCGATCACACCCATTCCACCGCGATCTTGAGTGTCAGCGACCAACTCGACGGTGAGGACGTATGTGCCGAAATATTTGGCGATAGCATGGGATCTGTGCCCTATATAATGCCGGGGTTTGCGTTGGCTAAGAGCGCCGCCTCGATCTATCGGCGAAATCCGGATGTCGGCGGATTGATCCTGCACAAGCACGGCATTTTTACTTTCGGAGACAGTGCGCAAGAAGCATACGAACGTATGATCGATGCTGTGACCGTGGCTGAAGAGAGATTACAAAAAGGTCGTAAATCGGTTTTTGTCGCTGCAGAACTGTCGCCGAATATTGCTGCGATTGCCGATGTTGCGCCAATCATACGTGGTCTTGCGGCAACGGATCTGGGTGATGGGTCGTGGCGGCGCATGATGTTGGACTTCCGCACTCGGCCAGAGATTATGAATTACGTAAACGGGGCGGAAGTCGGACGCTACAGTCAGGTCGGTGTTGTGACACCGGACCACAATATTCGTATCAAGAACACACCGGTGCTACTGCCTGCGCCTGAGGCTGGCAAGTTGGACGACTTTCGTGAAGGAGCAGCAGCGGCCTTCGCGAGTTTCGCCGACGCCTATCGCGATTATTTTGCGCGGCACAATGCAAGGCAAGAACGGCCAAAGACGCCGCTAGATCCGTTGCCGCGGGTCGCACTGGTACCCGGCCTCGGATTGTTCGGAATTGGGGATAGCCTAAAATCCGCCTCTGTTGCTGGCGACCTGGCGGAAAATACAGTGGATACGATCACCGATGCGGAAGCGATCGGGGTCTATGAGTGTGTAGCCGAGGCCGATATGTTCGACATTGAATATTGGTCGCTGGAGCAAGCCAAGCTGGGCAAAGGCGCTGAAAAGCCGCTGGCACGACAGATCGTGGTAATCACCGGCGCTGGCGGTGCGATCGGACAGGCTATGGCCCGAGCGTTTGCGGCTGATGGCGCGACAATCGCTGCTCTGGATATAAATAGTGATACGGCGGCTGGGGGACTTGACGGGATCGCCGGTGCGCCTTTCACCTGTGATGTCACCAACTCGAATTCGGTAGAGTTGGCGTTTAATCAGATTTGCGAATGCTTTGGCGGCGTTGACGTGGTTGTTTCTAATGCCGGCGCGGCATGGAGTGGGCGGATCGGTGATGTTAGCGCCGAAGTTCTGCGGGAATCCTTCGAACTCAACTTCTTCGCTCATCAGTCAGTCGCTCAGTCGGCGGTCAAGGTCATGCGGGCGCAAGGGACCGGTGGAGCATTGCTGTTCAATACGTCGAAACAGGCAGTCAATCCGGGCCCTGATTTTGGTCCCTACGGTTTGCCCAAAGCCGCTACCATGTCATTGGTTCGACAGTACGCGGTTGATCATGGTGCCGAAGGCATTCGGGCCAATGCCGTCAATGCGGATCGCATTCGCAGCGGTTTATTGGACGATGATATGATTGCGGCTCGAGCTGAAGCGCGCGGTGTCAGCGAGATCGACTACATGGCCGGCAATCTGCTGCATCAGGAAGTTCGCGCCGAAGATGTTGCGGATGCATTCGTCTATCTAGCGAAAGCGGAGCGCACGACCGCGGCTGTCGTGACCGTCGATGGTGGCAACATTGCCGCCGCGCTCCGATAGAATTCGTGTTTTGCCAAGGAAGGGAATGAAAAGTGCGACGACTGCTGCTATTGATCGGGTTCGTGTGGGGAATTATTT
>PBDC01000044.1 GCA_002717185.1 Rhodospirillaceae bacterium
CCACCAATCTCTCCGACCAAGCTCATCACACCGCTCATCGCCTGGATGATCGTGTCACTGGCAGGGTTTTGGGCGTAGCTGCCGTCCTGACCAAAGCCAGAGATTGTGCAATAGACCAGCCTCTCGTTCAGCTCATGGCATCGCGCGTAATCGAAACCAAGCTTATCCATCACGCCGGGTCGGAAGTTCGAAACCAGCACATCCGATCGAACGATCAGTCGTTCCAAGATCCTCTTGCCAGAAGCCTGTGATACGTCGAGACCGATATCACGTTTGTTCCGATTGAGCGCGATGAAGTTGGCACTAGCTTCACCATCGACATTGAAGTGGTCTGTCGGCCGCGACCAATCTCCCGCCTGTCGCTCGACCTTGATAACGTTAGCACCCATATCAGACAACGCCATGGCTGCGTAGGGTCCGGCGACGCCTTCGGTCATGTCAATGACTGTAATTTTTGAAAGGATCCGTTCCTGCATTGTTGTTCTTTCCTAAATCACGTTGTCTGACGAGGCCTCCAATCCGGCCCCAGCAAACACAAGGCCAGTCCAATTCCAGTCACTAAAAGACCAGCACTAACACCGGCGAAGACAGCCTCAAGCGGCCAACCTAACGCCAGCGCCACGACACCAACTCCGGACACCACAAGGAAACGCAGCACACCAACGCCGACCGGCCACACAAGATGGCCAGTGCCCTGGCTAGCAAAATACAACGCCTGACCGCCGCCGAACACGCCGTAGAAAGGAGCTACGATAGCGAGATAAAGCAGTCCAAATCCATAAACCGCTGGGTCATTGGTAAACCAATCGAGCCAGAGGCTGGGAAACAGCGCGGCAACAAGGCCAATTAGACCTGTTATAAGGAAGGTCATCCCCGCGCCAACCCAGGCGATACGGCGCGCTCGGGAGAATTGTTCGGCACCAACATTGACACCCACCGCCGCGGTCAACGCCGCCCCGATCCCGAAGGCTATTGGAGTAAGGGTGAGCTCCAGTCGAGCTCCTAGACCATAGCCAGCAAGAGCCTCTGTTCCGTATCGGCCGACGACACCGGTAACAATAACAACCGAAACAGCAACGGTTACGCTATTTATGAGCCCAATGCCGCCTACTTTCAAAATGTCAAGGACCGGCGCCCATCGAACGCGATACGGCCGCAACCGAACGCCGCCGCTGTTACCGTGAAGGCAAAGAGCGAGATAGAGCGAAGCGCCGCCGTGGCAAACGACCATCGCTATCGCAGGACCCGCAATTCCAAAACCAGAAAACGGCCCCCAGCCAAGCGTGAGTATCCCTGAGAGAGGCACCTGCACAGCGCAACCGACAACTATTGCCCGCGCAGGTGTCACCGTATCACCAGTGCCTCGCAAGATCGCGGATAGAAGGTAGAAGGCCCAGGTTGCGGTTGCGCCACCAAAGGCAATAGCCGCGTAGATCACCGCCCCCTCCAGCGCTTCTCCAGTGCCTCCCAGAAGGGCAAAAATCGGTCTCGCGAAGAACCCCAGCACCACCATGTAAAGGAGCGCGCCGAGGACCCCGATAATTACAGCGTGCCAAGCTGCTTCGGCTGCCTGTTCCCGCGAACCGCCACCCAACGCCCGTGCAACCGACGATGTCGCTCCACCGCCTATTGCCCCAGCGGACATCATCTGCATTAGGGTTTGAAAGGGAAACACCAGGGCCAGGCTTGCCAGTGGCACCGTACCCAAATAGCCAACGAACAAAGCATCGCCGATAGTCACAGCGGTCATAAGAGACACAGCCACTACGTTTGGTCCAGCCAAACGCAGCAACATGGGCGAAATCGGGCCCTCCAGGAGCGGTCGAACGCGGGCGTCAGAGGAAGTCTTGGTCGACATGGTTCCCTTTTTTGGGGATCATGCCCCTTATTGAACGCGACCGACAGAACCTACCGTATGCAACGGGAGTGTCTATCCCCATCACATTCTATATCGTGGTAATTGACGCCCCACCACGCTTGGTTTCTTCCGCCGTGCGTGTTGGTGGCGGCACATTGACGCCACGCTGGCAGCCGGGCCGGGCCGCCATCGCCGCCATCCAGCGTTTAAGATGCTCCAACTCCTCAATTGGAACTCGAGCCCATTTATGGCTACGGACCCAGGACCAGTTGGCCATATCGGCGATAGAGTATTCATCAGCCAGCCATTCATGTTCAGCAAGATGCCGGTCCAACACTTCATAGAGTCGGCGCGTCTCATTGTGATACCGCTTGCGAGCAGCTGGCACGTCTTCAGGGAAATAACGTTCAAACGCGACCGCCTGGCCTTGCATCGGTCCAATACCAGACATTTGGAACATCAACCATTGCATAGCGGCGTAACGACCCTTGCGGCTCACCGGCATGAAACGGCCGCTTTTCTCCGCCAGATACAGCATAATCGCACCGGTTTCGAAAATCGTCAGATCGTCTGCATCATTATCGACGATGACCGGAATGCGGCCGTTTGGGTTCATGGCTAGGAACCAGTCCTCATGTTGCTTGCGCTCGCTGAGATTTAACACGTGCGGAGTGTAGGCCAACTCCGTCTCTTCCAGAGCGATAGCAACTTTCCACCCATTTGGTGTGGCGGCGGTGAAAAAATCGATCATTACCTTTAGCCCTTCTGCGCGCATACGTTAGGACCGATTGGTTCAGTAATTGATAGCCTCACCCGATCCACCATCGACGGCGATCGCCTGGCCAGTCACGATATCAGCCAGTGGCGAGCAGAAATACATCACCGTGTTGGCGAGATCGCGCGACTCAATCATGCGGCCCATCGGAATTGTGGTGACAGTCTGAGCCGTTATCTCGTTAACAGATACGCCGGCATCGCGAGCGCGGCGTTGGAAATTACTCAGCATCCGCTCAGTCATGGTGAAACCAGGATGCACACAGTTCACAGTGATGTTCTGTGGTGCGACCTGACCAGAAAGTTGCTTGGTAAAATTGGCAACGCCGGCATTGACGATACCGTTAGTTACTCGCAGCGGAGCAGCGATGCGAGCGGTCATACCGCCGATGTTAACGATGCGGCCCCAGCGCTTTTTGCGCATATGCGGCAGGACCTCCCGCGCGCAGCGGATATAAGCCATCAGCTTTACGTTTATATGGTACTGCCAGTCTTCGTCCGTCTGTTCGTCGAACGGCGCAGGAATTGATGTTACCGCGTTGTTAACCAATATGTCCGCACCACCGCCCGCGGCCTCGGACGCTTTGCGCACAAATTTCTGGATATCCTCAAGCCGGCTGACATCGGCCTGGAAAGCCCAGGCCCGAACGCCCTTGGCGATAATTTCCAAAACAGCCTCATCAAGGGTATCTTGGGTCCGGCCACAAATGGCCACATCGACGCCATGCTCCGCCAAAGCCAGGGCGGTGGCCTTGCCGATGCCGCGACTGCCACCAGTCACGAAGGCGATCTTGCCCTTCAGCCCGAAATCCATTGCTTACTTCCTTTGATTATTATTCGTTCAGCATACCGCGAAGCCGGTAAAGTTCTTCTAACGCCTGACGGGCTGTCATTCCATCAGGGTCAATGTCAGCCAATGCCGCCTCGATAGCCGACTCATTAAACCCCTCTGATGCGGCCGCCAACTGCACGGTCGCAGCAAACAACGGCAGGTCTTCGGACAATTGAGCGATGGCGCCGGACTGTTCGGACTGCTCCAAGGTGGCCAAAACTTCTTCGGCGCGAGTAATAACCACTGGCGGCAGGCCGGCTAGCTTGGCCACATGGATGCCATATGAACGGTCGGCGGTACCGGGCGCGACCTCGTGGAGAAATACCACATCGCCTTCCCACTCCTTGACCCGCATAGTGTGCGGTGCGAGACGGTCGAGCCTCTTGTTGAGCCCCGTCAATTCATGGTAATGCGTCGCAAACAGAGCGCGGCATCTGTTAACATCGTGCAGATGCTCTACTGAAGCCCAAGCAATCGATAAACCATCAAAAGTCGCCGTACCGCGGCCGATCTCGTCCAATATAACCATTGCGCGCGGTCCCGCCTGGTTCAAGATCGCCGCCGTCTCAACCATCTCGACCATGAAGGTGGAGCGTCCGCGTGCCAAATCGTCTGCGGCTCCTACTCGGCTGAACAACCGATCGACAACACCGATAGTTGCTCGCTCTGCAGGTACATAGATGCCGATTTGAGCCATCACTGCAATCAAAGCATTCTGCCGAAGGAAGGTGCTCTTACCGGCCATGTTGGGGCCAGTCACAAGCCATAGCCGCTTGTTTTCGCCCAGATCACAATCGTTCGGCACAAAGGCGATTTCACTCATTTCCTGCGCGGCTTCAACCACCGGGTGGCGGCCCTGTTTTATTTCAAAGGTCAGACTTTTTTCTATCTTCGGTCTGCAATACCGCCGCTTTCTGGCAAGGGCCGCCATCGCAGTCGCAACGTCAAGCGCTGCCAGCCCGTTCGCCGCAGCAGCAATAGCTTCAGCACGGGCCGTCACCTCGGCCACGAAATCGTCAAATAAGGTTAGCTCAATCGCTAGCGCCTTCGCCCCGGCCTCCGAGATATCTCGCGCCAGATCAGCAAGTTCCGTCGTCGTGTAACGCAAAGCGCTAGCTAATGTTTGGCGATGGATAAAGCTCTCACCCATTTTATCGCCGTGGCGCGGTGTCACCTCTATAAAATAACCGAGTACGTTGTTGTGCTTCACCTTAAGTGAGTCGACACCGGTCTCACCGCGATAGCGAACCTGCAGATCCGCGATCATACGCCGCCCGTCGTCGCGCAACTTAAGCAACTCGTCGAGTTCCAGCGCATATTCCATGCGCACAAAGCCACCATCGCGCGCCAGTAAGGGGAGTTCGTCAGCGAGGCCACAGGCCAACTGATTGCATAGCCCCTCGTGATGGATCAGCGCGTCGGCCGCTTCCGCAACCGCCTTTGGGATGGGTATATCAGTTCCGCTTAAAAGCTCCTGCACTTCGGCCGCAACGCCGAGACCGTCGCGGATCGCGGCAAGGTCGCGCGGACCACCCCGATGCACAGTCAAACGGCTCAGCGCGCGCATCATATCGGGGCATCGGCGCAGATGGCCAATTAATTCATTACGCCGCCGCTCATCGTCGAGAAAGAACTGCACCGCATCGAGGCGATCGTCGATTGCAGAGGGTTCAGTCAGTGGGGCGGCGAGCCGGGCGGACAACATGCGGGCACCAGGACCCGTCACCGTGCAGTCAATGGCAGCCAACAAGCTGCCCTGGCGACCCCCAGAAAGGCTGCGCATCAGTTCCAAGTTTGCGCGGGTCGCTGCATCTATTTCCATCACCGAGCCGGCGGTGAGGCGTTTGGGCGGAGCAATACGGGGCATCGCATCGACCTGGGTCAGGGCGACGTAGTCTACAAGCGCCCCGGCTGCCGCCAACTCGGATCGCTCAAAACTGCCGAATCCATCCAGTCCTGCGACGCCATAGATTTTCTGCAACCGCCGTTTCGCATTTTCCGAATCAAATCGGCTATTCGGCAGCGGTGACAGCACCGCGTTCCACTGCGCAAAGGTTTCCACCAATTCCTGCCGTGCCAGCAGTCGTTCAGGCGCCAAAAGTTCACCGGGCGCCACGCGGGACAAGGCAGCGGCGAGGCCTGATGGATCGACCTTTTGCACTGTGAACTCGCCGGTCGAGATATCAAGCCAAGCGAAGCCTACCTGACCACTGGCATCGGCTAGGGCAGCCAAATGATTATGCGCCCGCGCATCTAGCAGTGAATCCTCAGTCAGGGTCCCCTGCGTCACCAGTCGGACAACCTGTCGATTGACAACCGCCTTTGGTCCGCGTTTCTTCGCCTCCTTTGGATCCTCGGTCTGTTCACAGACGGCGACTTTGAAGTTAGTTTCAATCAATTTCGAAAGATAGGCGTCAGCCGAATGGACCGGCACGCCACACATCGGGATATCCTCGCCCTTGTGGTGGCCGCGTTTTGTCAGAGCGATATCGAGCGCGGCCGAAGCGACAACAGCATCGTCGAAAAAAAGCTCGTAGAAATCACCCATGCGGTAGAACAGCAGGTAATCCTGATGCTGTTCTTTGATCGCCAGATACTGCGCCATCATTGGCGTCATGGCAGATTTGCGGCCAATCGCTCTCATGGGTTCCGTCATATCATGCCTGCGGCATCGTCCCAATGCGCGTGTCTGAGATATCCTTAAAAATCACCGCTTCGGGGAAACCTGCAGATGACGTTACACAACGGGCTCATCGCCTTGAGAAACGTCCGGCCACCAAGAGACCAGGACTTTGGAGAATGCAAGTTTGCACTGCGACCGTTCTGCTGCAGCCTTTTACTGCAGATAGCTACACTGTCTCCTAAGTTTTCCGACACACATGAATTTCTGCCAAATTGGCCACACCTCAGGATCAGTTAGAATGGATGTAGCCCCTATTTGGAGAGATCCTATGACATCATCAGTTGAGCCCAATTCTCGGTCCATGACAGAAGCCTGCCTGTCGGCCATCGAACGGCAAAACGGCACCGTCAACGCGATGATCACGGTAACAGCGGAAAATGCAATCCGGCAGGCTGAAGCCGCCGACACCGCAGCTCGCGACGGACGCTGGCTTGGTCTTTTGCATGGCATGCCGATGGCAATCAAAGACAACATCGCAACGGCCGGCATCCGCACCACATCCGGCTCGTCTTTCTTCGCTGACCACGTGCCTAACGAAAACGCCGCGGTGACACAGCGGCTAATCGATGCGGGTGCGGTGATCCTTGGCAAGGCGACCTTGCATGAGTTCGCCTTCGGCATCCGGTCCTACAACCCAGTCTCCGGCCAGTGCCGTAACCCGTGGGATCTAAGTCGCGTGCCCGGCGGGTCGAGTGGTGGGTCCGGAGCGGCGCTGGCAGCGGATATGTGTGTCGGCGCACTCGGCTCCGACACCGGCGGCTCGGTGCGTCTGCCCGCCGCGATCAATGGCGTCAGCGGACTGCGCCCAACCCACGGGCGTGTGCCCAATCATGGATCGACACCGGTCAGCGCGACCCTAGATACAATCGGCCCAATGGCCCGCCGCGTGAGTGACGTGGCCCGCATCTTCGCGGTCATTGCCGGTCATGACGTGCGCGATCCGCTGTCCTCAGACCGGCCGCTGGAGAATTTTTTACCAAACCTAACCCGACCGATCCAAGGCATCCGGATTGGGATACCGAAAAATATGTACTTCGAAGATTGCCACACGGACATCGAAAGTGCCGTTCGCGCCGCGGCAGACGTTTTGGCCAATGCGGGGGCAAAATTAGTCGAAATCAACGTCCCCGGGGTAGCTGAAATGCAGCGCTGGGCGACTATTTTGATCTTCGCAGATGCCTGCGCGCAGAACAGCGAGCGATTACGGCAGCATCCTGAGATGTTCGAGAAACCAGTCTATGACCGCATGACCGAAGGGCTAAAACTCTCCGCCGTCGACTACTCGAACGCCTTGCGCGCTCAAGAAAGCTGGAAGCGAACATTGCAAGCACTCTTCGCAGAGGTCGATGTCCTGCTCTCACCCACCTTACCCTCGTTGGTCCCGCCAATAGAAGAGGACATGTCTCTTCTGGAAGCGACTAAGAACGCCACCCGCAACACCTATGCCGGCGCCTTCGGACAGCTCCCCGGTCTATCAGTCCCCTGCGGATTCTCATCCGACGGCTTGCCGGTCGGACTACAATTGGAAGCCGCCTGGTGGCAGGATCCTTTGCTGTTACAGCTCGGCGCTTCCTATCAGGAGAGAACCGATTGGCACCTGCGCAGACCCCCCTTATCCAACAATTGATACCGGTTTGACTTAAAGCCTTGCGTTGCAACCCGGTTTCGCGTTTAGGATTACGCTATAGTTGAATCGAAATGCGGGCGGAACTCCGGGGCAAAACATGGCAGACAATCGAATCAACGAAGCGGCAGCGCTGAGCTTTCACGCGCACGGCAGACCAGGAAAGCTGGAAATCGCCCCAACAAAGCCGCTGACAACACAGCACGATCTATCGCTTGCCTATTCGCCTGGTGTCGCCTTTCCGTGCCTGCGCATCGAAAAAGACCCAGAAGCAGCCTACGAATACACCAACCGAGGCAACCTAGTCGCGGTGATCAGCAATGGTACTGCGGTACTCGGGCTCGGCAATATTGGTGCGCTCGCGGCCACCCCGGTCATGGAAGGCAAAGCGGTCCTGTTCAAGCGTTTCGCCGACGTGGACGGAATTGACTTGGAAGTTGACACCGAGAATGTCGACGAATTTGTCAATTGCGTGCGGTTCCTGGGCAAATCCTTCGGTGGGATCAATCTGGAGGACATCAAGGCGCCGGAATGTTTTATTATCGAACAGCGCCTAAGGGAAATTCTAGACATCCCGGTTTTCCATGACGACCAGCACGGCACCGCGATCATCGCAACAGCGGGGATGATCAACGGACTGCACCTGACGGACCGTGATATGAAGTCAACCAAACTGGTGGTAAACGGCGCCGGCGCCGCGTCGATCGCCTGCGTCGAGCTGTTGAAGGCGATGGGCATGCCGCACGAAAATGTAATCATCTGCGACAGCAAAGGCGTCGTCTACCAAGGCCGGACCGACGGTATGAACCAATGGAAGTCGGCGCATGCGGTGGAAACCGACATGCGCACCCTAAGCGATGCGCTGAAGGATGCCGACGTGTTCTTCGGCCTGTCCGTCAAAGGCGCGGTCACGCAGGATATGGTGAAATCGATGGCCGACAAACCGCTGATTTTCGCCATGGCCAACCCGGACCCAGAGATCACGCCCGAAGACGCGCGTGCCGTTCGTTCTGATGCTATCATCGCCACCGGCCGTTCGGACTATCCAAACCAGATCAACAACGTGTTGGGTTTTCCCTATATTTTTCGCGGCGCGCTCGACGTGCGCGCATCCGAGATCAACGACGCAATGAAAATCGCCGCAGCTCAGGCACTGGCCGAACTGGCCCGTGAAGACGTGCCGGACGAAGTCGATGCGGCCTATGGCGGTGCGCGAATGAACTACGGACCCGATTATCTGATTCCGGTACCCTTCGACCCTAGACTAATTACAGCAATACCCGCTGCTGTAGCACAAGCGGCCATGGATAGCGGGGTCGCAAAACGTCCAATATCCGACATGGACGCCTATCGCAGCGAACTCACTGCCCGGCTCGACCCCTTGGCGCCGACGATGAATTTCATCTTCGAACGGCTGCGTGCCAATCC
Organism: Rhodospirillaceae bacterium; assembly: GCA_002717185.1. The sequence goes on from PBDC01000044.1 coordinate 9,200, forward strand.
ACGGCGCACCGTATTTGCCGAGGGGGAAGAAGATCGTGTTATACGGGCCGCCATGGCCTACCGCGACCAGGGATACGGTACCCCGGTGCTGATCGGCCGTGACGAGGAGGTCACCGATAAGATGAAGGAGATGGGTATCGAGGACACCAACGGCCTTGAAATTCATAATGCACGCCTATCGTCGGTCAATCGGAAATACACTGATTTCCTTTATAAGCGCATGCAACGGCAAGGCCTTATCTATCGTGACTGCCAGCGCATGGTGAACCGAGACCGCAACGTCTTTGCAGCTTGCATGGTCGCCTGCGGCGACGCCGACGCTTTAGTAACGGGCGCCACGCGCAGCTTTGCTGTCGCCTATGAAGACATCATGCGCGTGTTTGATCCAAAACCCAACGCGCGTATTATCGGCCTGCAAATCGTCATTGCCCGCGGCCAGACTATTTTCATCGCCGACACACGGGTGCATGAGATGCCGGATGCTGAAACCCTGGCAGACATCGCAATCCAAAGCGCCGATTATGCCCGTCAGTTCGGGCACGAACCACGCGTGGCGCTGCTGTCTTATTCTAATTTTGGGCAGCCACTGGCGCCCAACACGGAGCGCGTTCGTGAGGCTGTAAAAATCCTAGACAGCCGCAACGTCGACTTCGAGTATGATGGTGAAATGGCAGCTGATACTGCGCTAAACCCAGAACTGCGCGAACGCTTATACCCGTTCTGCCGGCTGTCGGGCCCAGCCAACGTTCTGGTCATGCCAGCGCTTCACAGCGCCAGTATCGCAGCAAAACTGCTACAACAGCTCGGCGGTGGCTCGGCATTAGGGCCGATGATGCAAGGAATTGAAAAGCCAGTGCAGATCGTGCAGATGGGAGCCACCGCTCAGGATCTACTGACTGCCGCTGGCATCGCTGCTCACGAATCAATCGATTAGAACGTTGAGCCCATTTTTCCAATCGAGCGGCAACTGGATACCGCATCGTATAGTGACTGTACGCCAAGGACATCGCGCACAACGATAAAAGTCAGGCCATTTCGTCGTTCGCCTGATATCGATCCATCGTCGGTCAACTCGATACGGTTGCCCACCATTTGGACGAGGGTAAACCTCTCAGGCCTATCATCGAAACGGACCCAGCCTTTGGCACGTAAAATCGACCCTTGGCTTGATCTGAGCAGGGCGAGAAACAGGGCCCTGTTTAAAGTGCCTCCCTCTCGCCACGACGTGCTCGCGAAAGTATGGTCGTGCAGATCCAGTGGCGCCATTAGCGCTTTTTGGTGCATGTTCGCGCCAAAAATGATGTCCCAACGAAATGCGATATCTCCGCAATGTATGAGTGGTGCCCCAGGATAGTTTTGCTTTAGGCGGTCAGCCGTTTGGGCTGCATTCGCCGCACCGACAAGATCGGTTTTAGTCAAAAGCAATATATCGGCAGCGGATAGTTGCCGCTTCACGGTCGAGCCCACGAAACGATCGCCCACGAGAGTATCAACGGTTTCACAATCAGCCAAAATAATGACCCCATCCAAAGATAGACCTGGCTGACTGTAAGCGTAATTCGCAATCCGGCCGGGGTCCGCAACACCGCTTGCTTCTATGACAATATGGTCCGCCTGCGGTGCTTGAGACGAAATTGTCGCGAGGGCACCACCCAGGTCGTCGGCAATTGAACAGCAAACGCAGCCATTTGTGAGCGCCAAGGTCTGTCCGTCATGGTCGGCGATCAGATCAGCATCGACATTAATCTCGCCGAAATCATTCACAAGAACGGCAATCCGAAGAGAGTGATCGTCCTCCAAAAGCCGATTGATCAGGGTCGTCTTACCGGCCCCAAGATAACCACCAACGATGGTGACTGGTACGCGTTGAAGAGGCAATTGATTGACCGGTGCCATTACAGAGGCGCGGGCTGGCCTTCGAAGACGGTGCCCCAGATTGGGATATCGCGCAGCGCCTCCGGCGCCGTTTCATAAGGGTCTGCTTCGAGCACGGTAAAGTCAGCTTTCTTACCTGCGCGAATGCTGCCGATCTCATGCTCCATACCGAGAATGTATGCAGCGTCAATGGTAATGGCACGCATCGCCTGGTCCAAAGTCAATCGCTCATCAGGTGCCAGCACGGCGCCGGATTCGCTGATGCGGTTGACCGCGACCCAGGCCGAGTTTAACGGCTGGGCGGGAGCCATGATGAAATCAGAATGAAGGGCTGTCGGAATGCCGTATCGCGCTACGGTACCAAGACGCGCCATCTGAGAGGCCCGTTCGAAACCTATACTACGTTTCCAATAGGCATCGCCAAGTTCGTGCAGATAGTAGATGTTGGCGGAGACCAACGCGCCCAGGTCAGCGATGCGGCGGACCTGTTCCGGGGTAGACACACCGAAATGCTCGATCGTGAAACGATGGTTGAAGCGCGGCCGTTCAAACTGAAGCTTCTCCAGTATTTCCAAGGCAAGCTCGACGCCTAGGTCGCCAGTGCAATGGACATGGATTCGATAGCCCGCATTCCAAAACTCGCGGGCCAGCCCTTCAACTATCTCCGGCGGTGTCAGCCATTCTCCATGATGGCCATCGATGAACCCCGGTTCCTGCAGTTGCATCAGCTCTGCGTAAAAACCGCCATCGGTAAACAGCTTAACACCATTCTGGAATTGCAGCCGATGGGTGTTGCGGTCAACAAGCCCTCGCACCCGAGCCAATTGTTCGTTTTCCCGGCCGATCGACCCGCCGCGCGTGATTGCCCGCGGGATCATCTGCACCCTAAACGGTGTGTCGTCACATTCGATGACTTCGAGCAGCTGTGGCCACTCCCGTTCGAGATCAACGAGCGGCACGGCCATGTCACCGATCGTCGTATGGCCACCGAAATGAACAACCCGCTTGACTTGTTCCAGTCCATCCCGGAACCGCGCCGGTGCGTACAAATAATCTTTCATGCCCTCGAGCGCGACGGATAAGCCGGTCTCAAAGAACCTCCCGGTTGAAAGTTCGATTTGTGGGTGACGCTCGAGATCGTCACGGTTCAACTTCATCCAATCGATAGCCGCATCGTTTGCGATGATCTCATGAAAGGATCGTTGCCATACGAAGATTGGTCGCGTTTTGGAGACACCGTTGAGCGTCTGGCGATTGACATCGCCATGCCATATCTTGTGAAAGCCCCAAGTCACAAGCGGCTCTGTTGGGTCGCCGAGCGATTGTTCGATTTCCGTCAACCTGGCCAGATACGCGTTATGCCCCTGCACGGGCGCTGAAATCCGATCTGGCAATTTCCATTCCAGGGCAGTGATAAAATGGCAGGGCAGCAGCACCGCCGCCAGGGAAGGATGCAGATGTGGGTCAATAAAGCCCGGCATGATGACGTGATTAGAAAACCGTTCATCGATCCGGTACGAATGCACTTCGAGCCAGGGCTGCATAGTTTCTAATGTGCCGGTCTCGACAATCATACCATCACGAACAGCGACTGCCGTGGCTTCAGGCATTGATGGGTTCATCGTCCTGATCTTGCGGGCGGTATAAACAACAATGCCAGTCAATCTCTATCGTGCTCCCTTTGCAGTGTCTCCACCAGTGTGGCAATGGTGGGCATGTCACCTTTCCTGTTCTGTATCAGGGTACCACACCATGATCCACCACAGCAGCAGAAGGCTCGGCACCGCAGCGGCGGTGGAGATCAGAAAGAACGCTATCCAATCAGTCTGCTCCACGACCCAACCGGCACCAGAAGCGAAGAAGGTCCGGGCCGCAGCCATCATCGACGATAAAAGAGCATATTGAGTTGCCGTATAGGATCGGTTGCACAGCCTGGATAAGTAGGCGACGAAAGCGGTCGTTCCCATACCACCGGTAAAATTCTCTACCCCAATCGTGACAACCAGGACCGACACTGAGTAACCGACCCAGGCTTGGTAGACGAAAGCCAGGTTCGACGCCGCTTGTAGCAAACCTGCAAAAAGCAAAGCACGAACGATCCCGTAGCGCGCAACAAGCACACCGCCGAGCAGCGCACCGGCCAACGTCATGGCTAAACCAAACCCCTTGCTGACGACACCGACCTCCGTCAGCGAAAAGCCCACTTTGAGGTAAAATGGTACCGCCATCACGCCAAGTAGCGCATCGCCATATTTGTATAACGCCACGAACAACAGTATGACGACCCAACCCGGCCGCGACATGAATTCAGCGAAGGGGCCGATGACAGCATCGCGGCACCATTCGAATAATCCAGGACAGTCGCCCTTATAACGCGTATCACGCGCGGCGCGAGGTTCAGGGTTAATCAGCACGGCGGCAATCCCCACCCCCATCAGCACCGCCATGCAGACATAAGACCAACCCCAGCCAAACGCACTGGCCAGTATCAGCGCCCCTCCACCCGACGTCACCATGGCGACCCTGTAACCAAAGACCAGCACAGCGGCACCCGCGCCGAGTTGTTCGTCCTCCAGAATCTCAGTGCGATAAGCATCAACCGCTATATCCTGGGTCGCCGAGGCGAAGGCCACTACCGCCGCCCAGAACAAGGCCCAACCACGCAGTGTGACAGGATCGGCAGCGGCGAGGCCTATCAAAGCGACTGCCAAGGCGGCCTGGGAGAGCAGCAACCAGCCGCGGCGTCGGCCCAACAATCTCGTGAGCAGCGGAAGCGGCAAGCGGTCGACCAACGGCGACCACAAGAACTTGAAGGCGTAGGCAAGTCCGACTAAACTGACCAGCCCGATTTCTGTCAGTGACGCGCCGGCCTCGGTGAACCAGGCCGCCAAAGTCGCGCCAGTAAGCGCCAGCGGCAATCCACTGGAAAAGCCGAAGAAGAACAGCGACGCAACCCGCCGGTCACCATAGATCCAGGCCGCGTTCAGCCACCTTCTCATTTAATTAATAAGCCCAACATAGCTTCTCCCCAGCTTGAGGATCCAAAGCTCAGGACAATGTTGATTTGCAAGCCTCTAACCAGAGGGCAACAACCCACTCAGAGGCACCGCTGGCCTTGCGCCGTAATGCGAGATAACTTCTGCAGCGACAATGCCACCGATTACACCGCATTCCGCATGCGATTTACCCCGCGTCCAGCCAAACAGGAACCCGGCAGCGTAGAGATCGCCCGCCCCGGTGGTATCGACGACCTGTTCAACGGCCGCCGCCGGCACCTCGACAACCTCCTCGCCCGCAACGATCACCGAGCCAGCCGCGCCGCGCGTCAGGCAGGCAATCTCGCAGCGGCCGCGCACCGCCTGCACCGCCTCGTCGAATGAGCCTACATTAAAAAGCGAGACAATTTCTTCCTCATTCGCAAACAGAATATCCACATGGCTGTCAACCAGATTAGCAAACGCAGCGCGATGCCGATCGACGCAGAAACTGTCTGACAACGTTACAGAGACCTTGCGGTTCGCCGCGTGCGCAACTTCGGCGGCATGGACGAAGGCGGCCTTTGCTTCCGGTGGGTCAAAGAGATAACCCTCCATGTATATGACCGCCGACCCGCGCACCTGCTCGTCATCGATATCAGAGGTGGTTAGCGAGGCCGCAGCCCCCAAGGTCGTGCACATGGTCCGCTGTGCATCCGGCGTGACCAAGACGAGACAGCGTCCGGTGCCCGGACCTTCTGCAGCCGGCGGGGTGGCGAAGGTCACACCAATCGCGTCCAAATCATAACGAAATACCCTGCCTAATTCATCATCGCGCACTTTGCCTATATAGGCGCCGCAGCCGCCAAGCGAGGCAAAACCAGCCATGGTGTTGCCACAGGAACCGCCAGAACTCTTCGTCGCGGAATTCATCTTGGAATATAGAAAGTCGGAACGATCATGATCGATCAACATCATGCCGCCCTTGTCGAAATTGTGTTCAGCAAGAAAATCATCATCCGCCTGCACCACAACATCAACGAGCGCGTTGCCGATACCGAGGAGGTCGAAATCGGTCATATCCGTATCCTTTATGCATTTTGGAATGAGGGCGAGTATAGCGAGAGACCCTTGACCAGCAACCATAAGCGAAACGATATGCTAGAAGAGGTTTTAAACCGAGTTGCGACCGAGCGGCGAGCCGTAAATTCGAGCTAATTTTGGAGCGGCATGAACGAAAATACGAAGAATAATCAGGCCAAGAGGGACCAGATGGGCGTCATTCAAAGTTTTACCAATGCTGCACAGCAGTTGCCTGATCCACGCTTGCGCCGCGTTTTAATGATCGGCATCGTCGGCTCCCTTGCCATATTTGTGCTGCTGTGGATCGTAATCTGGTCGGCTGTAAGCACGATTGCCTGGGAATCCGTTTGGGGAGTCAACTGGTTACTAGGAACGTTCCCTAGTGTCGGTAATGCAATAGGCGGTGTCGTATTCACAGCGGTAATGGTGATCGTCACCTTCCTGTTCTTTCCGGCCGTCATAACGATCATTGTTGGCTTCTTTTTAGAAGAGGTGGTTCAGGCCATCGAAGCGCAACATTATCCAAACGAACCAGCGCCGCGGCCGCAGCCACTGGGCGAGGTACTGGGAATTACGGCAAAGTTCGCCCTGCTCGTCTCCGGCTTGAATATCCTGTTCCTACCGATCTATCTGCTGCTTTTCCTGGTCCCGCCACTCAATTTGTTTCTTTACTACCTTCTGAACGGCTATCTAATCAGCCGAGAATATTACGAACTGGTAGCTCTGCGTCGCCTCAAACCACGATTGGCGCGACAGTTACGGCGGCAATATCGTGGCCGAATGCTACTCGTGGGCATTATTCTGGTCTTCTTCATGACCATTCCAATAATCAATTTCATCACACCAGTCCTAGCCACTGCATTCATGGTACACATCTTTCAAAACCTGCCGCGCCGCGAAGAATTCGTCGCTTAAACGAGCGGAGCGCCGCCAAATAAAGCTTAGCGTCGGCGATGCCCCGTGATAATCAGTAACGGACTATCGCCCTAACGAGGAACTGCCATGGCGGAAGAAAACAGAGCGGCAACAGAAGTGGCGCGACGTGTGCTTAATATCCCAGGCGCACGACGCACCGAGTCGATAGGCGACGCACAGGGTAAAAAACTCATCGTCGGTCGTGAGATCTGCCTGACCGGTGAGATATCCGCCTGCGACACGCTGGTCGTTGAGGGCCGGGTCGAAGCCGAGCTAAGCGACAGCCGAACCATAGAAATTGCCGAAACCGGCGTTTTTAAGGGAGAGATCGAAATTAATGTCGCCGAAATCAATGGCCAGTTTGAAGGCGCATTGACCGCGCGCAGCCGTCTGGTGATTCACTCAAAGGGCAACGTCAAGGGGCGCATCCGTTACGCCGAAATTGAGGTAGAGCGTGGCGGCCGCATCGAGGGCGACGTACAATTGATATCCGACGCTGAAATCGAGGAAATATCTTCCGATCCACCCGGTGAAGGATAAGCCTGAAAGCGTGCGACAGTTTGTTAGTGTCCTCCTGCTGACCGTCTTGGCCGGCTGCATAACGGCGCCGAAACCGCCGCCTGTAAAACCCAAACTCGAAAAGCAAAGCGTGGCATCAAAGCCAGCGCAGACACAGCTGCGCACGTTGCCGAAAATCGTCGTTAAGCCGAAACCAGTGCAACAGCCGCAGACTGCCGCAGTTACGCCGGCGCCCACAAAAGCTACGATCAATTACGATCCCAAACAGCTTTACGGACTGAATTACCGACGCGTTAACGAGTTGCTTGGCTCCGCCAGCTTCGTCCGCCGCGATGGACCAGCAGAGGTCTGGCAGTATCGTGCCAAGGCCTGTGTGCTAGATGTTTATCTTTACAAAAACGCGGGTGAACTAACGGTCGCGCATGTCGATATACGGAAACGAAAGAAAGCGACGGAACCTCCGCGGCAATGCTTCCACAAGCTGATAACCAAACGTACTAAGCTTTCTTAACTCAACAATGTCTTGCCCTTGAACCGGCATACGTCACTGACAATACAGGTAGGGCATTCCGGCTTGCGCGCTTTGCAGACATAACGACCGTGCAAAATCAGCCAATGGTGAGCGTGTCTTTTGTAGGCTTCCGGCACCACCTTCTCTAGCTTCTTTTCCACCAGATCAACATTCTTGCCGGGCGCTAGCCCGGTGCGGTTACCGATTCGAAAAATATGCGTATCGACCGCGATAGTCGGCACACCCCAGGCGATGTTAAGCACGACATTCGCTGTTTTCCGCCCAACTCCGGCAAGTTTCTGTAACGCGTCGCGCTCCTGCGGTACCTCCCCACCATGATCGTCGATCAGCTGTTGGCTGAGCTTGATTACGTTCTTCGCTTTATTGTTGAACAAACCGATCGTTTTAATGTGGTCACGTACCGTCGCTTCACCCAAGATCAACATCTTCTGCGGCGTATTAGCAAGCTTGAATAGCGGTCCCGTCGCCTTGTTGACACCTACATCTGTCGCCTGAGCCGATAGCACCACAGCGACCAGCAAGGTGTAGGGGTTTGTGAAGTCGAGCTCGCCCTTCGGCTCGGGATCGGCTGACTGTAAACGATTGAAAAACGTCTCGATATCAGCTTTTTTCATCAGCTTGAGCCTATTAGGGAAATTCCACGACCGATGGACAGGGTGAATGGGCACCTGTATTTTAAAACGGCGATGAACAATGAATCCACGCCAAACGGACCGGTGATCTATTTCGATGCAAAGCTGCGACCGTATCGTAGCCTCAATCCGACCGGATTCGCGATCTTAATGCTCGCCGCTTCTGTTCTGGGCTTCGCTATTGGCATTTCCTTCATGATTGCAGGCGCCTGGCCAGTTTTTGGCTTCTGTGGACTAGAGTTGATTCTCTTGTACGTCGCGTTCCACCTTAACTACCGCAGTGGCCGCGAATTCGAACACATACGCCTGACCGATGCAGGGCTGCAGATCCGCCGCTACGGACCGAAGGGCGAGACCAGCCGCGAAGATATCGAGCCAAGTTGGCTGCGGGTAGCCGTCAACGAAACACCTCCCGACAAAGGAAAGTTGATCTTATCTAGCCACGGTCAGTCGATCAAAATCGGCGATTTTCTGACACCCAAAAAACGATATGAGGTCGCCGCGGCGTTGCGGTCTGCCATCGAACATTATCGCGCGCCGGCGCTTTAAGCGCTCCTTCTTTCCACCGAAAATTTGCGCTATTATTGACACAAGCGTCTACGCGCATGCTTTTATGACAAGCTGACATCACCATGGACCGACTTTACACCTGTCTTACCGGTCAAGCCGTCGGCTTCACCCTTGCGCTGGTCTTCGATTTTGCTGCGCAGGACATTCGGCCCTTGAGTCCATTCAGCTAAGACAAAATCCTCGGCGAGGGTGAGAACGCTTAGTTCAACACTGTCAACAGCACCGTACTATTCACCTTAGGGGGCGGTTATCGTGGCCAAAACACGCTAACCAATTCCCTCAATCCTCGAAGCCCAGGACGTGGCGCATGTTGTAGAGGCCGGCCTTACGCCCCTGTGTCCAAAGCGCAGCGCGGACCGCACCAGCAGCGAAGACCTTGCGACTGCCCGCCTTGTGGGTCAGTACGACCCGTTCGCCGTCACCTGCGTAAATAACTGAGTGCTCACCGACAACATCACCGCCGCGCAAGACGGCGAAGCCAATCTCGCCATCGGGCCGTGCGCCAGTAATGCCGTCGCGGGCAGCTTTGTAGACGCTGTCCAGTTCGACACCACGACCAGCGGCAGCCGCATGGCCCAACCCCAACGCCGTGCCAGACGGTGCGTCGATCTTGTGCTTGTGATGCATCTCAACGACGTCGATATCGTATTCGTTTGGCCCCAGAATACTTGCAACTTGCTCGGTCAACGCCAGTAACAGGGTCACGCCAACGCTCATATTTGGCGCCCAAACAATAGGGACATGACGCGCCGCTGCCTCTACCACGCCAGCTTGCTCTTTATTAAGTCCTGTCGTGCCGATGACCATCGCGGCGCCTGCCTGTGCTGCGAGCCTGGAATGTTCGACAGTCGCCTCTGGCACGGTGAAATCGATGACCACATCGACGCCGGCAATCATCGCTGCTGCGTCCTGTCCTATGCTAACCCCGAGCGGTTCGATACCAGCGACCACACCTATATCCTTGCCTACAACATCTTGTCCCGGCATATCAACGCCTCCGAACACGGTGCAGCCATCCGTCTCGGTGACCTGCGCAACGACCATCTGGCCCATCCGGCCGCTGCCTCCGACGACCCCAACTTTCAACTCATTCGCCATACCGTCCCTCTCCCACCTATTCGTTCCAGGTGCCACTATATGGCACGCCGTTCGAATTTGGTCACTTCAGCCTATCCAGTCTTTTTGCGGTTTCCCCGCTTGCTGGCGAACGCTTGCAAGAAATATTTTTCCAATCATTCCTTAGGCCCGGGATTTTCTCACCTGTAGTGCGCCTCAGTCACACCGAGAACCCTTGGCTCTAACCAAAAATTTTAGATCAGACCAAAATCTTTCTAAAATCGTAAATACTATGCCCATCTGGAAATGTGATGTCGTTAGCAGCTGGTAGAACGCGCCACCACTGTTTTTAATAACCATTAAAGATCAAGAACAAGCCTATAACCGCCTAGCTCCGTCACAAGAATTTCAGCGTTCGAAGGGTCCACCTCAATTTTCTGGCGCAGACGGTAGACATGGGTCTCCAAAGTGTGCGTCGTGACGCCCTCATTATAGCCCCATACTTCACCTAATAAGGTTTCACGATCAACTGCGTTGGGGCTGGAGTGATAGAGATACTTTAGGATCGAAGTTTCTTTCTCGGTAAGCCGGATCGTGCGATCATCTGCTATGTAAGCGAGCAATTTGGCACTCGGCTGGAAAGTATAGGGTCCGATCGTAAAAACGTTGTTCTCGCTCTGCTCGTGCAGGTGAAGCTGCGCGCGCAGCCGAGCAAGCAAAACGCCAAGACGAAAGGGCTTGGTGATGAATTCATTGGCGCCCGCATCGAGACCCGAAATGGGGTCAGCATTCGTTTCCACACTGGTCAGCATAATTATTGGTATTTTTACGCCGCTGCTGCGCATTAGTCGGCAGGCATCACGCCCGTCCATGTCTGGCAGGCTGGCCTCAAGAAGAATGGCGTCAAAATGATCCTCTTTCAACATTGCCAGCGCATCACTCCCCGTCTCGGCGAGGGCTGTCGCGAATTCCTCATTCAGTTGTAACTGCTCTGAAAGAGAATCCCGTAACACTGCATCATCATCCACGATAAGGATATTTCTCCCCGCGGTGTCCCCACCAGCCGCTGGACGCTCAATCCCAGTGCCGCTCATCTCAGCCTTTCCATTGTGTTTTAATACAGCAAAACCAACGTGCCACCCCCAGTTTTCTGATTGCGACAAATGCGAAGAATTGGTTAGCGTGTGATTCAGCGCATAGACCGTAGTTGTCTAGTCTATTGCAATTTCCAATATTCTCCTTATTCAAAACGTAAAATTTCAAGGCCATTACACTAGGTAAGTCAATAACAGGTCGTGGACATTCGGGTACGCTAATGGAACGACTAGGATGTCGATATGGTCAATCCGCATGCGAAGGTGCTTTTCGGCATTCGCCAGTCCAAACTGCAATAGCCAATTTTTGGCCGCAGGCCCGTCGCCAGCGATATTGCTGACGAAACTGCACACTGCGGTCATTGTCGCCGAGTCCTAAAACCCCAGCCCCCAAGAGAGCCGCATGCTAACTGCCTGGCAGCCCCTGCACTGCAGTTAGTGGCTCATCAGTCGCAACGCCTTTTGCATGCTGTTATGATTGCATCATCGGCTATCTGTCTGCTACCGACCCTTACCACTTTGCCCTCAAAGATAATTGCCGCCATAACATTGACGTCCTTGACCCTGTCCTTCGGCATAGACCTAATATGGCTTCTTAAAAACGCCTGTGGAAATTCGCCAACATGAACGCACCCCTCGAATTTAGCATCGCCCCTCAACCCAACGCACAGGATGCCAGCTTGACCGCCGTCGGCCGGTGCGTCGGGGACCTGCGACGCGGTATGGCTATCGTCTTGCGCGACGGTTTAGATGCGATGCTGGTGACGGCGGCGGAATCCTGTGTCGATCCGCGCGCGCTCACGATGCTGACCGATGCTGGCGTCACTTGCCTGGTCACGGCCTCGCGCGCCGCCGCACTGGGTTTGGACGTAGGCGCCGCCGCTGTCGCCGCCATCGAAACTAAGGGCGGGCTGGACCGGGACGCGATCGCGACGATCATTGGCGAGACGTTCGACGGATCTCGGCTCACCGGGCCAGTTGCCAAAACGGCCACGCCGATGCAACAGACAGCGTTGGAAGTCGTCAAGCTAGCCCGACTTTTGCCGGCAGCCCTGACATCGCCCATTCATAGCGATGCGACCGAATTCACACAGCACTACAACCTACTAGCTCTCGACATTGCAAACATCCCAAAATACCGAGGCGCCGCAGGAGCCTTAATGGATTACACCGTGGATACCGCGGTGCCGCTGGAGGGGGCGGAGCATACCCGAATGATCGCCTTTCGCCCGGCCGACGGCGGTAAGGCCCATGTCGCAATCGTGATCGGTGAACCGGACAATGGCGAAGCAGTGCTTGCACGGCTGCACTCGGAATGCTTCACAGGCGACCTATTCGGCAGCCTACGCTGCGATTGCGGCGACCAGCTGCGCGGTGCCGTCGCAGCAATCAATGAAGCGGGCGGTGGAGTACTGCTATACTTGGCCCAGGAAGGCCGTGGCATCGGGTTGGTCAATAAGCTGCGCGCCTACAAACTTCAAGATGACGGATTCGACACGATCGATGCGAACGAACAACTCGGCTTCGAAGCAGATGAGCGGGTCTATGCACCCGCGGCAATGATGCTATGCCGCCTTGGCTTCACGCGCGTCAGGTTGATGACGAACAACCCGGACAAGGTTGCAGCCTTAGAAGCGCACGGGATCGACATCGTGGACCGCGTCACCCACGCCTTCCCATCCAACGAGCACAACGAACAATATATATCGACCAAGGCCGCCCGAAGCGGGCATTTATTTTAGAATGCCAGCGTACCCTGGGTTTCTGCTATCGTTGGTACTTAAGTCGTAAAGACCTTTCGGCGGGGAAAATTAGGGTCTTGGAATTAGAGCACAACCACCCCCGTCTCGCGTACCAGCACCCGCCATATTGGCGGCACCTTGGCGAGGTTTCACACCTAATTGCAGCCAAACACGCGAATGAAAAATATTCGAAGTCGCACACCACCGCAGCCTTCATGGAACTCGATGCGCACTGGAAACGTTCGGCCGCTATTACCACCTAAAGGTAGGCGATCACTCTTAAGACGGCTACGGATTTATGAAAGAGGCGGATCATGGATATTATAGTCTCACCCGCTGGCGCGCTTAGCTATAAATGCAAAAGCGTGCGCTGTGCCTTAGGACATGGTGGCGCACGCGCCGACAAACGCGAGGGAGACGGCGCCACACCGGTAGGCTGTTTTGCGCTCCGAAGGGTCCTTTATCGCGCGGACCGAATTGCAAAGCCAAAAACCGACTTGCCCATCAGCGCCATCGACCGATTGGATGGATGGTGCGACGCGCCGGATGACACAAATTACAATCAGGCAATCACTCTGCCTTATCCAGCCAGCGCCGAACCACTGTGGCGCAACGATGGTCTGTACGATCTGATCGTTGTTTTGGGCCACAATGATGACCCACCACTACCCGGTGCTGGCAGCGCGATTTTTTGGCACGTGGCTCGCCCAGACTTTGGCTCAACGGAGGGTTGCATCGCGATCTCGTTGGCTGATTTCCGCGACGCTATTCAGAGCTGCGGTCCAGGCGACCATCTTTGTGTTCAAGCCGAACCAGCCTGTTAATCGAACAAAGAATGCCGGCTTATACCACTGCGTACATTGAACATCGTCGAGCCCATCAATCACCAAGTTTCTAAAGTATTTGACTCTTAGATAGTGGGCGGCGATGAGGAATCACAATTCAAACTCACAAAACTCGCTGTAGCATTCGACTGGCATGGGCTCAGAATAATGCCCGAACAGACCGCAATAACGAGCGACAGGGATCGACCTTACCGCCCTGGACGTTGCCCGAAGATACCGGTTCCGACGCGCACATGCGTCGCGCCAAAGGCGATAGCGATCTCGTAATCCGCCGACATGCCCATGCTGAGCCACGACAAATCGTGCCGCTGAGCGACCTCGCGTAGCAACGCAAAATGCAGCGATGGCTCATCATCGACAGGCGGAATACACATGAGACCCTTCAACGGCAGATCGAATTCATCGCGGCATTGAGTAATGAAAGCGTCGGCTTGCTCGGGCGCAACACCTCCCTTCTGTGGCTCGTTACCCGTGTTAACCTGGATAAGACAGTCTGGACGGCGGCCGGTCCGGTCCATCTCCTTGGCAAGCGCTCGGGCCAAATTCTCCCGATCGACTGTTTCGAAGACATCGAACAGCGCCATCGCCTGGCGCACCTTGTTTGTTTGCAGCGGGCCGATCAGATGCAGTTGGGTATCAGGAAACGCTTCCTTCAGTGCCGGCCATTTACCAGCCGCTTCCTGCACTCTGTTCTCGCCGAACACTCGATGACCGGCTTCGAGTGCCTCGCGCGAACGCGCAGCTAAATGCGCCTTGCCAACTGCGACCAAAGTTACCGAACCCGGCGCCCGGTCACTTGCCGCCTCCGCTGCGGTAATTTCCGACCGGACCGCATGTAAATTGCCCGCGATATTCGGTTCATCTACCAACCAGGCGTTGGTTTGCATGTCAGACAACGTTTTTTTCCCTACATAACCGAGAATGACAGCTTGTCGTAGCAAAGCCTTAGACAAGTGGCAATTACCGCGTTCGCTACATTGTTGTAGAAACGGTCTGGTGTTTTCAGGCATAAAGCAGCCATGAACAGAAACCTGTCCCAAATCGTTGCAGCGATCGCCTTCGCAATCATCCTATCCGCATGCGAAAGTATCGGTATTGCGCCTGACCCACCACCACCAGTCGCAGACCGGTCATCCGGCTCCAGTAACAATGGTGGCTTGTTCGATACAGTGTTCGGCGGCGACAAATCGAGCGGCGGCGGCGGCAGCGGCATCGGCGTCAACAGTTTTTTGTGGCGCGCGTCGCTGGACACCATCTCTTTCATGCCGTTGAGTTCTGCAGACCCCTTCGGCGGTGTCATAATTACCGACTGGTATTCGCCACCGGAAGCTCCACGCGAGCGGATCAAGCTTAATGTCTACATCTTGGGCCGGGAGTTGCGCGCCGATGGGCTACGCGTATCACTCTTCCGTCAGGCCCGCGCCAGCCAACTCTGGCAGGAAGCGAAGGTTGACTCCAAAACGGTGCGCGAAATCGAGAACGCCATCCTCAAACGAGCCCGGGAACTACGCATTGCCAATTTGCGCGCTCAATAGACGGGAACTAGGCTACAGTCGCGGCCGCGCCCAAGGAACGAATACCGCATCATGACCCGTTATAACGCCAAGGAAACCGAGGCCAAGTGGCAACGGATCTGGTCCGAGCAAAACGTCTTCGAAGTGACCGAGGACCGCGCGCGGCCAAAATACTATGTCTTGGAGATGTTTCCCTATCCGTCGGGACGCATCCACATGGGCCATGTGCGCAACTATACGATGGGCGACGTTGTCGCACGCTACAAACGGGCGCAAGGCTTCAACGTGCTGCACCCGATGGGCTGGGATTCCTTCGGTTTACCTGCTGAGAATGCCGCTTTTGAAAACAATGTACATCCGGCGAAATGGACGCGCGAGAATGTCGCCACGATGCGCAAACAGCTTAAATCTATGGGCTTGTCACTAGATTGGACCCGCGAGCTGTCAACTTGCGAACCGAACTATTATGCGCACGAACAGAAAATGTTCATCGACTTTTACAAAAAGGGCCTCGCCTATCGAGGCGAATCCTGGGTCAATTGGGATCCCGTCGAGGATACGGTGCTAGCCAATGAGCAAGTGATTGACGGGCGCGGTTGGCGTTCTGGTGCAGAGGTCGAAAAGAAACTGCTGCATCAGTGGTTCCTCAAGATTACCGACTACGCCGATGAATTGCTGGAAGGGATTAAGAGCTTAGAACGGTGGCCGGACAAAGTCCGGCTGATGCAGACCAACTGGATCAACCGGTCGGAAGGCGCCAAGATTTTATTTGAAATCAACGGCCGGGAAGACAAGTTAGAAGTATTTACCACGCGGCCCGATACGCTGTTTGGCGCTTCCTTTTGCGCCCTGTCGCCAAACCACCCATTAAGCCAGGAACTAGCAGAGNNCAGCCCAGACCTAGCCGCCTTCCTGGTCGAATGCGGCAAGCTNGGTACTAGCGAAGCGGCGCTGGAGAAGGCGGAGAAGCTNGGGTTTGACACCAAACTCACAGTGGCCCATCCCTTCCNGCCTGGCCACAAGCTTCCAGTCTACGTCGCCAACTTNGTTCTGATGGAGTACGGCGCGGGCGCGATCTTCGGCTGTCCTGGCCACGACCAACGCGATCTGGAGTTCGCCCGCAAATACGGGCTAGACGTCATCCCCGTGGTGTGCCCGCCGAAAGTGGACGCGTCAACCTACGCGATAAGTGACGAAGCCTATACTGGCGACGGAGTAATGATCAATTCAAAATTCCTGAACGGTCTCGACGTTCCAAGCGCAATCCGCGCGGCCATCGACAGGCTCGTCGAGATAGGCGCGGGCGAGGGCACCGTCAATTACCGGCTGCGCGATTGGGGTGTATCGCGGCAACGCTATTGGGGCTGCCCCGTACCGATGATCCATTGCGCGGATTGCGGCGTGGTGCCGGTGCCAGAAGCGGATTTACCCGTAGCCCTGCCGGAAGATGTAAGTTTCGACAGACCTGGAAACCCCTTAGACCATCACCCAACCTGGAAGCATGTTGAATGCCCGGTCTGTGGCAAGCCAGCGCAGCGCGAGACCGATACTTTCGACACCTTCATCGATTCTGCTTGGTATTTCATACGCTTCTGCTCACTCAGCCCAAATTCGGCTTTCGATCGGAGCGCTGCGGACTATTGGATGCCTGTGGACCAGTATATTGGTGGCGTCGAGCACGCGGTGCTACACCTGCTATACGCGCGGTTCTTCACCAGAGCCCTGCGGGACTGCGGCTATCTAAACCAGGACGAACCCTTTGCGGGGCTGTTCACCCAAGGCATGGTCTGTCACGAGACCTACCAGAAATCGGATGGCGGTTGGGTCTTTCCAAACGATGTAATCGAGAGTGACGACGGCAGCCGCATTGATCGAGAAAGCCAACAGCCGGTCAGGGTTGGGCGTTCGGAGAAGATGAGCAAGTCGCGTCGCAACGTGGTTGACCCGGAACTAATCCTCGACACCTACGGCGCTGATGCAGGTCGGCTATTCATGATGTCAGATAGCCCGCCAGAACGCGATCTGGAATGGACCGAGGCCGGAATAGAAGGGGCGTGGCGCTACATCAACCGGATATGGCGGCTAATCCTCGAGGCGCCTACCGCCCCGAAAGATACGCCGGCCCCAGAAAGCCTCGACGATGCCGCTGCGGCAATTTTACGGAACGTG
The DNA here is from genome assembly GCA_002717185.1 of Rhodospirillaceae bacterium. Next base: position 26,721 of record PBDC01000044.1, read on the forward strand.
CACCAGACCGTCGCCGCAGTCACCGAAGGGCTGGAAAGTTTTAGGTTCAACCGCGCCGTTGCTCAAGTGCGACAATTGACCAATGAACTGGTGGACTACAAGAATGAGGGGCCGTCGCATGACTTTGTCCGGCGGTTCGCACTCGAAACCATGATCCAGCTGATCGGACCGATGATGCCTCACATCGCGGAAGAGATGTGGTATCGCCTCGGTAACAAAATCTTGCTGGCAAATGCGCCTTGGCCAAAGGCCGATCCGGCCTATCTCGTCGATGAGACAGTGACCATCGCGGTGCAAATTAGAGGCAAACTTCGCGGCACGATTGAGATGCCACGCGATGCTGAAAAATCCACTGTGGAGGAGACCGCCCTGGCACTGGACACGGTTCAACACGCAATTGAAGGCAAGACGCCGCAACGTATCATCGTCGTGCCCAATAAGATCGTCAATGTTGTGGTCTAAGTCCTTAGCGGTCATCGCGGTCGCCATGCTCTTGGCCGGCTGCGGCTTCCGGCCGCTTTACGGTACCATCGGCGAAGACCTTCCAGTCACAACACAACTGGCACAAATTCGTATCGCAGCCATTCCCGACCGTATCGGTCAGAAGCTGCGTAACTTTTTGCTCGATCGGATCAACCCGGAGGGGCAGCCTCAACGGCCACTTTACTATCTGCAGGTCAAGATCAATGTGACACGAACCGATCTAGGCATCGAGCGCGACGAGACGGCAACGCGGGCGCTTTTGATTCTAACGGCCAACTATCAGCTATTCAATCGCGCCAAGAAAATCGTTTTGGTAGAAGGGTCGACGCAATCGACCAATAGCTTCAACATCGTAGCATCGGACTTCGCGACCTTGAGCGCCGAAACCGGCGCTACCGATCGCGCCTCCCGCGCGGTCAGCGACGACATAACGACCCGCCTCGCGCTCTACTTCCAGCGTTAGAGAATTTATGAAGATCGCCGCCAGCCGTGCCGACGAATTCTCCCACAACCCGGATGATAGTGTTCGCGCAGTTCTTGTCTACGGGCCCGATGACGGGCTTGTGCGGAACCGTGCCGACGCGCTGACCAAGGCTGTGGTCGATGACCCCAACGACCCCTTTCGTGTCGCTGACGTGACAGCTTCGGCACTGCGCGACGTTCCTTCACTAATTGCTGACGAGGCGGCTGCCATCGCCTTGACCGGGGGGCGCCGAGTTGTGCGCTTCCGCGATGCGCCCGAAGCTGCAGCTGGCGCGCTGGAAGCTTTTCTTGACGACAGTCCAGGTGACGCGCTCGTTGTGGTACAAGCCAGTAACCTCTCCTCCCGCTCGAAACTACGAAAGCTATTCGAGGACAAGAAGAACGCCGCCGCCGTACCCTGCTACGCCGACGACGAACGCGCGCTGAACCAACTCATCCACAGCACATTAAAGGGCCAGGGGATATCGGTATCGATGGAAGCGATGGATCATCTAACTGCCAATCTAGGCGCCGATCGGGGCCTGAGCCTGGCAGAGCTGGAGAAGCTGGCGCTCTATGTCGGTCCAAACTCGACCATCAGTCTGGACGATGCCATCGCCTCGGTCGGCGATTCAAGCGCATTATCAATCGATGACGTTATCTTTGCGGCAGCCAGCGGAGACGGACTAACCGCCGACAGAGCGCTGACCCGCAGCTACGCGGAGGGGGTAAATCCGGTTACCATCCTACGTGCACTGGGCCGACATATAATGCGACTGCAGCTGGTCCGCGCCAATGTAGATGGCGGCACTCCCACGGACAGAGCGATAAAATCCTTGCGGCCGCCGGTCTTCTTCAAGCTAGCCAGACAGTTCCGCCAGCAGCTTAGTACCTGGACTAGTGCCAAGTTAACCCACGCGCTCGCGCTAGTGCTTGAAGCCGAGCGTCAGTGCAAACGCTCAGGCTCACCGTCCAAAGAACTTTGCGGTCGCGCGATCCTGCAGATTTCGCGGCTGGGGGCCAAGCGTCGCTAATCGACTAGGCCAGGTTCAACGCCCGCCATACAACCTCCGGCGTCGCCGGGAATGCCACGTCCTCAACCCCGGCCTGGGCTAGCGCGTCTAGCACAGCGCTGGCAAGACAGGCGACTGCACCGACCGTGCCGGCTTCCCCCGCCCCCTTGATGCCTAATGGATTACGTGGACTAGGCACCACATGGGTTTCTATTTCCAGTTTGGGAAATTCGTCGGCACGCGGCATTTGATAGTCCATGAACGAACCGGTCATTACCTGGCCGGATGCGTCCATAACAACCCGCTCGCTGGTGATCTGCGCGATGCCTTGAACGATACCTCCATGCAACTGGCCCTTTAGCAACATAGGGTTCATCACCGTGCCCACATCGTCGATGGCGACGTAGCGCACCACACGGATCTCCCCAGTCTCCGGATCGATCTCCACTTCCGATACATGGCAGGCATTAGGGAAGGTTGGTCCCGGAGATTTAAAGGTATCGAACCCATTCAGCCCGCTTTCCATGCCCGATGGCAGCATCGAATGCTGGAAGGCCAGCGCTGCTATTTCCGTTAAATCGAGACCTCGGTCGGTGCCTGTGATAACAAAACGTCCTTCCACGAATTCAATATCCGCCTCCGCCGCTTCCAGATTTTGCGCTGCTATGCGCTTGCCCTTATCAATGATTTTATCGGCCGCCCCTATCAGGGCGGCACCGCCAAGGCCAGAC
>PBDC01000045.1 GCA_002717185.1 Rhodospirillaceae bacterium
CGAGCCGATGTTGTTGGAGGTGCGAGCCGGAATCGAACCGGCGTACGTGGATTTGCAATCCACTGCCTAACCACTCGGCCATCGCACCTAATTACCAAGGCGCGTGATATAGTCCGGGCGGACAAGCCGGTCAAGTCAGCGCATGTCCCTGATTTAGCCGCATTGTCATCGCAAACGGTGAGGGATATAAAAGGTCTCTTTTGCTGGCATGCTTCTTCTTTATCGAGTTTTAGAAATCTTCCGCGTATAAGGTAAAGGAAAGCGAAAGACTATGCTGGTCATTATCGATCATCGCTGATGCGAGGAGAGCGCCCTCGATGAATTTCGAAGATGCAAGACGTATCATGGTGGACAGCCAGCTGCGCCCCAATCGTGTCACCAACGAGGGGGTGCTAGCGGCCATGGGAACTCTGCCGCGCGAACAGTTCGTGCCAGAGGTTCAGCGGCCGGTTGCCTATGTGGACGAGGATCTGGCGATTGCGCCGGGGCGCTACAATATGGAACCACTCACCCTCGCGCGTTTAGTGCAAGCCGCTGCGCCAAAGTCGTTCGAACTGTGTTTGGTTGTAGGGGCTGGTACTGGTTACTCGGCTGCCGTCTTCGCGCGGCTTTGCGATACCGTATTCGCGTTGGAAAGTGATGGCGCGCTGACGGCATCGACCTCGGCCTTGATGTCGGATCTGGCTTTGGACAACATTGTCATCGTAGAAGGTGCGTTGGTGGATGGATTGCCGAAGCAAGGGCCCTATGACGTCATCATGGTAAACGGTGGGGTCAAAATGTTGCCTGATGCCCTGACTGATCAACTCGCGGATGGGGGACGAATGGTGACGGTGATGATCGACGAGGCTGGTTTGGGGCGTGCCGTGCTGATAGTCAAAGGCGCTACTGGTATTTCCCAGAGAGTGCTGTTCGATGCTTCTATTCCTGCCCTGCCTGAGTTTGAAAAAGAGGCAGGTTTTGTGTTTTAGCGCTGTTTCTATTCAACATTTTGTGGTTTATTCCGCTTGGCGTCATGCTGAGAGGTAGCCAATTGGGGCAGTTCGGACTGGGTATGAAAAATGAATTGGACGGCCGCGGTATCGTAGGTCGTGCTGGAAAAGGAAAAGCCATGCGGCGGGTATCCGTCTTAGTCTTTTTGTTGTTAGGAACTGCGACTGTAGCGCTAGGTGAGGCGCGTGCGCAGGACCTGATGGAGGCCCTATCGCTCGCTTACACGAATAATCCGACGCTGCAAGCGCAGCGGGCGCGCTTGCGTTCCGTAGATGAAGGTGTGCCGCAGGCGCGTTCGGGATGGCGGCCAGATGTCGAGTTCACCACTGAGGTCGGTGGACTGCGTCGCCGAGCCAGTAATTCTAGCGTTTCTGGTTCAGGCGATGACGACCGGTCGTTCTACAATGGTGGTTTCAGTATTACGCAGAATGTTTATGAAGGTGGAAGTACAGAGGCGGAAATCAAACAGGCAAAACACGCAGTCAGTGCGGAACGTGCCCGTCTGGTGACGACAGAACAGGAAGTGCTGCTGGATGCTGCCACTGCCTATATGGATGTGTTTCAGGAAGAGGCCGTCCTGAGGCTCAACATAAACAACGAACAGGTGCTGGCGCGGCAGTTACAGGCAACACGCGACCGGTTTAACGTAGGTGAGGTGACACGAACCGACGTGGCTCAGGCTGAATCACGCCTTGCTCGCGCTACAGCGGAACGAATCCAGGCTGAAGGCGACTTGGAGGTGAGCCGCGCGTTCTATGAGCAAATCGTGGGTGAGAAGCCTTCGACGGTTCCCAATCCTGGCTACCCGGTCGCCCTTCCAAAGGGGGTTGACGAAGCGATCTCGCTGGCCCTAAACGGCAATCCGGCGGTTGTCAGCGCAACTTATGACGAACGCTCTGCGCGCGCCTACGTTGATGTGGTAAAGAGCGAATTACTGCCTTCGATAGACCTGGTCGGCGATGCGTCGCATAGTCGAAATGCAAGTGCCTCGGACCAGACCATAAACGATATAACGGTGAGCGTGGAAGTTTCGGTGCCGCTGTATCAGCAAGGGGCGGTGTCGAGCCGGGTTCGTGAAGCGATTCAGCTCGCGGGCGAAAACCAATTGCAGGTCGAGGAGGCAAGGCGCGCGGCGATCGAAGACGCAAGAAGTGGTTTCGAGCAATTACTCACTGCGCGGGCGAGTATTCAATCGCGTGAAGCTGGTGTGCGCGCCGCGAAGATTGCTTTAGAAGGTGTAGAGCAAGAGGCAGCAGTGGGATCGCGGACAGTTTTAGACGTTCTCGATGCCGAGCAGGAACTTCTCGACGCTCAGGTAAATTTGGTGCGGGACCAGCGCGATGCGATCGTTGCGAGCTACCAGTTACTGGCTGCAGTGGGACGGTTGACGGCTCGTGATTTGTCGCTACCGGTCGACGTTTACGACCTGGATTCGCATTACCTGAAGGTGCGTAACAAGCTGTGGGGATTTGAAGGCTCTCTCTTTGATCTCGGTCCTTCGAAGAATAAAAAGGCGCTTATTAAAAAGTAGAACAACGAAGAACGAGAAACGGTGGAAAATTTCGGCGGGATTAAAGCGGGGAATTTATTGCAATTGTTCTACGTATTAGACGGGAAGGGCGAAAGATGAGCGACGCCGCGGGCCAAGAACCGTCGATGGAGGAAATTCTGGCTTCCATTCGGAAGGTAATTGCGGAAGATGACGAAGAGGGGACAGAGGCCGAGGAGGAAATCGCCGAGGCTGAGCCCAAACCGGTGTTTGAAGAGGATGACACCCTCGAGCTGACCGAAGAATTTGAGCCAGATCTTGCCGAGGAAATTGCACTCGTAGACGAAGTTCTTAATGACGAAGGACTTGTCTCCGCTGTGACGACCGAAGCTGGTGCATCAGCGTTTGCGCAGCTTGCGGGCGCGAACGACTCCAACCTCATGCTCGGTCGTGCCGACCGCACGCTGGAGTCATTGGTCCGAGAAGTCATGCGACCTTTGCTCAGCTCATGGCTTGAGGCGAATCTCCCGAATGTGGTAGAGCGGCTCGTGCAGGCAGAAATTCAAAAAATGTCGGACAAAATTGAGCGATGATAGTTTGTTGCTTGGTACCGGGGCACGCTAGCTAGGCTAACCAGATACGAAGAAGGGACGTTCAGCGATGCTGGACAAAACATATCGGCCCGAGACGGTCGAAAGCACGCATTATGAGCGCTGGAATGATTCCGGCGCTTTTGCCTGTGGGCGGAATAATAAAGGGCAACCATACACGATCGTTATCCCGCCACCGAATGTCACTGGCAGTCTGCATATCGGTCATGCGCTGAATAACACGCTTCAAGATATCCTGATCCGTTATGAGCGAATGCGCGGACGAGATGCTTTGTGGCAGCCGGGCACCGACCATGCCGGGATTGCTACGCAGATGGTCGTAGAAAGGCAGCTGGAAGAAGCGGGATCATCACGCAAGCTGTTAGGGCGTGAAAAATTTATCGAAACTGTTTGGAATTGGAAGGCGGAATCAGGCGGTACGATTTTGCGGCAACTGCACCGTCTGGGCGCATCCTGTGATTGGAGCCGTGAGCGGTTCACCATGGACGACGGGTTGAGCGATGCCGTGCACAAGGTGTTTGTCGATCTCTACAACGAAGGCCTGATCTACAAGGATCAGCGCTTGGTCAACTGGGATCCCCGCTTCCAGACGGCTATTTCTGACCTTGAGGTTCAGCAGCAGGAGGTCAAGGGAAACCTCTGGTACTTCAACTACCCAATTGCGGGTGAGGAGAATCGTTTCCTCACCGTTGCAACTACCCGTCCGGAGACGATGCTGGGCGACACTGCAGTGGCCGTGCACCCGGATGACGAACGCTATACAGACCTTATTGGGAAGTATTGCATATTGCCGTTGGTCGGGCGCCGGATTGTAATCGTTGCTGATGAGCACGCCGATCCAGAGCAGGGCTCCGGTGCGGTGAAGATCACGCCAGCGCATGACTTCAACGATTTTGAGGTTGGCCGTCGGCACGATTTGGAGATGATCAACATCTTCGACATTGACGCGCGTATCAACGAGCACGCGCCTGAAAAATATCGTGGTCTCGACCGTTTTGAGGCGCGAAATGTCATTGTTGCCGATATGGAGGCGGAAGGCTATTTCGACCGGGTCGAAGATAAGGTGCACATGGTGCCTTATGCCGACCGTGGTGGTGTGCCAATCGAGCCCTATCTCACGGAACAATGGTTCGTCGATGCCAAGACTTTGGCAAAACCAGCGATCAAGGCGGTCGAGGACGGTCGGGTCAAGTTCGTCCCGGAAAATTGGAGCAAGACCTATTTCGAATGGATGCGCAACATTCAGCCCTGGTGTATTTCGCGACAGTTGTGGTGGGGGCACCAGATCCCGGCATGGTATGGTCCTGATGGCGAAATCTTCGTTGCATGCAACGAAGAAGAGGCGCTTGCCGCGGCGGAAGTGCACTACGGTCAGGCAACGGCGTTGACGCGTGATGAGGATGTACTCGATACCTGGTTTTCATCGGGCCTGTGGCCATTTTCGACCTTAGGCTGGCCAGAGGAGACGCCTGAATTAGCACGCCATTATCCAACCGACGTATTGGTTACAGGATTCGACATCATCTTCTTCTGGGTGGCTCGCATGATGATGCTCGGTATGCATTTCATGAAGGAAGTGCCGTTCCGAACCGTCTACGTGCACGCTTTGGTGCGCGATGCCAGTGGGCAGAAAATGTCCAAGTCGAAAGGGAACATTATCGATCCGCTGAAACTGATCGACGAGTTTGGCGGCGATGCGCTGCGCTTTACCCTGGCATCGCTGGCGGCGCAGGGACGCGATATCAAGCTGTCGGAGGAACGCGTCGCCGGGTCACGAAACTTTGCAACCAAGCTTTGGAACGCTGCACGCTTCTGTGAGATGAACGAGTGTGTGCCCGTCGCCACTTTCGATCCAGCGTTGTGTCAACAAACGATCAACCGTTGGATCGTTGGAGAGGTTGCCATCTGTGCGAGAGGCATCGATCATTACCTCGCTGCCTATCGTTTCAACGACGCCGCGCAAACGATCTACCAGTTCATCTGGGGCACATTCTGTGATTGGTATGTTGAGTTATCCAAATCGCTGCTTAACGGCGACGACGGGGCGGCACGCGATGAGACGCGGGCGACAACCGGTTGGGCAATGACACAACTGCTACGACTTTTGCACCCCTTCATGCCCTTTATTACCGAGGAACTCTGGACACAATTCGGGGACACCGACAGGGGCATGCTGATCGGAGAAGCATGGCCCAACCATGGCGATGCTTTGGATGACGAGGCGGTGCGGGTCGAAATGGGCTGGGTCGTCGACTTGATTTCGGGCGTTCGGTCGGTACGTGCGGAAATGAATGTGTCTCCAGGTGCACAAATTCCCTTATTGCTAACTGGGACTAACGATATGAGTGCCAGCTGGTTGAACCGGCACAATGCACTGATAAGGCGGATGGCAAGGCTGTCTTCGGCATCGCTAAGCGATACAGTTCCAAAAGGTGCGGTTCAACTCGTGCATGGCGAAGCGACGGCAGCACTGCCCCTCGCTGACGTTATAGATATCGATCAGGAAAAGGCGCGGCTGAAAACAGCGATCGCTAAGTCTGATGGTGAGATCAGCAAGTTGGAGAAGAAGCTCGACAATCAACAGTTTCTTGCGAAGGCGCCGGAACAGGTCGTGGAGGAGCAGCGAGAACGCCTAACCGCTTCGCAAACAACACGAGCCAAATTGGCCGACGCGCTGGAGCGTTTGTCGGCTGCGATTTAGCTGTAGCGCGCCACAATCCATGAGGCGTATTTATTCGAGCCTTGCTGCCGCAGTCCTAATTTTCCAGAGTAATCCCTCTGTAGCGCATGCCTTTGGGCAACGATATGACCTTCCAGCACCGCTCTGGATCTATCTGAGCGGTGCCGGAGCAGCGGTCGCGCTGTCTTTTGTCATCATGGCGATAATCCTGCAGTCGACGGACCGGTTTGCCGTGCCGACATTGCCGCTCTCGACTGCACCGGTCTGTCGTTGGCTGGCGCATCCGTTGTTCTTAGGTTTTTTGCAGGCCTTATCAGTGGGAATCTTTATGGTCGTTCTGGCGACTGGTTTCTTCGGTGTCCAAAACCCCATACGGAATTTTGCTGCACCAATGGTTTGGGTGATCTGGTGGATCGGCCTGGCGATTGTGTCGGCGCTTCTTGGCGATCTGTGGCGTATCATCAACCCGTGGCGTACGTTGTACCGCTGGGGCGAAAGATTATTCGGACACACCAATGTGTCGCGGACATATCCTGCGCTACTTGGATATTGGCCCGCCGTCGTCCTATTCGCAATATTCGCATGGCTTGAACTGATCTCGGAAACAGGCGAGTCGCCAAGACAGCTTGCATATTTGATCGTCATCTACTCGGTTATCACTTTGTGGGGTATGGGGACCTATGGACCCGAGACGTGGCTCAAGCATGGTGAGGCATTTACGGTTGCCTTTTCCTTGTTCGGACGCTTTGCCCCGATGGGGGCTGACAGGCAGGGTCGTTGGGTGCTGCGCCCGCCGGCGATAGCCCTGCTGACCCAAAAACCTGTCGCGTCATCGCTCGCCGCTTTCGTTCTTCTAATCCTCTCAACAGTCACCTATGACGGGTTCCTCGAGACGCCGGCTTGGGGCTCTGTCCTTGGGTGGATCGCCGAAGACGCAACCTTACGGCCATTGTTTGTCTGGCTGCAGGAAGCTGGTGTCAACCTCCACAAGTTGGCCAAGACGTTGGGATTAGCAGTCTTTGTACTCGGTTTCGTCGCGGCCTTTTTGCTGTTCTGTGGTTTTATGCGACAAATGGGTGGTGCCGGTTCATTCAGGAATATCGCTGGCACTTTTGTGCTGACCCTGCTCCCGATCGCGATCGCTTATCATCTGGCGCACTATCTCTCCTATTTTTTGGTGTCGGGCCAGCTAATTATCCCGCTGATCTCCGATCCTTTCGGTCAAGGCTGGGACTTGATAGGCACGGCGGATTACAAGATTGATATTGGGATAGTCAACGCCAAGTTCGTCTGGTACCTGTCAGTGTTATCGATCGTGTTAGGCCATTTGATAGCGGTATATCTGGCGCACGTGACGGCGTTGCGGGTTTTTCCGACGGAGCGTGCCGCACTGTTGAGCCAATTGCCCATGATCGTGCTGATGGTTGGTTATACAATGGTCAGCCTGTGGATCTTGTCCCAACCCGTGGTCGAGAGTTCTTTTCTGTGAGGCTGATATGAATGAGGCGAAGGAGCAGGCATGGGATCCGAAACGTGCTGCCGCGTGGGACAAATGGTTCCCGATCCTGGAAGATGGTGCGCAGGTGTTGAGCGACCGCATGGTGGCACTTGCGGGGATCCAATCTGGCAATCGAGTGCTCGATGTGGCCACCGGGCTGGGCGAGCCAGCGGCGACAGCCGCGCGTGCCGTCGGTCCGGATGGCCATGTGGATGGGGTCGACCTTTCGCCAGGTATGCTCGATTTTGCAAAACGCCGCGCAAAACGTTTGGGCCTGACTAACCTGTTATTCCGAGAAGCAGACGCCAACGCGCTTGGAGCGCTGGCCCGGCCGTACGATGCCATCTTGTGCCGCTGGGGTCTTATGTTTGTGCGGGATCTGAAAGTGACCCTGCAGTCGCTCCATTCGCTGTTGAGGCCCGAGGGTCGAATTTCTGCGGCGATCTGGGGGTCTCCAGAAGACGCGCCGGCACTCAGCATGGGCAATAGGTTTGTCTTGTCGGCGCTCGGGCTTCCACCGCCCAATGAGGGGGCCGGGACACCCTTCGCACTTTCTGACGTAGCAGCCGCGGCAGAGGTTTTCAATGAGGTTGGGTTCTCCGAAGTATCAGGAGAGTGGCTTCCTGTCACCTATACCTTCCAATCAGTTGAGGAGTTCATTCAGTTCAGGCGCGAACGCTCGAAGCCGCTGGAAGACCGTATCGCGCATTTTCCATCCGCCGACCGCGATGCCGCGTGGCAGAGCGTTGCCGAAGCCGCCCAGGGCTACGCGGATGAAGCGGGCATCGTGCGTATGGCGAACAAAGCCTATGTGATCAGCGCCATGCGATAGAAATGCGTCGCGTGGTGCTGAAAAGGGCAATTGCGCCTGATTGTCTCGCACGGAGACGGAAGGTACACGAAGGTGGAAGCCATTTTTACCCTAGTATCTAATTCGCTATAGCTGCTGAATTCGTTTGTCGTCCCGAGCGCCTCGCAATCTTGCGGGCGGTATTGCGGTCGATACAGACGCAATTGTGGGTCAGCAATTTTGACGGTTATGTCTGGCATAACGGTCGCGCATACAAAATCCTGTGGCGGCTGTTTTGCGCTAGTCCGTTATCTCGCACCACACCGGTGTGTGGTCCGACGATTTTTCCTTTCCGCGGGGGCCGCGGTCAATCTCGCAGGCGACGAGTCTGTCCGCCGCTTGCGGCGAAAGCAACAAGTGATCTATGCGCACGCCTTCATCCCGTTGCCAGCGGCCGCGCTGATAATCCCAATAGCTGTAAGCACCGATTTCCTTGTGTAGGGTCCGCCAAGCCTCTGTGATACCCAAATTCAAGATCATTCGAAACCGCGCCCGGGATTCCGGGTGGCATAACGCATCTTCCGCCCACCCCTCGGGGTCGTAGACATCGTCGTCGGTCGGTACGATGTTGTAGTCGCCGCCGAGTACAAAGGTACGCTCCTGCGGCAGCAGGTCGTCGCGGACATAGGCAATGAGACGATCCATCCAGGACAGCTTGTAGGGGAACTTATCGGTGTCCGTCGGGTTGCCGTTCGGCAGATAGATTGAGGCGATTTGGACGTCGTTTATGGTAGCTTCGATATAACGGGCCTGATCGTCGAGTTCGTCACCTGGCAAGCCCATCTTGACATCTTCGATCGGTGTTTTCGACAGGATGGCGACACCATTGTAGCTCTTCTGCCCATGCACCGCGATTTCGTAGCCCAGAGCGTTGATCTCCAGGCTCGGGAATTCTTCCGGCACGGTCTTCACTTCCTGAAGCAGGGCGACGTCGGGCGATGCCTCTTCGAGCCATTCGAGTACGCGTGGCAGTCGCGCTTTGATTGAATTGACGTTGAACGTGGCGATTTTCACGGGATCAGGTCGAGAAGGACGTACCGCAACCACACGAGGCCGTTGCGTTGGGATTGTTGATCTGGAAGGACGCGCCAACCATGTCGTCGACAAAATCGATCTGCGAGCCACCTAGTAAATCCATCGAGACGTTGTCGATTACGACTTTCACCTCATCGTCGCCGAACACTCGGTCGTCCTCACCGATAGTATTCTCAAAATCGAAGCCATACTGATAGCCTGCGCAACCGCCGCCAGATACCTTTATGCGGAGCATCGAATTCGTGTCGCCTTCCTGCGTGAAGATCTGTGACAGACGCTTCCTGGCAGACTTGGAAATCGTAAACGTGGCTTCCACGGTAGAAATTTCAGAAGCAAATGGGTCTGACATTTTATTCTCCTGCACGGCACTATGTCTTGCTGCACTGATACTCGCAGTTTACCACAGCCTATGTAACGCGCTAAGAGGCTATGTCAATTGGCTTAATAAAGAGTATCCCATGGATCGGGTAAGCGCCACCTATGCCACTAAGGTCTCAGAATCGAGGGGCAGAGTGCATCCAGAGCCCGATAGCTTGCGGCGTTCGCCGTTCCAGCGCGACCGAGACCGGATTATTCATGCGACAGCGTTCCGGCGACTTAAACATAAGACACAGGTATTCATTGCGCCGGAGGGTGACCACTTCCGTACCCGTCTCACCCATAGTCTGGAGGTTTCGCAGATTGCGAGGGCTCTGAGCCGCACGTTAAGGTTGGACGAAGACCTTACCGAAGCTCTGGCGCTGGCGCACGACTTCGGGCACCCACCCTTCGGCCATGCAGGCGAAGAGGCGTTAGACATTGCGATGGGAGACTTTGGCGGGTTCGACCACAATGATCAGACGGTGCGTGTTTTGCACTGCCTGGAGAACCGGTACCCGACATTCGACGGGTTGAACCTGACCTGGGAGTGCCTAGAAGGTGTCGCCAAGCATAACGGGCCGATTGTCGGGCAGTTTGTGCAGGGGCGCATGAAAACGCCCAGTATCTCTGCACTCGATGCGGCGTTTAACTTGGAACTGGAGACATATGCTGGTCCGGAGGCGCAGATTGCTGCTATCGCCGACGACATCGCCTACAACAATCATGACCTGGATGATGGGCTTCGGGCCAGCATATTTTCGATAAACGATCTGGCCCCCGTCCCTCACGTTGCCGAGACTTTTGCTGAGGTGCGGTCCGAATTTCCGGCGATTGAGGAGACGAAGATCGTCCACGAGGCAGTGCGTCGCCTAATCGGCGATATGGTAGAGGATGTTGTTGTAGAGACGGGTAATCGTATCGCTGCGGCAAGGCCGAATAGCGCAGCGGACATCCGTCATTTGGGGCACCCTGTGGTTGCCTTCTCGGCGGCTATGGGCGAAAAAGAGCGCGTGCTTAAAGGGTTCCTGTTCGATCGGATGTATCGACATGAAACAGTTGTCTCAGAGACCGACCGGGCGCGCGACATCGTCAGATATTTGTTCGAACGCTTCATGGATGTACCGAAATTGCTCCCGGACCCGTGGTGTAGGTTTGCAGGGGGGCCGAATACGCAACAAACGGCGCGCATCGTCTGCGACTACGTTGCCGGCATGACCGATCAGTTCGCGCTACGCCTGCACCGCCAATTATCAGAAGGGAAGCATTGAATTCGTGGATATTTTTAGCGATTTCCGCCAGAAAATCGTCGCCATTCTCGAAGAGAAAATCGATGAGGGTATTCTTCCAGAAGGGATGAATTTGACACGAGTGGCTGTCGATGTGCCACGCGACCCGTCCTTCGGCGATTTGTCGACGAATGCAGCTATGGTACTCGCTAAACCCGCTAGCATGAAACCACGCGACTTGGCTCAACTGCTTGTCGATAGGTTGGATACCGTTGACGACGTTTCGTCGGCGGAGATCGCCGGACCGGGTTTTATCAATATCAGGCTCGATGATCAGCTGTGGTGGCGCTGCCTGGATACGGTTTTGCAAGTCGGAAAGGCCTACGGCGATTCCTCCATAGGCGACGGCGCGCCCGTTAATGTGGAGTTCGTATCAGCGAACCCGACCGGGCCGCTGCATATTGGGCACGCCCGCGGTTCTGTGTTCGGCGACGTCCTGGCTGCCTTGCTGCAGAAGGCTGGCTACGCGGTAACGCGCGAGTACTACATCAATGATGCCGGGGCCCAGGTCGAGGTGCTCGCCCGTTCTGCCTACCTCCGTTACCGTGAAGCGCTCGGAGATGAGATAGGGCAGATACCGGATGGGCTCTATCCTGGCGAATATTTACAAGCGGTTGGTAAAGCCCTCGCGATGCGCGACGGCGACCGTTGGCGGGAGGCACCAGAATTCGAATGGCTGCCGGTCGTTCGCGCCTTTGCAATCGATCGTATGATGGGCCTGGTTCGGCAAGATCTCTCTGCGCTGGGGATTAAGTTCGACACATTTACTTCGGAGCGCAATCTTGTCGAACAGGGTCGGGTCGATACCGTACTTGAGGGGTTGGAGAAGCGTGGATTGATCTATACGGGTACATTGGAGCCGCCGAAGGGAAAGAGACCCGACGATTGGGAGCCGCGTCCACAAACCCTGTTCAAGGCGACGGAATTCGGCGACGAAGTTGATAGGCCGTTAAAGAAATCCGATGGCAGTTGGACGTATTTCGCCTCTGACATAGCTTATCATCGGGATAAGTATGAACGCGGTTTCGAGACACAGATCGACGTCTGGGGCGCAGACCACGGTGGCTACGTAAAACGAATGAAAGCGGCTACTAAGGCTGTCACGGAAGGGAACGCTGATCTAGACGTTAAGATTTGCCAGATTGTAAAGCTTCTGGACAAGGGCGAGCCAGTGAAAATGTCCAAACGGGCCGGCACTTTCGTTACCTTGCGTGACCTGATCGACGAGGTCGGGTCGGGGGTCGTGCGCTTTATCATGCTAACCCGCAGCAATGACGCGCCGCTGGATTTTGATCTCACGAAAGTCACCGAGCAATCGCGTGACAATCCCGTCTTCTACGTCCAATACGCTCACGCGCGTTGTCACTCGGTCACTCGCATGGCGCAAGAAGCCTTCCCGGATCTGGACCAAGACGAGCATGCTGACTTGGAGTTGCTGGGTGACGAGGCGGAACTTGCATTGATTAAGTTTTTAGCGCAATGGCCGCGGACGGTCGAAGGCGCGGCACAAGCACATGAACCGCATCGAATCGCTTATTATCTATACGAATTGGCCGCCGCGTTCCACGGCTTATGGACGAAGGGTAAGGAGCAGACTGATTTGCGTTTCATCGTTGAAAGCGACCGCGCACGTACCCAGGCCCGGCTTGCCATGGTGGGCGGGGTCCGTACCGTAATTGCTAGTGGCCTGGAGCTGATGGGTATCACGCCGCTAGAGGAATTACGCTGATGGCCGACGATATTGATCCTGGCGAGGTGGAGCTTAAGAAACGCCATGTGGAAGAAAGCAAACCACTGGTGAGCGGTCTTCGGCGCTTACTAACGGCTCTCCTTGTAACCGCAACGCTGGGTGGATTCGCGGCAGTTATTTGGTACGCCTACAACACTGGTATCCAAGAGGGCAGCGAGTTCGCAGCACCAGTTCTTAAGCCGAACGGGCCAAGTAAAGTCGCGCCGATGAACCCTGGAGGACAGCGAATAGCCGATCAGGACAAGCTCGTCTACGGTAAGATTGATAAGTCCACCGAAGGTCGTAAAGTGGAGCGCTTGCTGCCGCCGCTGGAGCAGCCGCTGCCGGCATCGATAGTACTAAAACAGCCGCCTGTCCCAGAACGCAAGCTGAAAGTCCCCAAGGCGCCGCCGACGTCGGAACTTCAGGCGCCCGGAAAACGGACACCGACAACAGCCAAGAAACCGGAAATGAAGCGGGCAAATGAAGCTCCAGCGGTTAGGGCGTCCGTTGTAAACGCACCTAAAGCCCAAAATGTGACATCGCCGACAAAAGTCACTGCGAAACCGCCGCCTAAGCCGTCACAGATCGCAGCTAAACCCGATCCGTCAAAGGGTTATCGAATACAGATCGGTTCCTTTCGCTCGGAAGCCGCAGCGAAAACGGCTTGGGAAAAGCGACGTAAGCAGCACGGTGTGCTCCTTCGCAAGCTGACATTGCTTGTGAAGCGCGTCGACCTGAACAAGAGGGGCGTATACTACCGCGTCCAAGCGGGACCACTCAGGAATAGGGCAGCCGCAAACCGAGTTTGCGACGTGCTCAAGCAGAAGAAGATCGGCTGCCTGGTAATTAGGCCTTAATGTTGGATGCCGGGTCGAATCAAAGTGCAGCAGTTGTCGGTTGCGCTGGACTGTCCCTGACGGATGATGAGCGGCAACTTTATCGCGAATACAATCCGCTGGGCTTCATCCTCTTCGCTCGGAACGTTGAGGGTCCTGCCCAAGTTAGCCGTCTTGTCGATGACTTGCGTGATTGCGTTCGGTGGGCGGATGCGCCTGTTTTGATCGATCAGGAGGGTGGACGGGTGGCCCGTTTGTCGTCTCCGCCATGGCGGGCGGCGCCTCCTGCTTTACAAATAGGGGCGCTTTATAAATCCGATGCAGAAGCAGCGTACGAGGCGGCGCGGTTGAACGGACGATTGCTGGCACACGATCTGTTCGGCCTGAAAATTAATGTCAATTGCGCTCCGGTATTAGATGTGCTGTTCGCGGAAACGCACGGTATCATCGGTGATAGGTCCTTTGGTGGTAGTCCAGAAACTATTGCCGCGCTGGGTCGGGCAACCTGCGAAGGGTTGTTATCTGGTGGCGTCTTGCCGGTGATCAAGCATATCCCAGGCCACGGACGGGCAACACTCGACAGTCACGAAGCGCTGCCAGTGGTCGAAACGCCACGCGAAGAGCTGGAAGTCAGCGATTTTCATACGTTCCGGCTCCTTGCCGATATGCCAATTGCGATGACGGCGCATGTCATCTATTCCGCGATAGACGCGGAGGCCCCTGCAACCACGTCTCCGACCGTCATTGCGGAGATCATCCGAGGACATATTGGGTTCGACGGGTTGCTGCTGAGCGACGATTTGTCGATGAAGGCGCTTTCCGGCGATTTGGCGACACGCACGAAGGCGGCCCTGGGCGCCGGATGCGATGTCGCATTACATTGCAATGGCGATTTCGCGGAGATGGCGGCAGTGCTGGAGGCATGCGGATCCCTTACAGCTCACGCAGTTGAACGGGTCGCACAGTCTGCGACCTTCCTGGGTGTCGCCGAACCGCTTGGGGACGCTAACGAACGCTTCGAAGCGTTGATGTCGGGGGAGAGGCGGTGAATGGGTGATGACCTCCTGGCGCTCGTCTATACTGCATCGCTTTGGGGTATTCCAGTGTTGCTGGCGGTAACGTTGCATGAGGCGGCGCATGGATGGACTGCCTGGAAGCTTGGCGACGATACGGCGAAGGTACTTGGCCGGGTCAGCTTCAACCCCTTGCGGCATATCGATCCCGTTGGAACGGTCGCGCTGCCGGGATTGTTGCTAGTTTTTTCGGCTCCTTTCCTGTTTGGTTGGGCTAAGCCGGTACCGGTGAATTTTCTGCGACTGCATCATCCCAAGCAGGCCATGGTCATCGTTGCAGCGGCGGGACCAGCGATAAATATTGGTCTGGCCTATTTGTCGGCCCTCCTGTTGCATTTGGTGCCAATGTTGCCGCCAGATGCTGCAGTGTGGGTGAGTGCTAACTTGATAAATCTCATCAAAATCAATGTCATCTTGGCGGTGTTCAACATGCTACCGCTGCCGCCGCTTGATGGTGGTCGTGTTGCGGTAGGTTTGTTACCGCCGGTATTGGCAGCACCGTTGGTCCGATTGGAAAGGTTTAGCTTTGCTATAATAGTGGCAATAATGTTTTTTGTTCCGTTATTGAGCCGCCAGCTGGGGCAGAATATCGATCCCTTCTTCTGGCTCGTCATCGGTCCAGTAAATTATGTTGCCCGAATTATTGCGATTGCCGCTGGCATTCAGTAGGAAGTTTTATGTCCGATATGTCTCCCGATAGCCCGGAACGGAACGATCAAGATCCGTTCGAAGCAGATCAACCAGACTATCAGGTTGCTATCGACGACAGCCTGGTCCTCGACCTGGACGGCTTCGAAGGCCCGATCGACATACTACTCACGCTTGCGCGCACGCATAAGGTCGATCTTACAAAGATCTCGATCCTGGTTTTAGCCGAACAATATCTTGCCTTTATCCAGCGTGCACACGACCTGCGATTGGAGGTTGCTGCAGACTTTCTGGTGATGGCGGCCTGGCTCGCATACCTCAAATCGCGCTTGTTGTTACCATCGACGGAAGACGAAGACGAACCTACTGGGGCTGAACTGGCCGCACGCCTGGCCTTCCAGTTGCAGCGGCTTGAAGCTATGCGCAAGGCTGCGGTTGAGATTGTCGACCGGCCTCGCTTGGGGCAGGATTTTTATGCTCGCGGGGAGCCCGACCCACTGATTGTTGATACGACGACCGAGTTCAACGCGACCCTATACGATTTGCTGACGATGTACGCAGCGATACGTGAGCGGCAAGGGGCCGCCACTCTGCAAATTTCGCCGATGAAACTCTACTCGATGGACGATGCACTGGAGCGGCTTGGCAAACTGCTTGGCCATGTGCCGGACTGGACCACTTTGTCACAATTTCTGCCGGATGGAATTGGCGACGATTTGATGATGCGGTCGGCCGTTGCGTCCACTTTCGCGGCGAGCCTGGAACTGGTTCGACAAGGCAAGCTGCAACTCAATCAGTCGCAGACCTTCGCGCCGATCTATTTGCGGGCGCGCCAGGATAATATGGCCAATGAATAGGTTCGAGCTACTGCGATTGTTGGAGGCAATTCTCTTCGGGACCAGTGAGCCGCTGTCCGAGCGGGACTTGGCGGCTCGGATGCCCGAAAACGCGGATATCCCTGGCATGTTGGAGGAGTTGCGCGGTCAATATGCCAATCGTGGCGTAAATCTGGTGCAGGTCGGTGCGCGTTGGGCGTTTCGGACGGCGTCGGATCTCGGGCCGCTTTTGAGGTTGAAGAAAACCGTCCATCGAAAGATGTCCCGCGCCGCTTTGGAGACCCTCGCGATTATAGCCTACCATCAGCCGGTCACGCGGGCTGAGATCGAGGAAATTCGAGGTGTGACGACGAGCCGCGGAACACTTGATATCCTCTTGGAAGCGGAATGGATCAGGCTGCGCGGGCGTCGGCGTACGCCAGGCCGACCGGTAACCTGGGGCGTATCGGACGAGTTCCTAGATCATTTCGGCTTGGAAAGCGTTAAAGCGTTGCCGGGGGTCGAGGAATTGAAAGCAGCGGGTCTGCTTGATCGGCGTCCAGGGTTGGGCCTGGTCCCCGTGGAAGATGGACCGACTGACGCGGTGAACCGGGATGAGCCCTACGAGGCGGTTGAGCCGGACGCGGCAATATCGCTTGACGAATAGGCGCGGATTTGATCGCGATCCCTACATCATCGAGAGAATCCATCGCGGCGGATGCGTCCGCGGTCCTCGGACTAGAGGAGATCCGACACGAGTACGGTGAGGTGACTGCGATCGACTTGCTGAGTTTGTCGGTCGCGGAGGGTGAGGTGGTTTGCCTGCTTGGCCCTTCTGGCTGTGGTAAGACGACAGCATTGCGCATCGCTGCCGGGCTCGAGCGATTGCAGCGGGGGCGGGTCCTGCTTGATGGTTCCGTTATTGCCGACTCCACTCGAGAATTGCCCCCGGAACGGCGCAATATCGGCTTCCTGTTTCAGGACTACGCGCTGTTTCCGCATTTGGATGTGGCGGACAATGTTGCGTTCGGGTTACGGGAAATGTCCAGTCAAGAGAGAACGAAACGGGTCGACGAGGTGCTTGAAGAGGTCAATATGACCAGGGCGCGTGAAAGGTTTCCACATGAATTGTCAGGTGGGCAGCAGCAGCGTGTCGCCCTGGCGCGGTCGCTGGCGCCGCGGCCGCACGTGATCCTGCTCGACGAACCTTTCTCCAGTCTCGACGCGCGGATGCGCGATCAGGTGCGCGACAATGCCCTACATGCTCTCAAACAAAGTGGCGCCGGCACGCTGATGGTTACGCACGATGCGGAAGAGGCCATGTTCATGGCCGACAAGATTGCGGTAATGCGGAGCGGGCGCTTGGTACAGTTCGGCTCGCCGGTAGAGTTATACTGCCATCCCGTCAACGCCTTCGTCGCGGAGTTTTTTGGTGAGGTCAATCACCTGGTAGGGACCGTCCAGGACGGCCAGGTGACTACGCCATTTGGCGACTTACTATCGTGCGATCTCGCAGAGGGGGCCTCCGTAGACGTTTTGGTGCGACCGGAAGCGCTGCGTCTGGTGCCGATCGACGAAGGTGCCGGCCCGACTGGCGCGGTACAGGTGATCGCGTCACGGATGCTCGGAAGGACCAGCTTAATTCATCTTCGAATATACGCGGCTAACGGCGAAGAACTGCATTTACACTCCCGCATGCCCGGCCGTTTCCTGCCGTCAGAAAGTGCGGTGTTCTCAGTTGAACTCGATCACGCACAAGCCTTTGTTTTTCCAAAAAACTGATTGTATTGGACACGTCTGGTTGGCATGTTGGCTTGCTTTCGTTGCAGCAGAAGGATGTTTCTGCGATGATCCGCAACGCGAATCGGGCGGGACACCGCCGTTAACGGTTAAGGATAAGACGAATGGGTGCATTCAGTATCTGGCATTGGCTCATCGTTCTGGTGGTCGTGCTCGTCCTGTTCGGGGGAAAAGGAAAAATTTCCAGCCTGATGGGGGATTTTGGAAAAGGCCTGAAATCCTTTAAAAAGAACGTTAAAGACGAAGGCGTTAGTGTTGCCGAGGATGGCGCGAAAGCCATCGAAACGGAAGCGATACGCGACGGAGCTGCGGAGCCTGCGGCGAAAGATTCCACCGCGAAGTCCTGACGGGACTGTGCGGGTCGGCACAATGAAGCGCCGCGATGCTTGATGTCGGTTGGCAGGAGCTTTTTCTCATTGCGGTAATCACGATTATCGTGGTTGGACCGAAAGAAATTCCGCGCGTGCTGCGTACGGTGACCCTGTGGGTCCGCAAGGTCAAGGATATGGCCCGCGAGTTTCATTCGAACATAGACGACATCGCGCGCGAAGCCGAATTGGACGATATCAAGAAGCAACTTTCCGAAGTGCAGGATTTTGATCTCGAGCGGGAAGTTGAGCAGACCATCGATCCCACCGGCGAGATGACTAACACGATTCAGGAGATGATCACGCCGGTCGACGAAGCGAAGTCACTGGCGGAGGAAAACGCAAAGTCCGTCGAGCATGACGAAGGGGATGTTGATACAAAAGCCCTTACCGAGGCACCTCGAGCAACAGGCAACTAACCGATGACGGATAGTGGCCAAAATGAAGGTAAAATGCCTTTGCTTGAGCATTTGGTCGAATTGCGGACCAGGCTCATGTGGTCGGTCGCCACTTTCGTCCTGTGTTTTGTTGTCTCATTCTATTTCGCAGGCCCGGTATTCAATTTCCTCGTTCAGCCGCTGGCTGATCTTTGGGAGGGCGAGGAGGCTCGACGCCTGATCTATACGGCGTTGACCGAAAAGTTCTTCACCGAGATAAAGATCGCGTTCTTCGTCGGCGCTTTCGTTTCGTTTCCTATTGTGTCGAACCAGTTTTGGCTCTTTGTGGCACCAGGTCTATATAAAAATGAAAAGAAGGCGCTGCTGCCCTTCATCATAGCGACCCCCGTACTATTCTTTCTTGGGGGTGCCTTCGTATACTACTTTGTTCTCCCAGTGGCTTGGAGCTTCTTCGCCGGCTTCGAACAAGCTGCGACGGAGGGGCCATTGGCGATCCAGCTGGAACCCAAAGTCAATGAATATCTATCGTTGGTAATGCGGTTGGTTTTCGCTTTCGGTCTCAGTTTCGAACTGCCTGTCATTCTGACCCTGCTAGCGAAAGTAGGTATCATCAGTACAGCGGGTATGCGTAAAAATCGCCGCTACGCGATTGTTATTGCTTTTGTCGCCGCAGCAATTCTGACGCCACCGGATCCGGTTAGCCAACTCGGCCTCGCGATCCCGATCATCCTGCTTTACGAAATTTCGATCTTGTGCGCGCGCCTGGTCGAAAAGAAGCGGAAAGAAGCCGAGCAGGCGGCTGAGGCGACTGAAATTTGATCGATTACTTGCCGGCTTGTGTGTAATTCTGGACCGATACTTAACCTTCACTTATAAGTCTCCTGAATTCGCGAGGGGTTCTGATGCACGACTTACGGATGATCCGGGAAGCGCCGGATCGATTTGACCAGGGGTTGGAGCGCCGTGGCCTGGCACCACTGTCGGCTCATATCCTCGATTTGGATCGCCGTCGTCGGGCTACGCAGACGGACTTGCAGGAGATGCAGAGCCGGCGTAACGCGGTATCCAAGCAGGTCGGTGCGGCGAAGCGGAACGGCGAGGATGCAAGGGCTCTTATCGAAGAGGTTCAAAAGCTTAAAGAAGGCATCGCCGACGACGAAGGGTTGGAAAAGGCGCTGGATGCGGAACTCGTCAAGTTGCTGGAAGGGCTTCCAAACTTGCCGGCGGCAGATATCCCCGACGGCGACAGTGAAGACGACAACAGAGAAGTGCGCGTACAGGGTGATAAGCCGGAATTTGCGTTTGAGCCAAAAGAACATTTCGACCTGGGCGAAGCGTTGGGACAAATGGATTTTGGCGCCGCAGCCCGTTTGTCCGGTGCCCGCTTCGTTGTGTTGAGTGGGGCGTTGGCGCGGCTAGAGCGATCTCTGGCCGCCTTCATGTTGGATCTACATACGCAGGAGCATGGCTTCAAAGAGATCGTCACACCGGTTCTAGTCCGGGAGGAAGCTCTTTACGGCACAGGACAGTTGCCTAAGTTCACAGAAGATCTTTACCGCACGTCTGACGATTATTGGCTAATTCCCACCGCCGAAGTTACGCTTACAAACCTGGCGGGAGAGGGGATCCTGGACGAGGGGGGATTACCCTTGCGCATGACCGCCTGGACGCAGTGTTTTCGTTCCGAAGCTGGTGCGGCGGGCAAAGATACCCGCGGCATGCTACGTCAGCATCAATTCAGTAAGGTTGAGATGGTATGCGTCACCCATCCGGATAACTCCAATGCGGAATTGGAGCGGATGACCGGCTGTGCGGAAGAGGTTTTGAAGCGACTTGGATTGCCCTATCGAGTTGTCGTTCTATGCGCTGGCGATATGGGCTTCGGTGCCAGAAAGACCTATGATATTGAGGTCTGGTTACCGGGTCAGGGTACCTATCGTGAAATTTCAAGTTGCTCCAACTGTGGCGATTTCCAGGCGCGGCGAATGAAGGCGCGCTATCGGCCACGAGGGAAGAAGGGGACCCGTTTTGTCCATACCTTGAACGGTTCCGGTCTGGCGGTGGGACGGACCATGATTGCTGTACTGGAGAACTATCAGAATGAAGACGGTTCAATCACCGTTCCCGAAGTCCTGCGTCCTTACATGGGTGGGCTAGAATGCATCACGCTGGACGTTTCCAGCACATGATTGCTGGGACGGACCTTTCGAAGGCGTGTATTCTGGTCACCAACGACGACGGGATCAACGCTCCTGGCCTGAAAGTCTTGGAGAAGATCGCCAAGTCGTTGGCCAGGGAGGTCTGGGTCGTTGCGCCCGAGACGGAGCAAAGCGGTGCCAGTCATTCCCTGACCTTGACCCAACCGCTTCGTATGCGCCGCCTGGGAGCGCAACGCTACGCGGTCAGTGGCAGCCCGACCGACTGCGTATTATTCGCGATCTGTAATCTAATGACGGATAATCCGCCCGACTTAGTCCTATCTGGTGTTAATCGCGGCGCTAATATCGGGGATGATGTCACCTACTCGGGCACTGTGGCTGCGGCGATGGAAGCGACAATTCTAGAAGTGCCCGCAATTGCGATGAGCCAAGCGTCGAACGATGAAAATGTAGCGCACTGGCCCACTGCAGCGAAATTTGGGACCGAGATTGTTCTGCGCCTCGTCGAGGCAGGCTGGTCAGACGATATTTTCATGAACGTCAATTTTCCGAACTGCAAGCCGGAGGATGTTGCCGGCGTCAGCGTCGTGGCGCAGGGGAGGCGCAAGGCTGGCTATGAAATCCGGGAATTGGTCGACCCACGTCTTCAGAAATACTACTGGATTGGACCGGCAGTTAGTCGTACGCAGCGGCCGGGGAACACTGACTATCAGGCCCTATGTAGACGAGAGATCGCTGTTACACCATTGCACATGGACCTAACTCATCGGGAGGCGCTCCGTACTTTGAAGAAAAAGCTGCAATGATCCCTGCCTCGAAAAAAATTCGCCTCATCCTAGAATTGAGGCAGGGCGGAATTCTCGACACTGCCTTGCTTGCAGCGATGGAGACGGTGCCGCGCGACAAATTTGTTCCCGATGCCTTTCGTGATAGGGCCTATGAAGACACAGCTTTACCTATTAGTCATGGCCAGACCATAAGTCAGCCTTTGATAGTAGCTAAGATGCTTCAGGCGATGGAATTGAACGACCGGGTCAAGGTTCTGGAGATCGGGACTGGTTCCGGATACCAAACGATGGTCCTGTCGCATCTGTGTCGGAGGGTCTACACGATTGAGCGACACCGCGATTTGCTGCGGGAGGCAGAATTCCGTCTCGAGGCGATGGGGCGGCATAACGTCACCACCAGGGCGGGCGATGGCTGGTTGGGTTGGCCGGAACAAGCGCCCTTCACCCATATTGTTGTCAGTGCAGCGGCCAATGAAATCCCAACGACCTTGACCGAGCAACTTGCTGTGGGCGGGGTAATGATTGTGCCAGTAGGCGACGAACGCCGCGAGCAGCGTATAATTAAGGTTGTCCGATCCGAAACCGGTGTCGAAGCGGAGGATATAGGGCCAGTGCGGTTCCTTCCACTCGTGGCGGGGATGCCAGAAGCCACGAAACAAGATGGGCGCGTGGGAGCCTGAAGCGGGACCGACGATATCCATGGCGAAACGTTTGGTTCAGTCCGATCGTGTTTTAGCCGGGGCCGCATATGCTGCCCTACTGGTGCTTGTTGCCGGATGTGCCGATCCGGCCCGTGTGGTATTGTTCGAAGAACGCTATGGCAATAATGCGCTAACACAAGCCACCATTCCAAGACCCAAGCCGCCGCCGGTCCGTCCACCGATTCCCGCTTCGGGCACGCGACCGACACCTGAAAATTTGGCCACTTCGCATAAAGTTAGCTCCGGAGACACGGTCTATTCAGTCTCTCAGCGCTACCACGTGCCGCTGCGGCGATTGATCACAATAAATGGTCTGGAAGCACCATATATTCTGCGCAGCGGACAGACGCTCCGGCTGCCAAGGCCTCGACGCCATGTAGTTGAGCGAGGCGATACGATCTATGCGATTTCGCTGAAGTATAACGTCGCGCTAAGTCGTTTGGTCCAATTCAACGGGATAAAACCACCCTATCAAATCGTTGTCGGACAGAACTTGCGATTGCCGGCTTCGGTTGCTTCAGCTGTTAAATTGCAGGCTACCCAAAGGGCGGAACTGCTGCCGTTAAAGGCGCCGTCCATGGCGGCTGGCAGGCCGAAACCTCGGCTAACCGCCCAGCGGGTTAACACAGTGAAGCCGCCTCATAAACAGTCTGTTATAATTCCGCGGCCGCCACCTCTATCGAAACGAAAATTTCTCTTGCCGGTTCGAGGCCCGCTACTGTCTCGCTTCGGGACCAAGAGCCGAGGCCTGCAAAATGATGGGGTCAACATTGCCGCACCGCGAGGGACGTCGGTGCGCGCGGCGGAAAATGGGATTGTCGTATATAGCGGCAATGCTTTGCTCGGGTTCGGCAACATGGTGCTACTCCGTCATGCGAACGGCTTTATGACGGCCTATGCGCATAATGAGGGATTGTCTGTCTCCCGCGGCGACACAGTACGCCGAGGGCAGGTTATCGCGACAGTGGGCAGCTCCGGAAATGTCTCGGCGCCACAGCTTCATTTCGAGATCCGTAAGGGCAAACGTGCGATGGATCCATTGAAATACCTGCCCGCGCTGTCAAGCCGATCTTAAGAGGTTTTTACGCCGAGTGATCCTGCTAGATGCTGGATGAATTGCCAGGCGACGCGGCCGGAACGGGCGCCGCGGGTGACCGACCATTCTATGGCCTGAGCCCGCCATTCGGTTTCCTCGACCTCGAGGCCGTAATGCGACACATATCCGGCAATCATGGCGAAGAATGTGTCCTGATCGCAGTTATGGAAGCCGATCCACAATCCGAACCGGTCAGACAAGGAGACTTTTTCTTCGACTGCCTCCGACGGGTTGATTGCGGTTGAGCGCTCGTTCTCGATCATGTTACGCGGCATCAGATGCCGGCGGTTCGAAGTTGCGTAGAATATGACGTTGTCTGGTCGACCCTCGATGCCTCCTTCCAAGACCGCCTTGAGAGATTTGTAGCTAGCGTCTCCATCGTCGAAAGAGAGGTCGTCGCAGTAGAGGATGGTGCGCCGATCCGCCTCACGAAGAAACGAAAGCAACCGCGGGAGGGTAGGAATATCCTCTCGATGTATCTCCACTAGGGCAATAATGCCGGGATTTTTTTCGATGATATCGCCATGCACAGCTTTGACGAGAGAACTTTTTCCACAGCCGCGGGCACCCCAAAGAAGCGCATTGTTGGACGGCAGTCCTTCGGCAAACCGTATCGTATTTTCATACAAGGTGTCGCGCTGCTGATCGATGCCCTGCAAAAGGTCCAGATCAAGGCGGTTAACGTCTCTGACTGGCTCTAGGAATTCTTGCTCGGCGTGCCATACGAAGGCGTCAGCGGCGTTTAGGTCAGCGCACGGGGTCAAGTCTGGCGCAAGCCTTTCCAAACTCTCCGCGATGCGGCTTAACAACTCCGTGATATCTTGTTCTGGCATAAAAATTTCTTGTCTAAGAATTTTTCGCGGCGCGGAACGTAACCATACGCACGCCAACGGTCAAATTGGGACCGTATGATTGCAATTGTGCGCTAGGCAGCTATATTCCGCCGTCCGCTCGTGATTTTACGTCATTTTAGGGAGGGTCCAATGTTCATATCGACAGCCTGGGCACAGGCAGGTGGCGGCGGCGGCGGCGATATATTTACCGCAATGCTGCCGTTGGTCCTTATCTTCGCCGTATTCTATTTTTTGCTGATCCGACCGCAGCAGAAAAAGGTGAAAACCCATCAGGCGATGATTGGCAGCCTGAAACGTGGCGACAAGATTATTACCGGCGGCGGCGTTCACGGGACAGTCACCAAAATCCTGAATGATGCAGAGTGCATGGTGGAAATCGCGGAAGGGGTGCGCATCAAGATTGCCCGCGGTACTATCACTACCCTGTTAACCCAGCGCGAACCTGCAGCGGCGCCGGCGAGCCCGGCGGCAAACGCCGCTGGTGGTGGTGGTTTGCTAGGCAAGTTGATGGGTAAGAAATAACGTAGTAGGGCTGCGAACGGCACTGGGTTCATGATCCAAATACCCAATTGGCACAAGGTCCTGATCGCGATCATTTGCGCG
This sequence comes from Rhodospirillaceae bacterium, assembly GCA_002717185.1. The sequence goes on from PBDC01000045.1 coordinate 24,674, forward strand.
TTGGCAGTGCTTTACGCAGCGCCAAATTTTTTCAAGGAAGATACCTTTTCGGGGATGCCATCATGGCTGCCTGGAAAACAGATTAATCTCGGTCTTGACCTGCAGGGGGGCGCGCATCTGCTACTGAACGTCGAGATCGATCAGGTCGTGAAAGAACGATTGGAATCAATGAAGGACGCAACGCGTCAGATGATGCGGCCCTTGAGAGGGGATGGTGTCTTTTATTCTAGCTTGAAAGCGCAAGGGAATAGCGTCTACCTGAAATTGAAGAGCGCTGCCCATATCGATAGGGTCAGCGAAGGGCTCGAAGCGCAATTCCAGGCTACTAGCCTTTCGCCGCTCGGCACACCGGAACAAGAGGTCGAGATCTCAAGTGACGCGACCGGTGTATTTACCATGACGCTTACGGAAGAGGCGATCCGCGGCATCAGCAACCGCGCGGTGCAGCAATCTATCGAGATTGTTAGACGCCGTATTGACGAGGACGGCACCAAGGAGCCGGTCATTCAGCAACAAGGGCGTACACGTATCCTCGTCCAGGTTCCTGGCGCTGAAGATCCGGAAGAAATCAAAAAAAAGATCGGCAAGGTCGCTAAGATGACCTTCCACTTTGTTGACCAATCCAAAAATTCAAATCGCGGTATTCTTTTGCCATCGGACGAAATCGGCAGCGATGGCAGACCGATCCAGTTTCGGGTCGAGCGGCAAGTTAGGGTCAGCGGTGAGCATCTTGTTGACGCGCAGCCGAGTTTTGACCAGCACAACCGCCCGGCCGTTAGTTTCCGTTTCGATGCCGTGGGCGGCAAGCGTTTCGGAACTGCTACCAGCAACAATGTTGGCCGTCTTCTGGCCATTGTTCTCGACGGTAAGGTTATCAGCGCTCCGCGCATTCAGACCGCGATTGTCGGAGGCAGNGGAATAATAACGGGCAGTTTTTCTGTCAAGGAAACNAACGATTTAGCGCTNCTGTTGCGTGCGGGTGCCTTACCTGCGCCGNTGACGATTTTGGAAGAACGTACCGTNGGTCCCGGAATGGGCCAAGATGCAATNGAGGCNGGNAGGTTTGCAAGTATCATTGGTATGATCCTAGTTTTATTCTTCATGATCGCGTCATACGGTCTGTTTGGCATTCTGGCGAACGTCGCACTGTTCTTTAACATCGCGCTTATCGTTGCATTGCTATCGGCTATACAAGCCACGCTGACCCTGCCGGGAATTGCGGGCATTGTCTTGACCATAGGTATGGCGGTTGACGCTAATGTCCTGATATTTGAGCGCATACGCGAAGAAGTGCGCAATGGTCGGACGCCTATTTCGGCAGTTGACGCTGGATACAGGCGGGCCCTAACCACAATTGTCGATGCCAATGTTACAACACTGATCGCTGCGGTGTTGCTTTACGCCTTTGGAACCGGACCGATTAAAGGTTTTGCGGTGACGCTGAGCATCGGATTGGTTACGTCCATGTTCACCGCAGTTATGGTTACCCGTTTGTTTGTCGTCTTGTGGCTGCGCCGGTCGCGGCCGCAAGTGTTGCCGATTTAGGGAGGGACAGATGAGACTTCTCAAGCTGGTTCCCGAAAAGACGAACATTCAATTTATCAACAAACGGCTTATCGCCTTTTGTTTTTCCGCCCTCTTGCTGGTCGGCTCTGCCGGTCTATTTTTTGGCCAGGGGCTCAACCTGGGCATTGATTTCCTTGGCGGCATCTTGATTGAAGTTAAAACGGACGGCCCCGCGAACCTGGCTGAACTTCGCAGTGATTTGAACAGTCTGGGGCTCGGTGAGGTGTCCCTCCAGGAATTCGGTGCTCCGGATGATGTCCTAATCCGGATCCAGAAGCAGGAGCGAGGCGAAAAGGCACAGCAGGCGGCGATTGAAAAAGTCAAAACCTCCCTCTCTGGTCGGGTGATCGAATATCGTCGAACAGAATTTGTCGGGCCCGTTGTTGGAGCGGAGTTGCGGGAAGCGGCTACCTGGGCCGTGCTTGCCGCTATCGCAGCTATACTGCTTTATATCTGGTTCCGCTTCGAATGGCAGTTCGGTATTGGAGCGGTCATCGCGCTGGTGCACGACGTTATAACGACAATAGGTCTCTTCGCACTGCTGCAGCTTGAATTCAATCTAGCAACGGTAGCAGCGATCCTGACCATCGCCGGTTATTCGATCAACGATACGGTCGTAGTGTATGACCGGGTTCGAGAGAATATGCGCCGCTACAAGAAGATGGCCTATGAAGAATTGTTCAATATCTCGATCAACCAGACCCTGTCACGTACGGTGGTTACGAGTGTGACGACGTTACTGGCTCTGCTAGCATTGTTCTTTTTTGGCGGCGAGGTGATCCGAGGATTTAGCATCGCTCTGATCTGGGGTGTACTGATTGGTACATATTCGTCGATCGCACTGGCAGTGCCCTTTCTCCTCTACATCAGGCCGCAGCGGGGCAGTGAAGACGAGGCGGGTGGCGTGCCGGACAGCGCGTCCTCCCCTTAAGCCATACCGTGGAAATTACGCCTGCTATCCCGGGGGACCGTCAGGTCATCGCCGGATATGGTGCCGGTCTGTTCCGGATTTCGGGTGTTGTGCATAACAGCTCTGTTATTGTCTTTACCGACCGTACGATTGTATGGCCGGTCCTCTCATTGGATGACCTGACCCTAGAAAGCCTCGACCCTGTGAAAGAGGCCGATCCTGCGGTCGAAGTTTTGCTGCTCGGTGTAGGGAGCAAGAACGCTTTGGTGCCGTCCAACCTGCGAAAGGCGTTGCGTGTTGCGGGTATAGTGTTGGATGCGATGGATACGGGTGCCGCCTGCCGGACCTACAATGTGTTGATGGCCGAAGATCGAAGGGTCGCAGCGGCTTTGATCGCGCTGTCCTGAACGCCAACTGTGCCCAAAATGAAAACGGGGCCTTTCGGCCCCGTTCCCACGTTTCTGACAGATCCCGTTTAAGAGACGCTGTACAGGTTCTGCGCAGCTACCATTGCAAACAGCATTGGAATGGAGAGCAGCGTATTGGTTCGCGAGAACAACATCGCGGTACGCGCCGACGCCGCCTTGCTGTCGGCATCTGCATCTACGATGCCGAGGGCCCGCTTTTGGTTTGGCCATATAATGAACCAGACGTTGAACCACATGACGGCACCTAACCACATGCCGATACCGATCATCCGGTGGCCGTTATCCGGCTCCGTGCCAGCCAGGCCAAGTGAGATAGCCTCGACGATATAGCCGTTCGCCATCGCCAGCCCTAGGCCAGTGATGATGGTAAGCATTGCTCCCCAACGGAACCAGAACAGCGCTGCTGGCGCGATGACCTTACCGATCGCCGGTTTCTGTTCATCGGGGATTTTGCCCATATTCGGGATTTGCACGAAATTGAAGTACCAGAGAATTCCAATCCACATGACGCCACTCAGCACATGTGCAATGCGCCACAGATACTTCCAAAAGGCCGTGCCTTCCATGTCACCGTATCCCATATACATTAGGAACAGCAGCACGGCGAGGACAAAGCCCGCTACGATCGTGCGTGTTAAGTTTTCAAGAATAGCGCCCATGACATTCCCACCCTCTATAGTGCTCTATTATTAAACGACCACAAGGTATCGTAGCTATGAAGGTTTATTATGGCAAGTATAGTACAGTGCGATATAAGAATAGACCGATATTCCAAGATATTTAACGCAGTTGCGGCATCAGTCATTCCACTGAGAGTGGTCCTTGGATCCAAAATCTCAATCGCTCTATAGCGCCAACACCGTCCGAACGAACGACCCGGACCGGTACGTGCTTGCCATGATGGCGCCACTGACTGTGCGTAGTGGGTTATTCGCGCTCTACGCGTTCAACGTTGAAATCGCACGAATTCGTGAAATCGTTTCAGAACCACATCTGGGCGAAATCCGCCTGCAGTGGTGGCGCGACGAGATAGAAGCAATCTACGCTGGTTCAGCGTTACGGCATGGAATTAGCTCTCACCTACGTGACACTATGGCTGCCCACTCGTTAAAGCGCTCCTTCTTTGACAAGTTGATCGACGCGCGCAGTGCCGACCTTGATGATGGTCCTCTGGACACGATCGCTGATCTATTGCGTTACGCTGAGGAAACGACGGCGCCGCTCTTATGGTTAGCGCTGCAAATCATTGGCGACCGTTCGGCTGAAGCGCGTGAAGCGGCCCGCGGCATTGGGATTGCGTGGTCTTTGGTAGGGCTTATACGTGCGATGCCTTTTCACCTTCGATCTCATCGCCAATACCTGCCGAGAGAGTTGCTGGAAAGGCATGGTGTAAAAACGCGTGAGCTGCTCGACTTGAAATCGAGCGATGCGCTAAATCAAGCGGTGTGGGCGCTGTCAAAAATTGCCGCGGATTTGCTTCAGGAAGCGCGGACGCTACAGCCGAGGATCGACCGAAAAGCGCTTCCGGTCCTGTTGCAGGCGCGCTATGCGGACATCCATCTGAGGCGATTGAAAAAAGCTGGTTTTAATCCTTTTAATCCGCAACTTGCGCTGCCGGAGCCGATGATCGCGTGGCGATTGACCTGGGCCAAGCTGAAAGGGCGTTATTGAAGGGTTGCTTGGGTACGGATCCATTCGTCCGTAGCTTCGAGAGCGCGTTGTGAAAAGGCGGCACGCCGGTCACGTCGTCCGCGACGTCCCTTTTTTAGTTTGGTGTCGAGCGGTGGAAATAGGCCAAAGTTTATATTCATCGGCTGAAAGCTCTCTGCGTCGGCGCCGCCTACAATATGGCCGAGCAAGGCGCCAAGTGCCGAGGTTTGTGGTGGTGGTGAAACGAGCAATCCTCGGCGCTCGGCAACGGCGAACCGGCCCGCGAGTAGGCCGCAGGCCGCCGATTCGACATAGCCCTCCACTCCTGTAATTTGCCCGGCAAAGCGCAATCGAGGGGCCGCCTTCAGGCGCAAACGTTCGTCGAGCAGGCGGGGGCTGTTGATGAAAGTGTTACGATGAATGCCCCCGAGCCGCGCAAAGCTCGCGTTTTCCAGACCAGGGATCGAGCGGAATATCCGCATCTGTTCGCCGTGTTTGAGCTTGGTTTGGAAACCAACAATGTTGTAGAGCGTGCCAAGGGCATTGTCCTGGCGCAATTGTACAACGGCATAGGATCGACTACCGGTGTGCGGGTTTGTCAGCCCCACTGGCTTCATTGGGCCGAAGCGCAGCGTTTCTGTCCCGCGTTCTGCCATGACTTCGATGGGAAGGCAGCCTTCGAAATAGGGTGTATCTTTTTCCCATTCGTGAAACGGCATCGTGTCGCCAGTGATCAACGCACCGATAAAATCGGCGTACTGTTGCTCGTCCATCGGACAATTGATGTAATCGGCGCCATCGCCCTTGTCGTAGCGTGATTGAAACCAGGCTTTAGAGAAATCAATCGAATCCTTGTAGAGGACGGGCGCGATAGCATCGAAGAACGCTAGCGAATCTTCGCCGGTCAGCTCCAATATCGCCTCGCTAAGCGACGGCGAGGTGAGGGGCCCTGTCGCCAATATCACCGCGTCCCATTCCTTCGGTGGGAGCCCGTCGATCTCCTTCCGATGGATCGTGACCATAGGATGCGAGGACAAACGCGCCGTGACCTCTTGTGAGAAACCGACACGGTCCACTGCCATCGCGCCGCCAGCCGGCACACGGTGGGCGTCTCCAGCGCTCATGATCAAAGAACCGCATCGGCGCAGTTCTTCATGTAGCAGGCCAACTGCGTTGTGTTCGGCATCGTCGGAACGAAAGGAATTGGAGCAGACGAGTTCCGCCAAGCCGTCACTTACATGGACGTCGGTTTCGCGTACAGGTCGCATTTCATGCAGTACAACGGGCCAGCCAGCTTGGGCAATCTGCCAGGCGGCTTCTGAGCCGGCGAGGCCACCGCCGATTACATGTATCGGGACCATCACTACAACTTCCTGCGGTAAGACCAACTTGTAAGGAAGAAAAGGTCTACTGAGCCTCCCTACGGAATTCTATCCCGCCGGAATACATGGTTAGATGAACAATGTCACCTTCGCTAACTTATTTCGTCCTCCCTCGCCTTATTCATTAGTAAAGGCGTTGGTATCTGATTTTGTGAGCACTTTGGCGATGTCAGAAATAGGCGAACGGTGGTGACACCGATTACGGCATCATACACACATTCGTGAAATTTTAGATTTGTAGGCGCTATTCGTGGATATCTACGTTGAATGAAAGGCTAACTCGGGGCGCTTCCGTTTTATTAGACAAAACGCAATGCTGAAGGTTGCTCCGGAAAATGATCATTTGTCCGGCAATTGCAGGAAACAACGCTTCCGTCGCATTCAAATCGTCCGTCGCTGTTTTGGGGGGGTCGATCATGGTGTCAGCCTCAGACGAACGGAACATCACCTCCGAACAGCCTTCGGGTGCTTGGACGTAGTAGATGCCGCTGAAAACGCTGTTTTTGTGAATGTGCATTTCCTGTGAATCGCCCGTTTCATAAACATTGATCCAAGCATCGAGGATACGAAGGTTTGCAGCAGGTGCATGCATGTGCATGGCATCCGCGTAGCGCGAGATTTCGCGTAGTACGATGGTTTTCATCTCGGAGAACGGATGGATTTCTAGGAGATCGATTTCGCTGTGCAGCGTCGTATAGACCGAACAGGCCCAATCATCTGGCTTGGTATTCGGAACCTGCGTTTGCAGTGTCGAAACTGCTTTCACGAGCCTTTGGTTCAAGACATCGGCATTTTCGATGTCAGTTGTCTGCACGACCGTTGGGAAAAGCAGGTGTGTTTTCGAAGTCACGTTCGATCAACAAATTTGAGGATAATCTTCGATAATTGATAGCCGGTATCGCATGTGGGCGCATTAATAAAATGCTTTTCGGCTCTGGAGCCAGTTGTGGTTTAAACGTGGCACGGGCAAAAAAAAACCGGCTTCGGTTTCCCGAAGCCGGTTAATGGTTTTCGTTTTATCTTCCGTAGATTACGTATCCGCCTTTTTTCCCGGTGAATAGCCCGGGTAGTGTTGGCGACGGTTCATCAGCTGGAACCCTGTATTCTTCGGGTAGGTAGGGCTTATATTGTGGGCACCCCGCCAGTGTCATCGCTACCGCGATTAACACACTCCAACCAAATATCCTCACGTATAACGTCTCCTACGTTAAATGATTGCAGGCGCTTTAGAATTTGAAGCGCGCGCCTGCCACCAGTTGAGTGATGTCTTCTGGATCAGCGAGACCTGTTGCTTCAGCAGAGTAGGTCGTGAAGCTTCCGTATAGTTCGGCGCCGAGAGGCTCCATGATTTGAACAATACCAACGCCCCAATAACTCGCTTCAGAATTAGCAGTATTGACGTCTTCGGTTTGGTTGTATTCTGCATACAAGCGCGTTTGGCCACTACCCATGCCTTTAAACTTGTAGCCAACCTTCGCATAACGCCAATTGGCTGTATCGCCATTACCACCGTCGTCGTCGCTTGAATCTGATGCACCAAACGTGAAGCTAACGCCCATCGGCATCAGAACGGAAATCGAACCCGCTACGCCGCCGGAACCGTTTGTTTCATTTTCAAAAACGCCAACCGCTGCTTTGACTTTTGTGCCACCCATTGAGCCGCCATAACGAAGGGCGAGATCCCTAGAGTCTTGGTTCGAATGCGAA
>PBDC01000046.1 GCA_002717185.1 Rhodospirillaceae bacterium
CCATCAGGATGTCCATTTCCTGATCGAGCCAGTGCGTTCTGCCATTTTTCTCCAGAGTAAATGCGAGCTTTTCGTATGCTGGGCGCAGATGGGTTACGTCGGCCAGCGCGTATTTCAGTTGTTTTTGTGTCAGTGGCCGATGCGACCAATCTGTGAACCTAGAGGATTTGTCGACCTGGGCTCCCACGAGTTTTGAGATTAGCGCCTCGTAGCCGACTTGATCGCCGAATCCACAAACCATGGCGGCGACTTGAGTATCGAATAGCGGCTCCGGGATCGATCCTGTCCGATGAAAAAAAATCTCTATATCCTGCCGACCCGCATGGAAGACCTTTAGGAGCGCGCGGTCCGCCATCAAGTCATAAAGAGGTGCAAGGTCGATATCCGTTGCTAGTGTATCGATTGTGGCAGCTTGGTCCGAACCCGCTATCTGTACCAAGCAGAGTTGTGGCCAATATGTCTGATCGCGCAAAAATTCAGTATCAACAGTGATGTAGTTGGATTTTTTTTGAATTTCGCAGAACTTAGCTAGGGCGTCTGACGAGGAGATGGGCAAATTTTCCATGGACAGGAAAATACACTGAGTCGCCAATAGCAAAAAGGACCAAGCGCGCAGATTCTCACCTTTGTCACGACTTGTCTTGACAAGACGGCGGAATGAGTGCCCTTTGCGCGCCGAATATCACGGTTCATCGACATGAAATATTATGCACATCTTTCGCACACATACTTGCGGTGAATTACGCGCCCAACAGGATGGCACGAACGCGAGGCTTTCCGGTTGGATTGACCGAAAACGTGACCACGGCAACCTGCTATTCATCGATTTAAGGGATAATTTTGGCACGACCCAGGTGGTCGTCGATGTCAGCAGTCCATTGTTCCCCAAAATCGAAGAACTTTCGCTCGAATCCGTCATTACAGTGACGGGTCCGGTGGTGCGTCGCAGCGAAGAAACGATCAATTCCGGCATCCCGACGGGTGAGGTCGAACTGCAAATTCAGAGCATTGACGTCCAGTCGACGGCAGACCCATTGCCTATGCCGGTCAATCAAGATGCTGGATATCCCGAAGACATACGCCTGCGCTATCGTTTCCTAGACCTGCGCCGGGAACAGATGCACCGCAATATCCTGCTTCGTTCTAACGTTATTGCATCGATCCGGCGGCGTATGGTTGATGCGGGATTTATCGAATTTCAGACGCCAATCTTAACGGCGACATCGCCGGAAGGTGCTCGTGATTTTTTGGTTCCGAGCCGGACACATCCCGGCAAGTTCTACGCTTTGCCGCAGGCGCCGCAGCAATTCAAGCAACTCTTCATGATCGCGGGCTTCGATCGTTACTTTCAGATCGCGCCTTGTTTCCGCGATGAGGACGCAAGAGCCGACCGGTCGCCTGGGGAGTTCTACCAACTCGATGTCGAGATGTCTTTTGTCACGCAGGAGGATGTATTCGCCGCTCTGGAGCCGATTTTAGCTGGTGTGTTCGAGGAGTTTGCTAACGGTCGCAGCGTGACGAAACCACCTTTCCCTCGCATCTCCTTCGACGAAGCGATGTTAAAGTACGGTTCCGATAAACCGGACCTGAGAATATCTTTAGAAATCGTCGATGTGACCGATGCTTTCCGAAAGTCTGAGTTTAAGATATTTGCACAAGCTATTGAAAAAGGGTCAGTTGTGCGCGCGATACCGGCCCCAGGCGGTGGTGCAAAACCGCGAAGCTGGTTCGATAATATGAACGACTGGGCGCGGAAGGAAGGCGCGCCGGGCCTCGGGTATATTGTCTTCGAAGACGGCGGAGGGAAGGGGCCGATCGCCCGCAATTTGGATATCGAACGCGTGGTTGCGATCCGCGAGGAGACTGGCTTGTCCGACGGTGATGCCGTTTTTTTCGCCGCGGGTTCTCCTGAGGAGGCGGCGGAACTGGCTGGCAAAGCGCGGCTTAAGTTTGGCGACGATCTGGATTTGGTTGCGGAGGGTTCTTTCCATTTCTGCTGGGTAGTTGATTATCCGATGTACGAGATGGATCCTGATACCGGAAAGCTAGAATTCAGTCACAATCCATTTTCAATGCCGCAAGGCGGGTTGGAGGCTTTGGAAAAGGACGACCCGCTAAATATTAAGGCCTATCAGTACGATATTGTTTGTAATGGGGTGGAATTGTCTTCTGGTGCGATCCGAAACCACCGCCCCGATATTATGTTCAAGGCCTTCGCCTTGGCTGGATATGATAAGGAAGCGGTGGAAAGGCAGTTCGGGGGAATGCTCGATGCCTTGAAATATGGAGCACCGCCACATGGTGGATCGGCCCCTGGGATCGACCGCATCGTCATGCTTTTGGCCGATGAACCAAATATCCGTGAGGTCGTTGCCTTTCCAATGAACCAACAGGCAGAGGATCTCCTGATGGGGGCCCCGGCCGGCGCCGATGAGCGACACCTAAAAGAACTCCACATACGTGTTAATATGCCTCTTGAAAAATAGTTTTTTTCAATGAGTTAACGAGTTTACTTGCCAAGACGCATTGGATCGTTTTAGCTACACCGTTTGTGGCTTGAAAAAAGCCGAATATATGTAGGGAAATAAATTATGCCTTGGCGGGAGGCCCTGGTAATTTCGCTTGGACTATTGGTTGGTGGTTGCTTCTTGTCAGCCTACCAAATTGCGTCCTGGACCGCGACAGGTGTCAGTTATGTGGTCTCTGGTAAGGGCGTTGGAGACCATGCCTTATCGTTGGCGATGAACCAGGATTGCGCCACTTGGCGCATCCTCCAGGGAAAAGAGATTTGTCTCGATTACGGGCGTGATTTCGAAAGTTCCTGGGATGCCATGGCGTCGACCTGGAACCTATCGAAAGAATTAGAAGTAACGAATAAGAACCTGTTTGTTAGTGGTTCGGACGAACCTGTGCCGAACATGCAAGCCTACAATGCGGTGACGCAAAGCGCAAAAGTGCCTTTAGCCGATTTGTCTTCCGTCAATTTGAAAGAGACCGTCACCCGGGATGGCGACGAGGCTGTTTTAGGCATAGATTTCGAAGACTTAGTTGTCCCCGAGCCGGTGGCAACACCCCAACAGGATGGCACCTGGCAGCCGAATGTTTTAGCGCCGCACAGTTCTGATTTGGATGAGCCGGTTCAAACTAAAGGCCGCCAAGATCATTTCGCTGTTGCACCAGTGGAAATATTACCGGTTCAATCTTTAGACCCGGCCATTTATCTGGTTATAGGCAGTTTCCGTGACAAGAAGAATGCAGAGCGTCTTAGCGCCAGCCATACGGATATTAAGACCACAATTTCAAAGGTTGAGAATGATGGTCGTACCATGTATCGCCTGTTAGCAGGACCCGTTGCGAAGGCGTCATTGACGGGACTTCGCATGGAGCTAGAAGACGCCGGTATTCGCGACAGCTGGGCTGTAAAGTTATGCGGAGGGGGTCTAACCGCACCGCCATGCCAAGTGCTGGTTCAGCAGGCGAAACTACCTTAGATCAAACCGACTGCCCTTGGATCTAAGTAAGTACTTTATGGTTTAACAGATATCCCCTGTCGTTCAGGCATTTTTAGGTCCCCTGGGTGTCCAACGCGTCGCCGGCCCCGAAACAGAAATTGTTGATGGCCGCTGAGACCGGATTGTTTCAGGGGCCAATTGGTGTTGGCGCTGTTTTGTGCCACGAGGATCATTTTCAACGCTCAACACCCAAGAAATGCGTTTATTTCTTTTGGTTATGCTAATGCCTGCATCATTAAGTCGAATTAAATAAATTTACCAATAGATAATTGAAAATATTAGNAAAAACATTTACNACGCCNNTAAACNAGCTTGTCTTCTGGCTCTCGACCGGCAAAAAAGGCATCNAGGTTGTCGAGTGCTCNGAACCCCATCGCATCGCGTGTGTCCACGGTTGCGCTNCCGATNTGGGGCACTAGGAACGCGTTCGGAAGCTCAAGATAGCCGGAATTAAAATTTGGCTCCCCCTCATAAACATCGAGCCCTATACCAGAAATTTTTCCAGATTTGACTGCTGCAATCAGGGCTTCGTCTTCAACAATATCGCCGCGGGCGGTGTTAACGACTATAGCGTGATCAGGCAGCAGGCCGATCCGCTTGGCGTTGATAAAATGATGGGTTTCTGGTGTTGACGGGCAATTAATTGATAGAAATTGCGCATGTGGCAGCATGTCTTCTGGATTTTGGTGGAATTTTGCTCCTTCTTCAAGATCTGGCGAAAGCTGAGAGCGGTTGCTGTAATGGATCTCCATGTCGAAGGCGCGTGCACGCTTCGCGACGGCCCGGCCGATGCGGCCCATGCCAAGAATGCCGAGCCGCTTCCCTGTCATATGAGTCCCCAACAGGCTCGTCGCATCCCAACGACCCCAGCGGCCTTCGCGCAGTATCGCAGTCGATTCACACTGTCGCCGCGCTGCGCCAAGCAGACATAGCAAAGCAATATCTGCCGTCGCGTCGGTTAAGACGTCCGGTGTGTTGGTGACGGTGATCTTGTGTGCGGTAGCAGCCGCGATATCAATATGCTCGTATCCGACGGAAAAGGTGGCGATAGCTCTGATCCGTGGATCAAGTTTTTTGATGATATCGGCAGAGAATTGTTCCGTGGAACAGGTCAGGATTGCATCTGCTTTCGCGCTGCTGGATATCAGGGTATCAGCGTCATATTGTGAATCATCAATGTTGAGCAGAACGTCATAGTCACGACATGCACGCGCCTCGACGGCTTGAGGTAATTTTCGGGTTAGGAGAAGGACACGACGGTTTGACATGGAAATTTCCTCGGTTATAGCGCGAGCTGCTTTAGGACAGCCTAATGATCTACAAACCCGCCGGAGAAGCCAAGCATCTGATGGGGCCAAGCGCTGGCTTTTTTTATTGTTTGTCGCAGCAGTAATTTTAACAACGATTCCTCCGGCGTTGTCGTTTACGCCGATAAAAATTATTCCCCACAAGGCCGTATATGTCTTTGAGATGGAATCAGCCGACCCTGGGGGCGGAGTCGAAGATATCGGCGGTGGGATGACATTTGAGTGGGCAGACGCTTGCGATGGTTGGGCACTTAAACAGCATTACTTTTTGCGTATATCGACTATTGAAGGGACAGATGTCGATATCAGTATCAGTAACGTTACCTGGGAAGCTAAAAACGGCATACGGTATCGCTTCATTCATCGCCGTGGCCGCAACGGGACCCTCATTGAGGATATCCAGGGTGTGGCAGAGCTCTCCGTGCGCGGCGGGGCTGGAAGTGTGATGTTTGAAAAACCAAAAGAACAGACTCTGAAATTGCCATCGGGAACAATGTTCCCGACCGATTTCATGCTCAGTCAGATGCAAGCTGCTGCTAGGAACGAGCGCATGGACCGAAGGCTGGTATTCGAGGGCTCTGCCGTGGAAGGGCCGCAAACCGTGTCGACAACTATTTTGCCGTTGCGTAAGGTAGATGAAGCAGATCTCTTGGAGCCAGCATTTGGAACGCGAACGGTTTGGCCCATGTATGTCGCCTATTTCCCACCAGATAATTTCGATGGTCAACCTGACACCGAACTGTCGATTTATGTGCAGCCTAACGGCGTTGTCATGGGCTACGTCGTCGATTATGGCGATTTTAAACTGAGGGCGAAATTGGTGAAGATTGAAGCCTTGCCGGACCTCGGCTGCTAATCGCAGCACCTAGCGTAAGATCGGTTACAGCATGCGACGTCCCTTGGCGATGGCGTTGGGGCCTAGTTTGGCACGTACGGCGTCTAAAACCTCTTCGACCTTGTGCTCCCTTGGTTTTTCCTGGTGGAGAAGGTCCGGCGGATCGGCATCCCCCGCGTCTACGATATCGGCTATGCCCACGCCGATCAGTCGGAATGCAGGGCCATTCGCTTCCTTTTCCAGTAACGCGACGGCAGTGCGATAAATAACTTCCGCAAGTTCGGTCGGGTGGGACAGGGTACGGCTGCGAGTCAAAAGTTGAAAATCCGCTCGTTTTAGTTTGAGTGTAACACTGCGACCGGCAAGAGACCGTTTTTTCAAGCGCTCCGCCACGCTTTCGCAAAGCGGCCACACTCGTTTGCACAACGTTTCGAGATTGAAGATATCGTCGGCGAAGGTTGTTTCTGAAGAAATGCTTTTGGGCGCGGACGTGGGCGTCACAGACCGGTCGTCTTGGCCCCGTGAAAAGTTATAAAGGCGATGTCCTATAGAACCGTATCGCGCGACCAGTTTGCCCTTGTCTATATTTTGTAAATGGCCAACCATCGTAATTCCGTCGCGCTGGAGTTTGCTTCCTAGAGCTCTACCGACCCCCCAGATAACTTTGACTGGCTGGGACGCGAGGAAGGACTTTGCTTCTGACCGACCGATTACTGAGAAGCCGCGCGGCTTGTCCAGGTCCGAGCCAACTTTGGCAAGAAACTTGTTGTAGCTTAGCCCAACGCTCCCCGTAACGCCGATTTCGTCTTCAATTCGCTTAACAATCTGGGCGAGGGTGCGAGCGGGAGACCCCTTGTGAAGGGTTTCCGTTCCGGATAAATCGAGAAATGCCTCGTCAATTGACAAGGGCTGCACCATAGGAGTGTAGTTCTTCATAATGGCACGGATCTCATCACCGACGGCACTGTACTTTGTCATGTTAGGGCGAATGACGACCGCATTAGGGCAGGCCTTGAGCGCCATGAACATCGGCATAGCGGAGCGGACGCCATATAGACGGGCGACGTAACAGGCCGCGGACACTACCCCGCGATGACCACCGCCGACGATGACAGGGACGTCTTTTAACGCGGGGTCGTCACGTTTCTCGATTGAGGCGTAGAAAGCATCGCAGTCAATATGTGCAATCGTTAGTGTCGTGAGTTCAGGATGGGTAATTATGCGGGGCGAGTTGCAGGCTGGGCAGCGGGCCTTTGTCGCGTCGCCATCAAACGCCTTTAGGCATTCGCGGCAGAGCGAGGACGTCATGATGGACAGTCACTAGCTGGCCAAAGCCACGCTGCACCCCTAACACCGCTCGAATCTCCATAGGTTGGAGGAAGCAATTTTGTCTCAACTTGGTCTGAGAACACCCAGTTCGACCACAGTTTGGGTATGTTGTCGTAGAGGCGTTTGATATTTGAAACACCGCCGCCAAGCACTATCACATTTGGATCGATCAGGTTGATGACGCTGGCCAGTGCCCGTGCAAGTCGGTTTTCGTAGCGTGACAGGCTCTCGTCACAGGTCATATCGCCAACAGCGGCCCTATCGGCGATTTCCAGCGGCGTCAAACGGCATCCTGTTTCAGCCTCATGATGCGCCGCAAAGCCGGTTCCGGACAGAAAAGTTTCGATACATCCTTTTAAGCCACAACTGCATTGTAGCCCGGGCTGTTCTTCAGGGTACATCCAAGGCAATGGATTATGGCCCCATTCCCCACCAATAGCGTTGGCGCCCACTTGAACTGTGCCATCAATTACAATCCCACTGCCGCATCCGGTGCCAAGGATGGCCCCGAAGACGGTACTGACCCCGGCAGCGGCACCGTCCATTGCCTCCGATAACGCGAAGCAATTTGCATCGTTTGCCACTTTTACAGGCCGATTAAGCCGCTGTTCGAGATCCCTGTCGAGAGGGTATCCGTTGAATGGCGAATTGTAGGCATTCTTTACCCGTTGCGTGGTGGGTGAGATTGTGCCAGGGATTCCAAAACCGACGGAACATCGCATTCCAGCAAGTGTTTCAACCTTTTCGACGAGTGATGCGATCGCCTCAACCGCTGCAGAATAATTGTTAGCAGGCGTCTCGATGCGTTCGCGAACCAAGAGTTCACCGTTAGCACCCATTGCGATCGCTTCTATTTTTGTGCCTCCGACATCGACGCCTATACGCATCAAAAGGTATCTACCTCATAATTAGCCATATTAATTTGAACACTATGTACTGTTCTTTGAAAGACTAGATTATTAACAATAAATTTATAAAACCGAATCACCTTTTGTGTGCAGAATTAGCAAGCAAACGGAAGGGGCATCAGGGTCGCTGACCTTCAGAGACGTTCTTAATCGTAAGCTTGTTAGTGAAAACGTGCGATCCATCCGTGTTTGGTCCGAGTAAATCGTTTGGTCTTTTGCATCCGGCTGGTGAAATTAACATAACGATTAATTTTGACTTAGCGGATGGTTGCTCGGTGAGTGAATTCGCGTTTGCTCTGATGCGATGGACGAACGAGAAGCTTCTCGCTAAGAAACGTAATAGCTGAGTTTCGCCCATTGTTTGACTGCAGAAGAAGGATATTAAAAATTTGACTTTGCTAGAGGCCCTTGGGGCAGGGGGCGTTTTAAAGAAAGTGGGGAATCTGGTTTAAACACCAAAAAGCCGCTCATTTGAGCGGCTTTTTGGTGTTTAAGGTCCATCCTGTGATTGCTTATTTGATGCGACCTTCCTTGAAAACCACATGCTTACGAACGACCGGATCGTACTTTTTCATTTCCAGCTTTTCGGTCTGTGTCCGCGGGTTTTTCTTCGTGACATAGTAATATCCCGTGTCTGCAGAACTGACCATTTTGATCAGGATCGTGCTCGGCTTTGCCATGATCGATCGTCCCGTTTGTCCGAAATAGCGATAGTATTAAGCGAGGCACATTAGCGGTCGGCCACTGCAAGTCAAGCCTATTCCATCGTGATGAGCTTTGCGTTCACCCTGGTCGACAGCCGTGGCACCTGTCGCCTGGGATTGAGAGGTACGTCTTCGCGCCACAAAGTCATTGCCTCCAAAAGCGCGAAACGGGTTACATTCATAAGGTCGAATGCTTCGAGCGCCTCAGACACGCGGCGCCAACCTATATCTTCCAGTTCGCTCGTATGGCGTAGCCTGCCAGAGGTGCGGGCACCGTCGATTAAGAAAAAGCGGGTATCGAACCGGATCGGATTGCGGGTAGGTGTGATGGCGCGAGCGATGTAGTCGAGACCACTCAAAATCGGCACCTGTCCCGCCTTCATATAGGCAGCATGTAAATCAGAATTGCCAGAAGGAGCAATAAGTCCCGATTGACCGATCAGGAGACCCGATTCCTCCCATGTTTCGCGCAAGGCGGCCCAAATAAGCGCTTTAGCGCGGCTCTCAGAGCATTGCCGTCGCAGCTTTTGCAAGACATTTTCTTGGATCGTTGCCGCTGCCGCGTGCCGATAATCGGAGTGATCAACGCGGCCGCCAGGAAATACGTAGATCCCTGGCATAAAACGCGCGTTCAGCCGCCGCCGCCCAAGCAATACCTCTGGGTCGAGGCGCGACCCGCGCAATAAAACAACGCTCGCGGCGTCTTTCGGTCTGACAGGACGATTCGACGGCGCAGTCGATCGGTGACTCGGCATGGGTTAACTCCCCGCGGTCGGCGCGGAGTGCCTCAGCGCGTGTTTATAAAGTTCCAGTTTCCGCAGAATTTTTTTGGCTAATGCGATGTCAATATCGTCATCCTGCTGCGGCTGCCATGGGCATTTTTTGCCCGCTGTGACACGTGCCTTATTGGTCATCGGTTGGCTTGCTGCGATCTCTGCCCGTGGCGCTGGTTCACCAAATTCCCGCTTTAGAACTGCGGCAATATCTTTGGCCCCGCTGGTGCATAAGGTTGGAATAACCCCAATTTGGTTGAGGTCGAACCCCAAAGGGGAATGCAGGCGAGCCCAAGTCAGGATCAACTCTCCCTCGTTTGGCAGACGAATCACGGTCTGCACCGTCCCCTTGCCGAAACTGTTGCTACCTATCAAGACAGCACGTCCGTGGTCTTGCAGGGCCGCGGCTAGAACTTCGGAAGCGGATGCGGAAGCTCCGTCCAACAGAAGTACGATGGGAATATCATGTGCGATTTCAACTTCCGAAGCGTCGAAAAGCTGGAGGCTATCTGGATGCCGCCCGCGCGTCGTACTTATTCGTCCCGTTGGAAGGAATAGGTCAGCCGCACTTACTGCTTGGTCGAGTAAGCCACCTGGGTTACCGCGTAAGTCAATTACGATTCCGTCGAGTGAGCCGTGGAACTCTTGCACGGCCTTCTGGACATTATTGCGTAGTTCGCTTGTTGTGTCCTGATTGAAACCGGTCATCCGCAGATAGGCATAGCGGTTTCGCGCTTGGTAGAACACGGTCGCCGGAATAATCCTTGCACGAGAGATCGCTAGAACAAGCGGATCGGACTGGTTTCCTCGCTGCACCGTCACTTGCACCGATTCGCCAAGCGGCCCTCGAAGTAAACGCAAGATTTGCCGAAAAGACATGCCCCGAAGCGGCGTACCATCAATATTGACGAAAATATCTCCTGTCACGACGCCAGCCTTGCTGGCTGGCAGACCCGGCGTGACCGATTTGATTAGCGCACCTTCGTTGTGACTAGCCATGGAGACACCAATACCGCCAAAGCCTTCCCGAGCTTCGCGGTTACGGCGTCCGGCCTGCCTTCCGTCGTAACGGGTGTACCGGTCGAGGTCGATTAGAATGGCATCGATTGTGACTTTGTAAATCGCTTCGTTGTCCGCTTTGGCCAACTTTCTTGAGGCCTGTCGACCGGTTTTTATGAGACCGTCCATAGCGGACGCCCAGCCCTCCGTATCGTTTGGCGGCGCGGCTACGAAATGGCCGACTGAGATACCGTTTATTTGCAGGATGACGTGGTTTTCTTTGCGAAGCACAGCGGCTCCGGGCTCCAACTTCGAGAGCCCCGCGAGACCGGTCAGGGCCAATTTTGCCACGGATAACTCATCTAGATACATTTTGTGAACATTGTCCAAAACTGTTGCGTACATTTGCGCAACTTCAGAACTTTTGGCTGGTTTTTCCGCTGTTCCCGGGTTTCTCGCTTCCGGGGTCGTACAGGCGGAAAGTCCCAAGAGTGTCGTCACGACCAGATAGCGTAGCAATAGCTGTGCGCTTATTGCCCGACGGGAAAGGCTTGTTCTAATAGGTGTGGACGACATGTTATCCCGGACCACTGATCATCTGATCCTATTCAAACCGCGAAGTTAGACGGTCCGCCGCTGAATTTCTATAGGTCAGCATTATTGCCGCCGGCGGCGCCCTTTTCTGCGTGATCGCTGCTTTCCTTTTCGGACAGGTCGCTTGTCACTCTGGAGTTGAGCACCACCTTCGATTAACTCGAAGACAAGGCCTCCAGTATTGATATTGGCTTCCTGGAGTTTAATTAGAACAGTTTTGCCGAGCGTATAGGTCAAGCCGCTGTCCCGACCGGTCAGTCGGTGTTCCGTCTCGTTGTGGTCGTAATAATCGTTCGGCAACGTTCTGATCGGAACCAGCCCATCGGCTCCGATTTTATCTAGGGTAACGAACAGACCGAACCGTGTAACGCCCGTGATTCGCCCGCCGAACTGGGCACCGATCCGGTCGGAAAGAAAGGCGGTAATGTAGCGATCTTTCGCCTCTCGTTCTGCTGCTTCGGCCCGTCGCTCGTAAATCGATGTCTTCTCGCCAAGTTCAACGAACCGGTCGGCTTCGTTCTCGGTCAAACTGCCTGCACCAAGTTTATGTGCTGCAATTAGGGCACGATGGACAAGAATATCAGGATAGCGGCGAATTGGTGACGTGAAATGACAATAGCGTTGTAATGCGAGCCCGAAATGTCCTGCGTTCTCGGGGCTATAAATGGCTTTCGACTGGCTACGGAGGATGAGATTGCTGACCAGTTCCTCATGCCCTTTATCGTTTGCCTGCGCAAGGATGCCGCCCAAATGCATGGGGCGGATACCGCTCCCGCTCTGCAGCTTATAGCCGAGCGAGGCGAGCGATTGCCGCAGGCCTTCGAGCTTTTCTGGAGAAGGGGGCTCGTGAATCCGGTACATCACGGGCGCCCCTTTGTTTTCCAGGCTTTCGGCAGCGGCAACATTGGCCGTTATCATGAATTCCTCGATGAGGCGGTGGCTGTCGAGCCTAGCGGTTGGCCTGATTGTGGCGACTTGACCGTTTTCGCCCAGTGAGATCTGTAACTCTGCCAGGTTGAGGTCTAGTGTCCCACGTTTATCTCTGCCGCGAAGCAGAGCTTCGTAGGCGCCGTATAGCGGCCGGATAACAGATTTTAGCAACGGCTCAGTGCGCTCGTCCGGGCGATCATCCCGGGCGGCTTGAACTTGCTCGTAGGTGAGCCGGGCGGCTGAACGCATCAAGCCGCGCAGGAACCGATGGCTTTGGATATTCCCCTGCGCGTCTATTCTGATGTCTGCAGCGATACACGGTCTATCCTCTTTAGGGACAAGCGAGCACCAGCCGTTAGATAGTGCTTCTGGCAGCATGGGGACGACACGATCAGGAAAATAGACCGATGTCCCACGCCTTGCAGCTGACTTGTCTAGTGGATCACCTGGCAGAACATAGCTGGCGACATCCGCTATCGCGACGACAAGGCGCCAGCCTCCTGAATTTTCCTCGTCTGGAGCGGCCCAGACGGCGTCGTCAAAGTCGCGGGCATCAGCTCCATCGATCGTGACCAGCGGCAAATCCCTTAGGTCGGTGCGCTTGCCTAGCGTCATCGGTCCGGAACTTTCAGCCTGCGCCATCGCTTCACCATCGAACGCAACTGGAATTTCCCGACTATGGATAGCTATAAGGCTGTAAGTTTTAGGGTCGGAAATTGGGCCGATGCGTTCCACTACCCGTGCTTTGCGTGTGGTGCTGTGGCCACCGTTTAAATATTCGATGGTGACAACTTCGCCGTCATGGGCGCTCTTGCTGTCTTCTAATGCGATGCGGACGTCTCGTTTCTTGCTCCGCGTCGTCGGGCGGATTGTTCCGTGAGTGCCGCGCCGTTCGTAAACGCCGACTACGATGCTTGTGCCCTTGCCAAGCAGGCGGATCGTGTTCGCTTCATATACGTTCGACGCGGTTTTCTTCACCCGAACAAGGAGATGGTCGCGTGGTCCGGGGGCGCTGATTCCAGTTCGCGCAGAGTTCAGATATATAGCTGGAAGTGGGTCGTCTTCTTGCCATCGTGTCGGCCGGCATAGGACTTCGCCATCGCTATCGGTGCCAATGATTTCAACAACAATGACGGGGGGTAGATCGCCTGAGGGACGAACCCGTCGACGTTCTTTGTCAAGATGACCTTCGTTCTGCAGTTCTTTGAGAATTGCTTTTAGCGCAATCCGCGCACCGCCGCGGATGTTGAACGCGCGAGCGATTTCGCGTTTGCCGACGGGGGTCGGACTTTCTTTGATGAATTCGAGTATTTTCCGCTTCGAAAGAGGAGAGGGCTTGGCCAACGCCGTCAGTCCGCCTCACCCGCGTCCGCTGGCTTTACTTCGGCCTTCTTCGCAGTCTTCCTATTCTTTGCGGATTTCTTAGTAGGCTTCTTCTTAGCAGGCTTCTTTTTTGCTGTCTTCTTTGTCGCGGCCTTCGCTGCTTTTTCTTCAACCAATGCGATGGCTTCTTCCAACGTTACGACGTCCATTTCGGAGCCGGAGGGCAGCGTTGCGTTGATCTTGCCCCATTTGACATATGGACCGAACCGGCCTTTGCGAACGGTGACCGGTTTATCTTCATGACTGCCCAATTCTCTCCCGCTCGTGCGCGACTTTGCCTCAGCAAGTAGGGTTACCGCACGATTTAGACCGATGGACAAAACATCATCGCCATCCTTGAGCGAAGTGTATTTTGGTCCCAGCTTGATGTAAGGGCCGAAGCGTCCAATTCCGGCCTTAATCATATCACCCGTTTCAGGATGAGCACCGACTTCGCGCGGTAGCGAAAGCAATTTCAACGCAATTTCCAAGGTGACAGTGTCGGGTGACATGTCCTTTGGCAGGGATGACCGCTTTGGTTTTGGCGGTGCCTTTTTCCCCTTTTCTTTTGGTAGCTGTTCGCCAACCTGCAGGTAGATCCCGTAGGGGCCTTTGCGCAACGCCACGTCTAAGCCCGTATCGGGGTCTTGTCCCAAAACCAACGGACCGCTGGCGAGCATGTCGTCGTCCTCATCGCCGGCGACGCCAAAGCGTCGAGTGTAGCGGCATTCCGGATAATTGGTGCAGCCAATAAAGGCGCCAAACTTGCCGAGTTTGAGGCTAAGCCGGCCATTCTCGCAGCCGGGACATTTGCGTGTACCGCTATCGTCGCCATTTTCGTTGGCTGGAAAGAAATGTGGGCCGAGATCTTCATCTAGCGTATCAAGGACCTGCGTAATTGTTAGATCTTTGGTGCCGTCAATCGCGTTAGAAAAGGCGTTCCAAAAGTCGTGTAGAACTTTTTTCCAATCTATTCGGCCGCCAGAAATATCGTCGAGCTGCTCCTCCATATCAGCAGTAAAGCCGTACTCCACATAACGCCGGAAGAAGTTTGACAGAAAAGCGGTGACCAGCCGGCCACGGTCTTCCGGTGTGAACCGCCGCTTCTCCAGCCTCACGTAATCGCGATCCTGGAGTACCTTGAGAATCGAGGCATAGGTGGATGGGCGACCAATGCCGAGCTCTTCCATATTTTTAACGAGGCTAGCTTCTGTGTAGCGCGGCGGTGGCTGCGTGAAGTGCTGCTCGGCTGCAGCATCTTTAAGCGATGCTTGCTCGCCCTCCTTCAGCGGAGGCAGACGTCTGTTACCCTCTTCACTGGGCTCGGCGTCATCGCTGCCTTCGCGGTAAAGAGTATAGAAACCGTCGAACTTCACTATGCTGCCATTGGCCCGTAGTGTTATCGCCTTGTCCGCCGACATGACGTCCACGGCCATCTGGTCCAACACTGCGCTTTTCATGCTGCTAGCGATTGACCGCTTCCAGATCAACTCGTAAAGCCGTAACTGATCCGTATCAATAACATGTGTCAGATCTTTCGGGCGGCGGAAGAAGTCTGTCGGCCGGATTGCTTCATGTGCTTCTTGAGCATTTTTTGCCTTTGTTTTGAACACACGCGGTGTCGCCGGCAGATAGGCCTCGCCGAAATCCTTTGCGATCAGCGCGCGCGCGCCAGCGATCGCTTCGCCGCTCAAGGTCACGCTGTCAGTCCGCATATAGGTGATGAGACCGACGGTCTCGCCGTCGATGTCAAATCCTTCGTAGAGACGCTGCGCCAGTTGCATGGTGCGGCTAGTACCGAACCCGAGCTTGCGGCTGGCTTCCTGCTGCAGTGTCGATGTGGTGAAGGGAGGTGAGGGATTGCGGTTGACAGATTTTTTTTCGACCTTGGCGACGCGGTAGACACCGGCTTTTACTGCCTCTACCGCATCCTTCGCCGCAGTTTCAGTTGTAATACCCAGCTTGCTCAGTCTCTGCCCGTTTAAATGGGTCAAACGCCCAGTAAAGGCTTCACTCTCGGCGGAGAGGAATTGCCCCTCAAGTGTCCAGTATTCGTCTGACTTGAATGCCTCGATTTCTGCTTCGCGTTCGCAGATTAGGCGCAGAGCGACAGATTGCACGCGCCCTGCGGACCGCGACCCCGGTAGCTTGCGCCACAATACGGGTGAGAGTGTAAACCCGACGAGATAGTCCAGTGCGCGGCGGGCCAGATAGGCGTCTATTAATTCCCGGTTGAGCTCTCGTGGATTGGCCATCGCTGTTAAGACAGCGTCCTTCGTGATTTCGTGGAAAACAACACGCTTTACGTCGACACCATCGAGAGCATCCCGATCAGCTAGCAACTGTTGCACATGCCAGGAAATCGCCTCGCCTTCGCGATCTGGATCTGTAGCCAGATATAGATTTCCGGAACCCTCGAGAGCGGCGGCTATATCATCGAGGCGCTTCTTTGACTTTGGGTCCGTCTGCCATGTTAGTGAGAAATCTTCCTCCGGGCGCACGGAGCCATCCTTCGGCGGCAGATCCCGCACATGTCCGTAACTGGCAAGGACGCGGAAATCGGAACCCAGGTATTTATTAATCGTTTTTGCCTTGGACGGCGATTCTACAACAACGACATTCATTATCGTTTCAAGGTGCTCAATGTTTGTTCAGTAGATACTGCAAAAGTAACCATTAATCAGCGTTGGGTGTCACAATTGGCACCGTGTGTTCGGTTCGTCAACACTCTGTATCGTCAACTACCAATAAATATTAAAGTTTTAACGTGATAAAAATAATTGAATTCAATTTTAAAAAGAAATTTGTGCGTTTTAAGAGGACTGAGCTGCTGGATAGCAGTCCGGTATTTCCGCGCGTATGTTCCTCCCTGATTTCAACAACCCGGCTTCGACACTGAAATAATCAACTAGATAAGCTGCAAGGATATTACGGACCCGACCTGAAAGGTCCTGGGTTTAAGCTTGCAGGCGTATTTCAGCTATTTCATAAGTTGTGGTAGTAGCAGGACCTCGTGATTTTTTGCTCGCAGAAACCCTTAGGTTTTCTTGCCAATTTTAGGTTCCTCACCGGCGAGCAGGCGCTGAATATTTTGTTTGTGCCTGTACCAGACGAAAAGGACAAGTACGCCAGCAGCGATTGCAACCATTGGTTCGTTCCAGTACCAGGCAAAGGCTGGCGATAGGGCAATACTGATAAGCGACGATAGGGAGGAAATGCGAAAAATGGCGGCCACCACTAGCCAGGTAAGGCCGGCTGAAAGCCCTACAGGCCAGGCCAGGGCCGCCAAGGCCCCCAGCATCGTTGCTACGCCTTTGCCACCCTTAAACCTTAGCCATACAGGGAAAAGGTGCCCCAAAACCGCTGCCACCGCCGCGACCGGCGCCAATTCCGGGGCCAGATAACACGCTGCGAAGGTTGCGGCGGCACCTTTGCCACTATCGAGGGCCAGCGTTACCAAAGCTAGAAGCTTATTACCGGTCCGCAGCACATTTGTCGCCCCTATGCTGCCGGAACCGATCTCTCGGACGTCGCCCAGGCCGGCTAATTTCGTTAACAATAGGCCGAACGGTATGGAGCCGAGCAGATAGCCCAAGCTCACAGTAATCGCGATGCTTGTTGGGTCGCTATCAAACATGAAGGTTTATGGTACTGCTGTGAAAATAGCACGTCCTTCGACCACGGTCCGCATTACGACACCTTGTACGGGCCGCTTGTCGAATGGTGAGTTCTTCGACTTGCTGCGAAAGGTTTTCTCTTCAATCTGGCGCGGCTTTTCTAGATTGAAAAGAAGCAGGTCTGCCGGCGCTCCACGTTCTAATCGACCAAAGGGACAGCCAAGCAAATCAGCGGGCTTGCTGGTGATCTTAGCCAGGGCATCAAGCAGTGAAAGATCGCCATTGTGGTAAAGCTCGAGCGTCAAAGGGAGAAGCGTCTCCAGACCGATTATACCGAACTCCGCTTGCGCAAATGGGAGTCGCTTGGAATCCTCGTCATGCGGGGCGTGGTCGCTGGCGATAATGTCGATCGTGCCGTCAGCAAGCCCTTCTACGACAGCACGACGGTCAGCTTCGTCGCGCAATGGCGGGGAGACCTTGGCGAATGTCCTGTAGTCGCCGACCGCCGTTTCGTTGAGCGCGAAATAGTGAGGTGCGGTATCGCAGGTGACGTTGTATCGGTCACGTTTTGCTTTGCGAATCGCATCGATACCGGCAGCGGTAGACACATGAGCGACATGATAGCGTCCGCCGGTCAGGGACAGAATTCGGAGATCGCGCTCGATTGCCATTACCTCGGCGACCGCAGGAATCCCAGGAAGGCCAAGACGTGTCGCAACCTCGCCTTCGTTCATCACCCCATCGTCACTAAGCCTTTCTTCCTCGGGATGTTGCACAATCAGGAGATCGAAGGTGCGCGCATAGCTGAGGGCACGGCGGAGGACGAGTGGGTCATGAACCGACTTGACACCGTCGGTAAATGCGAGAGCACCTGTCTCTGACAAGAGCGCCATTTCGGTCAATTCCCTGCCGTCAAGGCCCCGGGTCAGTGTGCCATAACAAAACAGCTTTACGGATTTAATTTCGCGTGCGCGTCTAGCAATAAATTCCAGCACGGAGACATCATCGATCACGGGGTCAGTATTCGGAAGACAGCACATAGCCGTCACACCACCGGCTGCGGCTGCCTCGCTGGCCGTCGCAATTGATTCCTTGTGTTCCTCCCCCGGTTCGCGCACCTGCACGCGGATATCGAACAGACCCGGTGATAAGCAGAGACCTTCGCAATCGACTGTTTGATTAGGACTGAGCATACCAGCCTTGAATGTTCCCGGCCCAAAATCAGTGATCTTGCCGTCCTCAACCAAAAGGTCTCCGACTACGTCCAATTGGCTGGCTGGGTCAAGCAATCGTGCGTTCAGATAGGCCGTTCGTTTCGTCATTGGCCAGTTAGCTCGCGATTTCCGTGCGTGTCAGCAGGTCCAGGCAGGCCATGCGGACGGCAACGCCCATCTCCACCTGGTCGCGTATCACGGACCGATCAATGTCGTCGGCCAGTTGAGAATCAATTTCGACGCCGCGGTTCATTGGACCGGGATGCATGACGAAAGCGTCATCCTTCGCGTAGGATAGTTTCTCATTATCAAGGCCGAAGAAGTGAAAATATTCGCGGATAGACGGAACAAAAGTGCCTCGCATCCGCTCGGTTTGTAAACGCAGCATCATCACGATATCGCAGTCGGTAAGTCCTTCGCGCATGTCGTGATAGACTTCGATCCCGAACCGATCGATGGCCGCTGGTAGAAGTGTGCGCGGTGCAACCACACGAACCTGGGCTCCCATTGTGGTAAGTAGATGAATGTTCGATCGCGCAACCCGGCTGTGCATCACGTCGCCGCAAATCGCGACGATTAGATTCTGAAGGCGGCCGCGACGGCGCAAGATTGTCAACGCGTCGAGCAGCGCTTGTGTAGGGTGCTCGTGTCGTCCATCTCCGGCATTGATGACAGAGGCATTGACCTTTTCCGACAGCAGCTTCACGGCCCCCGCATCGGGATGGCGCACGATTAACACGTCGGGGTGCATCGCGTTGAGCGTCATCGCCGTATCGATCATGGTCTCGCCTTTTTTGATCGAACTTGTCGAGACTGACATGTTCATGACATCGCTGCCGAGGCGTTTGCCAGCGAGCTCGAACGAGGCTTGGGTGCGCGTAGAGTTTTCGAAGAAAAGATTTATGACAGTGCGGCCTCTTAGCAAATCAGACTTCTTATCGGGCCGCCTATTCTGTGCCACATAGGCATCGGCTAGGTCCAGAATTGCGTTTATTTCGGAGGCTGAAAGGCCTTCAATGCCGAGAAGGTGTCGGTGGGGAAAGCGGTAAAGCGCTATATCGGGCGCTGTCTGGACACTGGTCATTAAATTGGGAGTATAGTGAGCGATTCGAGGTCGCTGCAAGATATTGCGACATAGAATTTCCGATATTGTACTGTGCCTACTGATGTTTTTTCTGATCCTCGAGATACGGCGGCGGAATATTGCCTTTTCGAATCTTATATCTGCTGTTTGTGCATAAGTTTCGGCTGGGCGGCATAGGAGTTGATGATGCCTCTGCTGAACAATTAAACTATGTCCCATTGGCCGAATACTGCACCGAACCTACAGCAACGGTTCGTGCTAGAGTGGTCTGGTTCACTCGTTGCCCGGCGATACCGGGTTCGCATACTTCGCCTTTGATATCGAAAATTTCTAAGCCTGCGATCGAAGCTTGGGCGTTGGATGGCATCCTAATTAATCGGCGAAACTGTCCCGATCGACCGAATATTTAATTAGGGCGGTCGCATTAATTGGAAAGCGGCTCTGGCGAAATTACGGTCGAGTACACCCAAAAGCTGGCGGCTAGTTTTTTGTGAAACGGACTTTGACCTCACCGAGACCATGCACCGAAACGGTCACAGTATCGGCTACGGAAACCCACTGCGTTTCGACGATGCTACCGGTCAGGACGATCTGACCTTTCTCCAGACCTCGGTCTTGCCGCGCAAATGTGTTGGCAAGCCATGCCAATGCTTCCAAGGGGTGTCCCATGACATGGGCACCGATGCCGGTACCAACTTCCTTGCCGTTTATGGACATTGCTGCGCTGACGGCACCCAGATTAAGCTGCTGCCAATCAGTGCATACTGGTCCCAAAACACAGCCCGCCCCGAAGAAGTCGTCGGCAATTAGGGTCGCTGCACTAAGTGACGGATAGTCGACATAGCGGTCATCGACAATTTCGATCGCTGGCATGCATGCGCCAACTGCGTTCGCAACACTGTTCCGGTCGAAGGGAGCCCCGTCGGGTGATAAGTCGCAAGCCAACCTCACCGCGATCTCACACTCAACGCCGACATGGCAAAACCGGTCATGCGGCAGTTCGACTGGTGAGATATAGAGGTGAGATTCTTGGATGCTGCCAGCACATGGCTCTGTTATGTTAAGAAACTTCTGCATCACAGCGGTCGTGCAGCCTATTTTGTATCCGACGATGCGACCGCCAAGCTTTTCGTGCAGCGCCTCCTGCACCGCGTAACCGTGATCCATATCCGGAATACAGCAATCCGGAGGAAGGGCGTCGAATTGTACACCTTCACGCCGTGCTCTCGCGAAAGTCTCTGCTGCATGTGAAATCTGATCAGGCGTCATCGGTGATCTTCTGAAGTCTGTCGAGTGCGCCTTGTAGAATGTATGCGGCTGCCATCTTGTCGATCACGCTGGCACGCTTTCGCCGTGACATGTCGGCTTCGTCTATCAACACGCGTTCGACTGCTGCCGTCGAGAGGCGTTCGTCCCAGAACGCGATGGGTTGCTCTGTGCCGCGCTGGTCCAGGTTAGCAGCGAATTGGCGTGTCGACTGACAGCGTGGTCCCTCTGAACCGTCCATATTGATCGGCAGACCGAGTACCAGCCCCCCGACGTCGCGGCTCGCGATCAATTGTTCGATCTCGGTCGCGTCTTTACCGAACTTAGTCCGGCGGATCGTATCGATTGGACTGGCGACCATAAGGGCCGGATCAGAAATGGCGAGCCCTATCGTCTTCGAGCCGAGGTCAAGGCCGAGTAGGCGGGTACCAGGGCGCATCACAGATCGCAGTTCCTCTAAATAGCAGATGGGCATGTTTTCGTTGATCTATCGGACAAGTTTGCCGGGTTTGACTAGCGGTATAATGCACGCTGAAGCGGCTCTTGTCGCCATTCAGGACCGGTGATAGGTTCCGCGCCGCCAATACCCGGAGACCTAGCATATGTCGCTTGATAAGGAAACGGTGCGCCGAATTGCCATCTTGGCCCGGATACGGGTTGATGAAGACGCTCTCGAGCCACTATCGGGAGAACTTAACAACATCCTGGGTTGGGTCGAGCAGTTAAACGAGGTGGAGACGAAGGGCGTATCGCCGATGACTTCTGTCGTTGAAAAGGAGCCATTTAAACGGACCGATCAAGTTGATGATGGTGACCGGGTTGAGCAGGTGCTCGCCAACGCTCCGGACGAAGCCGAGCACTTCTTCGTTGTACCAAAGGTAGTCGAGTGATGGCTGCGTTGACGGATTTAACGTTGGCGCAGGCGCGCGATGGGCTGGTGGCTGGTGAATTTTCCTCCGTTGAACTGACAGAGGCGCATATCGCTGCGACTGAGGCGGTACGGGATCTGAATTGTTATATCTTGGAGACGCCCGACGCTGCCCGCAGCATGGCGCAAGCGGCAGACGATCGGCGTACGCGAGGCGAGGGTGGAACGCTCAATGGATTGCCAATCGCGATCAAGGATCTTTTCTGCACAACAGGCGTTCAGGCCACCGCCGGAAGCCGTATCCTTGAAGGCTTTGTTCCGCAATATGAGTCGACTGTAACGCGCCAATTGTGGGATGCCGGCGCGGTCATGCTGGGTAAGACAAACCTGGACGAGTTCGCAATGGGCTCCTCTAACATGACTAGCTATTTTGGGCCGGTACTGAACCCATGGCAAAGGGCAAGGGATCCTGCGGCTAAGCTCGTACCAGGCGGTTCGTCTGGTGGCTCGGCAGCGATTGTCGCTGCGCGCGGCGCGCTGGCTTCGACAGGAACGGATACTGGCGGGTCGATCCGCCAGCCGGGAGCCTTTTGTGGCATAGTCGGAATGAAACCGACCTATGGCCGCTGCTCCCGCTGGGGTATCATCGCGTTTGCGTCATCACTCGACCAGGCGGGACCGCTGACACGGACGGTGCAAGATGCTGCCATTATGTTAGGTGCGATGGCTGGGCATGATCCGAAGGATACTACAAGCGTCAATCTGCCGGTGCCGGACTACGAAGTCGGACTCGGAGGCGAATTGAAGGGTCTCAAGGTTGGCATCCCCAACGAGTACCGCCTTGACGAGACCCCGGCGGAAATCGACGCTTTGTGGCAAAAGGGGATCGATTGGCTTAAAGCGGCAGGAGCGGAAATTGTTGAGATTAGCCTGCCGCACACTAAATACGCGCTGCCCGCGTACTATATCGTTGCACCGGCGGAGGCGTCATCTAACTTAGCGCGCTATGACGGGGTTCGATATGGATTGCGGGTGGACGGCACCTCGCTACAGGAGATGTACGAGAAAACGCGGGGAGTAGGATTCGGGGCCGAGGTCAAACGCCGCATCATGATCGGCACTTACGTTCTGTCAGCGGGATACTACGACGCCTATTATCTGCAAGCGCAGAAGGTTCGAAGCCGGATCGCGCAGGATTTTCACGAAGCTTGGGAGAAAGTTGACGCAATTCTTACGCCAACAACGCCGAGTGCCGCTTTTGCGCAGGGTGATAAGATGGACGACCCTATCGCAATGTACCTTAACGATGTACTGACAGTTCCGGCTTCGATGTCAGGTCTGCCGGCCATTTCCGTGCCCTCGGGGCTGTCAGGTGATGGACTGCCGCTCGGCTTGCACGTTATCGGCCAGCCCTTCGACGAGGCGACGGTATTCAAGATTGGTCAGGCGCTTGAAGACGCGGCCAACTTTACGGCGACCCCGAAACTGATGGCGGGAGGCAGTTGATGTCCGATCTGCTCAGGGGCCACACTGGAGAGTGGGAAATGGTGATTGGGCTGGAGGTCCATGCTCAGGTGATCGCCGACGCCAAACTATTCTCTGGTGCGGCGACTGCCTTTGGTGCCGAACCGAACGAGCAGGTAAGCTTTGTCGATGCGGGGATGCCAGGTATGTTGCCCGTGCTCAATGAGAAATGCGTGGAACAGGCGGTGCTGACGGGCCTCGCTTTGGATGCCCAGATCAATTTGCAGTCCATCTTCGCTCGCAAAAACTATTTTTATCCCGACATGCCGCAGGGCTACCAAATCTCACAATATGAGGAGCCAATTGTCGGCGAGGGCGCCATCGTTATCGATCTGCCAAATAACGAAACGCGGACGATTGGTATTGAGCGATTGCACTTGGAACAGGATGCCGGCAAATCGGTGCACGACCGGCACCCGACCAAAACCTATATTGACCTGAACCGTTCTGGTGTGACCTTGATGGAGATAGTCTCCAAGCCGGACATGCGGTCGGCTGAACAGGCGGCAGCCTACGTCTCCAAGCTACGCGCGATTTTGCGCTATATCGGGTCGTGTGACGGCAATATGCAAGAGGGATCGTTACGCGCGGACGCTAATGTTTCAGTGCGACGGCCGGGTGAGGTGTTGGGTACTCGATGCGAGATAAAGAACCTCAACTCGATCCGCTATATGCGCCAAGCCATCGAATACGAGGCTGTGCGTCAGATTAAAATCATCGAGGATGGCGGGGAGATAAAGCAGGAGACGCGGTTGTTCGATCCCGGACGCGGTGAAACGCGGCCGATGCGAACAAAAGAGGACGCTCATGATTACCGTT